>CAUZEG010000005.1:0-57788 GCA_963578775.1 Myxococcales bacterium
TGATTTTTGGAAGGAGATTTGCTTTAAATTTCTCTTTGTCTCCAATGAACCAATCGACCACGTCTGTACGGATATGCCCCACCGACTGTAATGGGTCGAAGATGGCCCCACCCTCGGATGTACGACCGCATACCGGACCGACCTCGTCCTCACTTGGACCGTGGTAGCTGCCGGCCCCGTATTTCACGCCGTCTTTTTCGCCGTCTTTCTTGTAAAAACCATATTGTTTGCCACTCTTGCCAGGTCCCACGACCTCACGAAACCAGAGAATGTTGGCTGGATCGTGTGCGGCATCGGTCCGAAACGTTTTAACTGTTCTTCCCAGGATTGAGATCCTTGCCAAACCATCACGGGCGTAATTATTTTTGGCCACGATTTCTGCGAGACTTCCAGCGGGCGAGTCAAGGATTACCCTTTCTTGTGAGGCCGATGCGGTTTCTTGTTCGGCGGCGGTCTCGGCGTTTTCGACCTTTTGGACTTCTTTGCGTTGCGCGGGCTCGCTGGCACCGCTACCGGCCATGGAGTCTAAGAGGCCCTCGGCGGATTTGCCCTGGACGACCAGATCGGCCACGGCGTCGGCGTGTTGCTCGTATTTGTCGCCGACCTCACCGACTCCGCCTTTAAGAGCGACACCCGCCCGTTGCTGCACCACATGCGCGGCCTCGTGGGCTGCGGTGTGGAGATCGGCTGAGCCCGCGAAGGCCACATCGTTGCCCGAGGCGTAGGCCTTGGCGCCGATGGCCTTGCTGGCGTCGGCGGCTTTGCCACCGGTATGGGCCTGGACGCCCGTTACATCGTGCTTGCCGAAGGAGGCCTGGATTTTTCCGAGATGGGGGAGGGACCCGCCAGAGCCTTCCACACCCATGGCGGCTGCGGCCTGAAGCTCATCGGCATCTTTGACTTTCTCACCATCGCGCTCTTTTTTCTGCAGTTTGAATTTACCTTTCTTGGCGCGCGCTTTGACCACGTGTCCCATGATCGCGAGCGACGTGGTTGCCACGTTTTCCATGAAATCGGGGTTATCCCAACCGCCTTCCAATATTGCCTGTGTTTTTAATGACTTTGCGGTGACGGCTGCTTTGTAGGCTTTTGCGATAGCATCGGGAGATGGAGTCAAGGTTGGTGGATTCGCCTTAATCATCGCTCTGTCGATGGTATCCTTGATGATATCAACCGGGGCCGTAGCGCCGAACTGCTTTACGAGCACCTGGGCGATCTCGGTTTCGAGGAATTGACCCACTATCTTGTCGTTAATGGCGTCCAGCGATTCTTTGAGCAGGTATGCAAGGAAGATTGTCTTGGCTTCTTCCGGGCTAGTTGATTTCCCCTGAAGAATAAGGCGGTCGCCAACAACCGTCTTCGCGGTCTCAAGATAGACCTTGAAACCCGTAGCAATACTGCCGGCAACGTCTTCGGGGACGCCTGCTGCTAATAGGCCGCCTTCAAGGACCATTACCGCCGAATCGATTAGAATTCCTTGTGCGGCTCTAGCTGCCACCTCGGCGTCCTGGGCCGTGTCTCGCTCCCATTGATGGTTCCGATAGAGCCTGGCCATCTTATTGTCTTCGTCGGCCTGCATGGCTCCGATACCCGAATGCCGAGCATAGAAAAGATGTTCAATTCTGCTGGCGTCGGCTGTCGGCGTTCCGTTCTTGCTTACTTCAAGGACGTTATTCGTAATGCGCGTCTCAATGGTGCATGAATAGTTATAGAGCGAGGAATATGCCTTTGCGAAATCACGATGTGCATCTTCCGTGGGCCCGCCGCGCTTGGTTTCCGATTGGTGGACGTTCGCTTCCCCTCGATAGAATCTTTTCTTCTTTTCAATCTTTGACGTCAGCCCCAGCAGTTTTTTGAACCAGAATTTCTTTGTCGCATCGTCTGCCTTGCTGTCTTTGCGTTGGACGGCGCGCTGGGTGGCGGCAGCCGCTGCGCCACCGGTAGCAGCAGCAGCACCCCTCGTGGCGGCGGGCGGGTCTTCTTCCCAATAATAAAGTTGGTGAATGGTGCCGAACCAGTCGCTCTCGGCGCGACTTTTATTCTCGGCCGCCCCTTCGCCAGTGACCGGGTTTCGCGTTCCAGACTGACGGCTGGTGGAGTTCTGCACCGCGAAGAGGATCTTACCACTGGGGGTATAAGCTATATGGGTAGTGTAGGAGCCGAGCATATGGGTTGTAAGAGAGGCTTGCGCCGTTTCTCGTGCGAATCCCAGGAAGCCGAACTTATAGAAGTGCTTTTCTGCACCAGTGGTCGCAAACGCCTGTCGGGCTTTGGCGACCCCTTCGTCATATCGTACGACTTTCGTCATCACCGAGGCCGGGCCAAACTTTACTTTCTCGGGGACCTTTACGTCGTTGCTGACAA
Organism: Myxococcales bacterium; assembly: GCA_963578775.1. GTDB lineage: Bacteria > Myxococcota_A > UBA9042 > UBA3505 > UBA3505 > UBA3505. The sequence goes on from CAUZEG010000005.1 coordinate 2,365, forward strand.
AGGCTTCAGTAAGTCCGAGCGGGCCAAGGCTGGGATCGCCTTCGGTATACCCGGCCAACATCGACTGTATACGTTGATACTTATTGGCCGGTGCGGCTCTGGTGTTGCCATCGGGATCTTTCTGTACGGCACGTTGGGTGGCCGGCTCGCTGGCACCGCTGCCGGCCATGGTGTCGAGGAGGCCCTCGGCGGATTTGCCCTGGACGACGAGATCGGCCACCGCATCTGCGTGTTGTTCGTATTTGTCGCCGCTTTCACCGACTCCGCCTTTGAGAGATACCCCCGCCCGTTGCTGGACGATATGGGCGGCCTCGTGGGCGGCCGTATGTAGGTCGGTGGAACCTGCGAAGGCTACGTCGTTGCCCGAGGCATAGGCCTTGGCGCCGATTTGCTTGGCTGCATCACCGGCTTTGCCGCCGGTATGTGCTTGTACGCCCGTGACATCGTGCTTGCCGAAAGAGGCCTGGATCTTGCCCAGGTAGGGTAGGGATCCGCCGGAGCCCTTCACACCGTCGGTCGCCACGGCCTGGACCCAATCACCCGAGGGCGCGCCGGGGCCGTCTTCTTTGCGGAAGACCGCCGCCCCTGCTCCACCAGCGGCACCCCGCACACCGCTTGATTTGGCCATTTGCGCGAACATGGCGCGAAGGGGGCCGTCGAGTTCACCGGCAATCCGGTTGTAGCCGAGAAAGTTCACGATGCTTTTGAAATCGCTGACCGACGCCTTCCTAAGGATAACAAAGATCTCGATTTCGGCCCAGGTCGGGGTGATCCCGTCGCAGAGCCAATTGATGATCCGAATGCGGCTTGAGACGGCGAACTGTGAATAGGCGTGTTTTGCCATGACCTTGCGGACCCGGTCCCAATCTGCGCCGTCGAGGGTCTCGGCCAGGTGGACATAGCCGGTGTACTCGTTGCCGCCGCAGTTTTTGACCAGGAACTGTGCCAGGCTGGGGCGGGCATCGAAGATATCGGCGATCATCTCTTCTTCCCATTCGCTGCCACCATCGCAACATTTGTTGACGATGGCGCTGAGATCGAATGTGCCGGCGATCTTGTAGTAGTTGTTGCGGAAGAAAGAGCGCAGGCTTGTGGCTTCTTTACCGTCGGTCTTGTTCATTATCACATAGGCACCACCCGATGCGTTGACGACGATCTCCAGATCGCCTGCATGGGCCGAGGCCCAGAGGACGTCCTGGATGCGGATCTCGTCATCATCACCGGTACTGCCTCGAAGCATCCCGTGGATCATGCGAACCCGTTCGGATGCGCTCTTGCGGCTGAGCTCTCCATAGGGAACCCGGGCGGCTTCTCGGGCCGCGTCGTCGTCCATCACCTCGCGGCTACTGTCCATGCTGGGATGCAGGGTCTTGTCGTGGATCTTGCCGAGGGAGCTCATATTGTCTTGTTTGGTGGCGTCCCCCGAGAGCGTAGCCGCATCACCGGATTCATCCGTCACATACGGTCCCTTACCCGTAAGGCCTTCGTCGACCAGAGCCTCGGCTCTAGACCAGGTGTCGGCCCGCTCCGACGCCATATCGGCGTCCAGGACGTGGGTCATGGCGATGTCCATGACCATCTGTGGGGTCCAGTCCACCGGCAATCCGAGCCGTTGGGCCATAATGGGAAGCATCTCGGTGGTGGCGGCATCGAAGACGGGTCCCATCGCCATGAAGTCTTTCTTGAAGTCGCCGATGGAAACCCCAGGCATATGGGCGTAATAGCTGTTGAAGACCCAGGCCTCGGCGCGCGGCAGATCGTAACGGATATGGGCCTGCATGGAGACGACCAGCGAACGAACCGCTGCCAGCACCCGGGCTCCAGCGGCCGTTGCACCGAGAAGCGGTATTCCCGGCACCTGGCCAGCTAAACTGGCCGCTTCGTTCACTTCTTTCATCGTGGCGCAGGTCTCGAAGGCCTCTTTCCAATGGGCTTCTACATGGCCGCCGTCCTCGTAGGCGTTGAAGTTGTCTTCGTACAGCTTCTCGAAATACAGGATGCAGGCGGCCACATACGAGGGATAATAGAAGTTAGCGCCCTTGGTGAGCTTTACTTCGTTTTTGCTGACGATCTCGTAGACCTTGGCGAAGAAATACCGGAAGTCGGTGACGTTCCTATTCTTGTCGAGCATGCCTTCGGCGCGTTGTTTCTGCCCTGCCTTTATGAGCTCGGCCCCGGCGATCCGGACCGCGTAGGTCGCCCCATCTTCCACCACGGCGGTGTTCGGTGGGGTCTTGCTTCGTACCGGGGGTAGGGGACTTCCGCGGAGGTTTCCGGAGGTTTCCCATTCGGACTTTTCGGTATCTGCTCCCTCTACATGCTCGGGGCCGACGCCTTCCTTTTGTACTACCCGCTGGGTGGCAGGCTCGCTGGCACCGCTGCCGGCCATTTTGTCCAGCTCGCCCTCGGCGGATTTGCCCTGGACGACGAGATCGGCCACGGCGTCGGCGTGTTGTTCGTATTTGTCGCCGCTCTCACCGACTCCGCCTTTCAGAGCGACACCGGCTCGTTGCTGCACCACATGAGCCGCTTCGTGGGCTGCAGTGTGTAGGTCGGTGGAACCTGCGAAGGCTACGTCGTTGCCCGTCGCATACGCCTTGGCGCCGATTTGCTTGGCTGCATCACCGGCGGCGCCACCGGTATGTGCTTGTACGCCCGTTACATCGTGCTTACCGAAGGACTCCTGGATGGTGTCCAGATGGGGGAGGGACCCGCCGGTGCCGGCCACGCCCATGTCGGCAAGTCGTTGTACTTCCGGACCCTCAGGTGCGCTCCCGCCAGATTCTTTACGTTGGGTGGCTCCCTCGTCGGCGCTGGGCGCTCGCGCGGCCCGTTTTGTTCCTTCCATCAGCAGTTGCTTGGCAAACTCAGATCCACCTTCGATTACGGCCAGTTGCTTGCCCAGTGCATGGCCACGGAGTCCAGAGAGGTTCTCAGCATCCCACATCAGCGTGCCTTCTACGCTGCCAACCAGTAAAGCGACGGCCAGGCGTCCGAAAAACTCTTCGGCGTTTTGAGGGGCCGTGTCCTTTTTGGTCATTAGGTCCCAGGTCATGCTGAAGGCCTCAGCAAACACGGACTTAAAGCTGTCGTTCAAAACAGCTTCGACGGCCGCATTAGTGACGAGCCCGCCTAGTCGTGACGTAACGTACGGCGCTACCCTTTTAGATATTACTCCACCGCCTACACCGGCGATCAAACTGGTCGCGCCGGTTTTCGCGACCGCAGTAGCCAGCTCACCCATGCTGAAGTCTTTACCTAATATCAGTTGTTTGGCCGTGTTGTCTGCCGCCGTGATACCCATCTTTATCCCGGTGCCGATTAGAAGCTTTCCACCCCAGCTGGCGACCTGTAATTTGGCGCTCGCCCCGCGGGTGAGGTAGGCGGCAACAACGGCGAAAGAGACTTCCTTGGTAACATCCAGTACGAAGACGGCGTTATCGATACCTCCGTCGAAGGCCTCGATGTAAAGATTCATAGCGTTGACGAAGTCGTGAACGCGAATGTTGGCGAGGACGCTATTAGTATGGATCAAGCCGATGGATGTGCCGTCTAGAGCGTTCTCGAAATCATCCAGCCGGGCCTGAGCCGAATGAATCATTGCAACGGGGGGTAGGGTGGCTCCACCCATGACGTCCGCTATTCTCGACATCCAGAAGTCGGTGATGTCCTTCGGGCTATGAAGGCCCTGGTAGAATTTTAGTCGGTCCGTTGCCATCTGCAGGCTTGTAGTCATTTGCCGGTGCGATCTTCTGAGATCCCGAATAGCTTCCTGGACTTCCACCGGGACGCCAGGATCGGCCGTCGGATTTTGCAATTCAGTGGCCAGCTGAGCACCGAGTTCGATGACGCCACGCATAATCAACACGCCGTCGGGTGAATTAGGGACGCGGTTGCTGAAGTCGGCTAAACGGTCATCTTGTCGAGCTTCGTCGCGGAAATAGTAACCTCCCGTACCGTCATTGCTTTGTAAGGCGGTCCGAACTTCTTCCGGTAGAGAACGAAATTGCTCAAAGAGTGTGTCCAACTCGGCGATCTTTTCCTGGCGTTCGGTTTCCAGTTCTGCATTGGTCGGTATAACCGTCACGCCCCGTGGAGCCGATTCACCCTCTTCGAGACCGGATACATAGATGTTGTTTCCGCTGCCCGAGAATGTGGGCGTGCGTTGGACAGATTTTTGGGTGGCGGCTTCGCTCTTCCCACTGCCGGCCATGGTGTCGAGGAGGCCTTCGGCGCTCTTGCCCGCGACGACCGCGTCGGCCACGGCGTCGGCGTGTTGTTCGTATTTGTCGCCGACCTGGCCGACTCCGCCCTTAAGAGATACCCCCGCCCGTTGTTGGACGATATGGGCGGCCTCGTGGGCTGTCGTATGGAGATCGGCCGAGCCCGCGAAGGCTACGTCGTTGCCCGAGGCATAGGCCTTGGCGCCGATGGCCTTGCCGGCGTCGGCGGCTTTACCACCGGTGTGGGCCTGGACGCCTGTTACATCGTGCTTACCGAAAGAGGCCTGAATCGTGTCGAGGTAGGGGAGCTTGCCGCCGGAGCCTTCGATACCCTTGGCGGCTGCGGCCTGGACGCCCTCCTCGGAGGCGGTGGCCATGCCGTCTTCTTTCGTCTGAACAACGAGCGTCCAATTTCCAGAGGAGACCAGATTTCCCTGGTTGATGCAGTATTGGTCGAGCCCTTTCTGTAGGAGCAGGTCGTTGTAGGCGACCATGGTGTTGTCGCCTACAACTCCATCAACAGCCAGGCCATGCAGCGTCTGTACAGTGGTATCAGACTGTAAGGCCTTTACAGCCGCCTTGGTATTGGAGCCGAAATGTCCATCGGGCGTGCCAGAATTATGACCAAGCGCGTTGAGACCTTCTTGTAGCTTCTTTACGTCGGCACTACTGGTCCCTTCCCCGAGGAGGATGCCGCGCTTGCCGCTTTTGGCCATCTTTTGTTGGGTCCAGGGGCCAGTGAGCATTTGGCCGTTTCGCAGAATATTAAATGTGCCGGAGCCGGTTCGGATATCGGTGTTGTCGTTTTCATTTACTTGTACCCAGGTGTAGTGGATTTTGCCGTCACCTTTTGCAGTCCCCTGAAAACCGCCAATATATCCTTCGTTGTCGTGTAGATCCCCGTCGCGGTGGCGGGTATCCGCGTCATAATCCCACGGCCAGGTGCCTTTCACAGTTTTGGTGCCGTCGCCGTTATCCGTAACGTCCAAATAAACATGACCAAAATTGGAACCATATCCCGCGCCGCCATCTTCCAGGTCTGAGGCTTCGGTCTGGTTTAAATCTTCAGCCAGGCAGTGCTCTGCGAACAGGGAGTAATTGTTACTATTGTCTTCCGCCAGTTCTGGGTTGTACTTAGCGTATTCGAAGCAGTTGGAGTAGGTATAGCCTTCATTCCATTCGTCTGCGTCATGATTTTGATCGTCGACGCCATACTCATGGGAGAACTCGTGGATGATGAAGCCCGATCTTTCCCACTTTGAGGCTGTTTTCCAAATGCCGCTGAAGTTTATGTAAATTACAAGGCCATCATCCCCAGGTGTGCCATCGCTACCCGACCTCGTCTCCCCATAGGTACCCCAATGGTCGTCGACATTCCCGTCTTCGTCTGTAGTCGGGTCATAAAAAACGGCTTTGTATGTGACCGCACCGTTATCTAGGTCCTGGAGAAACTGACGGTACTTGGTGAGTATTCTGATGTAGCGGGCTTGACTGTCAGGGTTACTGGGTGAGTAGCTGGCATCGAAATAAAGTTTGTAGACGTTATGATCTCGGTCGGGGCGATTCAGCTCACGAATGGCCCGGCGCAGCATGACTTTCGAATAATTAACCGCCTGCATAACCTCCGCAAGTTTAGAGGCGGGAACTGGAGCGGATCGTGCATGTGCCCGTTGTACGCCCGGGCGGCTGAGGCTGGTGGCCTGGGTCGGGCTACCGAGCATGGTCTGCACATTGCGGCCAGCTACTACGGCGTCGGCGACCGCGTCGGCGTGTTGTTCGTAGCGATCGCCCACACTCCCCACGCCGCCGTCCAGGTTGACCCCCTGGCGTTGCTGGACGATATGGGCTGCCTCGTGGGCTGCGGTGTGGAGATCGGGCGCCTCGTTGAAGGCGATGTCGTTGCCGGAGGCGTAGGCCCGGGCCCCGATGGCTTTGCCGGCTTCTTTGGCCCGACCACCCACATGGGCTCGGACGTCGGAGATGTCGTGATCGCCGAAGGCCTCCTGGAGTCGTTCGAGAAAGGGTAGGGACTCGCCGCCGCCCTTCACCCCGCGGCCGGCCATCTCATGGACCCAGTCGCTGTCTTCTTTGCTCGACCGGCGTTTCTTCATCTGGACCGGGGCGTTAAAGCCCGATAGGCGACTCTCGACCCCGGGGACATCCATACGGGCGGGCCGCTGTGGGCCGGGGTGGTCGATCAGGCTTCCCAGCTCGCTGGGCGTGGTGGAGGGATGAATGCGGATCCGCTCTTCGGCCGGGATCCCTACCAGCAGACGGCCGAGCTGCTCTCGTCGGAGGTCCTCCAACAAGAGATCATCACGCTCTTTCCTGCGTTTTTTACGATCGATTTGTCGGACCTGAACCATCGACTTCCGGCAGAGCAGTTTGTGGACGGTGGGGCGTAAAGTACCCCATGCGTACACACGAGGAAGCAAGAACCGGACCAGGATAGATCACTTCGGTCCAATCCGTCATCCTCGACGTTTTCTCTGCCCCTGGAAAAGCCCTCAGGCCAGGGCTTTGGAGACGATCTCGTAGACGTCTTTACTGAGGCCGTCGACCGCCAGGATCCGCTCGAGTTCGGCCTTCATCAAGCCCTTACGATTGGGGTCGTATTTGGTGTAGCGATTGAAGACCCGGACCAGGCGGGCGGCCACCTGGGGATTTTTTGGATCCAGGCCGATCACATGGTCGGCCACAAAGCGGTACCCCGCTCCGGTCACGTCATGGAAGGCCGAGTGATTCAACATGGCGAAGGTGCCCACCAGGGAGCGGAAGCGATTCGGGTTGGACGTATCGAAGTCCGGGTGGCTGGTGAGCTCAATCACATCGTTCAGGCAGCTGCTGCGACGGGATATGGCCTGGATGGCGAACCATTTGTCGGTGACCAGGGCGTCGTCTTTCCACTTGGCGTAGAACGCGCCCAGGGCCTGCTCCCGTTCGGGACCGTCCGTATGGGCCAGAATGCTGGTCGCGGCCAGTCCATCGGTCATATTGTCGGCGGCCTTATATTGCTCGAGGCAGCGGCTGTTGATGGCCGGATCGTCGAGCCGGGAGAGGACGCTCAGGGCCAGATTCTTCAGAGTGCGGCGGCCGATAGATGTGCGGTCGAGGGCGTAGGGCTCGTCGCTGCGATTTTCTTCGTATACGGCCTGGAAGTCGTCTTTGAGTTCTCGCGCCAGCGTTGTGTAGATGAACTCGCGGGCCTCGAATAGACCGTCCACATCGACTTCGTCCATCCGTTCGACCAGGTATTGTTCGTCGGGCAGGGTGAGGGCCATGGCGGCCAGCTGTTTGTCGAGGGAGCGGTCGGTGAGGATGGCTCCGAAGGCGTCGACGAAGCTGTCTTCGAGTTCCATTGGGCGTCCGGCCTGGCGGTCGTTCACCAGGCGGAAGATGGTCTTCAGGGCGAGGACCTGGCCGGCTTCCCAGCGGTTGAAATTGTCGCTGTCATGGCTGAAGAGGAAGAGGAGGTCCTCCTGGCTCTGCTCCATGTTCAGGTTTACCGGAGCCGAGAAGTTGCGGAGCACGGAGGGGACCGGCTTTTCGGGCACATTCACAAAGGTGAAGCTCTGTTCGGTGTCGGTAAAGCGCAGCACCCGGGTGGTGACCGCGGCGCTATCGTCGCCCGCCAACTGCAGCGGCATATCGTTGCCGTCGCTGTCGAGGAGCCCGACGGCGATGGACATCAGGAAGGGGGCCTTTTCGGTCTGCCCCGGGGTGGGGGCGCAGGCCTGGCGCAGGGTCAGGGTGTAGCTCTGTTGGGCGGCATCGTAGCTGCCAAAGCCCGAGAGAGTGGGGGTACCGGCCTGGGAATACCAGCTGCGGATCTGTGCGAAGTCGGCGCCGTTGGCGTCTTCGAGGGCGCGGACATAGTCTTCACAGGTGACGGCCTGGCCATCGTGACGCTCGAAATAGAGGTCCATACCTTTGCGGTAGGCTTCTGGGCCGAGCATGGTGTTCATCATTCGGATGATCTCGGAGCCCTTATTGTACACCGTGCTGGTGTAGAAGTTGTTCATCTCGATATAGGAATCGGGACGGATCGGGTGGGCCATGGGGCCGGCGTCTTCGGGGAACTGGTTGGCGCGCAGGATGCGGACGTCGCGGATCCGTTTGACGGCCGGGTGGGTCATATCGGCGGTGAAGCTCTGATCACGGAAGATGGTCAGTCCCTCTTTGAGGGTCAACTGGAACCAGTCCCGCAGGGTGACCCGGTTGCCGGTCCAGTTGTGGAAGTATTCGTGGGCGATGACCGCTTCGACGTTCTCGAAGTCCTGGTCGGTGGCGGTGTCGTTACGGGCCAGGACATATTTGGTGTTGAAGATGTTCAGGCCCTTATTCTCCATGGCGCCCATATTGAAGAAGGACACGGCGACGATCATGTAGATGTCGAGATCGTATTCGCGGCCGTAGTTGTCTTCGTCCCAACGCATGGAGCGCTTGAGAGAGCGCATGGCGTGGTCACAGCTGTCGAGGTGGCCCTTTTCGACGTAGATCTCCAGGTCGACGTTGCGGCCGGAGGTGGTGGTGTAGTCGTCCTTGAGGACGTCCAGGTCGCCGGCCACCAGGGCGAAGAGATAGCTGGCCTTCTTGAAGGGATCTTCCCAACGGGCCCAATGGCGATTGTTGTCGAGCTCGCCGGTCTCGACCCGGTTGCCGTTGGAGAGGAGCACCGGGTAGCGGGTCTTATCGCCTTCGATGATGGTGGTGAAACGGGTCATCACATCGGGGCGGTCGAGATAATAGGTGATTTTGCGGAAGCCCTGCGCCTCACATTGGGTGCAGAAGGTGCCGCTCGATTTGTAGAGGCCCATCAAACTGGTGTTTTCCTGGGGTTTGATGCTGGTCTCGATCTCGAGGGTGAAACGGGTCGGTACGGTGTGGATGGTCAGGAACTCGTCGTCGACCGTATAGGCGCTCTCCTCGAGCTCCTCGCCGTTGAGGCGTAGCCAGTGGAGGTTTTGATCGGTGCCGTTCAACGCCAGGGGGGCTCCACCCTCGTTGACCTCGGGGTTGGCGTAGTATTCGGTGCGGGTCCGAACGATGGTGGCGTCTTCATCGAGGATGAAGCGCAGCTCGACGCTGTCGATGAGATAGTCGGACGGGCGGTAATCTTTGCGATATTTGGCTTGGGGCTTGGACATCGACCAGACTCATATTCGAGGGGGGAGGGCTCCGGCGGACGACGGGCTCGTACGCGCGCCCGTTACGATTCGGAAGCGGCTTCCTATCATCGCCCAGGGCACAAAGCCAGAGAAAATCTATCGTATTGTGGCTGTCTTCGGTAGACAAAATGGCGGATCGGGTTGCCGCGGCGGGTTGCACAATGGTTGCACCTCGGGGAGAATCAACGGCGGAAATCATTGTTGATCGAATAGGGGATCCCAACGTTGCCAACACAGGGCAATTCATATGTCGTCCGTCCGCGGGCGTCTGGCCGTGGCCGGTCGCAGATCTGGGTCATGCTGGCTGCGCTGTGGCTTATGGGCTTCGGCCCGATGGACTCCGCGGATGCCCAGGAGGCCAAGAAGGTCGAGGATCCCAAGGCGACGGAAGAGGCGGCACCGGTTGAAAAAGTCCAGCGCAGCGTTACGGATGATGGGGCGACGGTGGAGGTCGTTCCCAAAGGGAAAACCCAGACGGTTCGTATACAGAAGTGCATTACAGACGATGGTCGCTTGATCGAAATCCTGGACCGGAAAAATCCACGTCCCTTCAAGGATGGGGCCCCGGAGTTGGACGCCGATGCCGAGCAACGTTGCCAGATGTTTGGCGGGCATACGGTCATGGTCGCCCCCAAGAAGACCAGGACGCCGCTCAAAAAAGACGGTGAGCCGGTAAAGAAGAGGATTGGCCCCATCCCCTTTGTGGAGGGTGAGTTGGCCAAGGTGGGGTCCATTGGACTGGTCCCATGGGAGAACCGATTTGGGCTGGTCACGGGCCTGGAGCGTCTGGGCGAGGTGTTCTATGTATCCCTTCGACCCGAGATCAACCATACCCGGGAGGTATTGGGCGGACCGTTGACCATGAGCTTTGGGCTACCGGTTCGGATCCAGTTGCTGGATTCCCGGGCGGATCGACGCTGGGATGATCTGGGGGCTATTCGAAGTCAGGACTGGGATGAGCCGAGCGACTACGCGCGCATCATCCAATACATTCGGATGGGCGGGAAAGAAGAGCGCTTCTTTTTCGAGGTCAACTCGTTTTCGGCCAACTCCATCGGCCATGGAACCCTGCTCAAGCGCTATAATCCGAACCTCAATCTGAACACCCGGCGGGTGAGCGCCCAGTTCGACGCCTTCATGGACTATGGCGGTATCGAGACCTATGTGAATGATATTACCGGGCCCAATGTTCTGGGCGGCCTGGTCTTCTTGAAGCCCTTGAGTGTGATCGATCGGAGCAACTACTTCCTACGATCCTTCTCGGTGGGTTTTTCTATGGCGGCGGATCTGGATGCTCCTCTGCGCAATCGCCTGGATGAAGACGATCTGGATGGAGATGGGCGTCGTTTCAATGAGATCCAGATCGATCAGACCACCTTCCAGCCCGACTATCTGGGCAGCTCCGTCATTGGCTACGGCTTTGATGTGGAGTTCAAGCTGTTGGACCGTCGGGAGATCGATTGGAAGATGTATTTCGACCATTCGACCTTGATCACTGGGCTTCCGACCGATGATCCGGCCAATCCGGTGTGGACCGATGTACCCACCAAGAGCGTGAAGGCGAGCGGTCTGACCATCGGGAATCTCTTCCGGCATAATCTTGGGATTAATCCGGTGCATGCGCTGCGGTTCCGGGTCGAGTATCGGCGCCATGATCCCAATTATGTGCCCGCCTATTTCGACACTCTCTACGAGATCCAGCGGGTGCAATATCTCAGTAGCAAGCAGACGAGCAGTGTCGATATCGCCAACCAGACCAAGTTGCAGAAGGTGCTGGGGCGAGACCCGTCGGGGCCGATGATCAACGGTCTGTACGTGGAGGGCAGCTGGCGCGTCTCCCACTATCTGGCCCTGGCCATCGGATTGGAAGTCAACGATTCCGAGAACGATAAGAATCTGTTCGTTCATCTGGAGGTGCCCCATCTGGGTCGTTTGCAGTTCCTGGCCACCTACCAACGGCGTACGGCCCAGTCCTTCGCCGATCTGTTCGACTTCTCCTTTGGCAATAACGATATTTTCATCATGAAGACGCGTTACGGTGTGGCGGATGCCCTACATTTCAATCTGGAGGTCCTGACCCCGTTCGGGATCGGGCCGGAGAGCTTGTTCCGAAATACGGTGCAAGTAAATCTGAATGCTGAACTTGGATTTTCCTACTGATGCGACGACGATTCCATACTACCGCCACCCTGCTTGTGGTTCTGCTTCTCGGCTGTGCCTTTGTACAGTCGGCCTTTGAATATACCTTCGGGGGGGAGTTCATTCCGGAGGTCGACGAGGAGCTGGACTGGCCACATGTGGATGAATTGACGGGCCTGTCTCCGGAAGAGATGGCCGAGATCCCGGGCTTTCCAACCACCCTTGAGCAGGGCACCTTTGCCCATCTACAGGGGGCTATGAACGCCACAGGCGAGTGTGCGAAGTCCTTTGTTCTGGCGGAGTTCGGTGAGGACGATCGGGTCACCAATCTGGTGGTCACCGTAACCAACTGCACCGGAACCTCGAACTGCGCCACCAAGTGTCAGGGCTATTTCGGCATGTTGTTTGAAGCCTCAATCGATCTGCTGCTGCTGGACGATGAGCAGTCGGCCGAGTTGACCAAGAATCTGGCCTCATTGACCCCCGATGCGATTGTGCAGATCCGGTTGCAGATCATGGTGATGGAGTTGTTCCAGGATGAGGCCGGTGTACGGAAGGTGGTGACCGGGCTTGTGGAAGAGTTTGGGCTATTTCTTCGGAATGAAGATGGGGACGAGGCCCTCGTGCTGAAACATGCCTACCTGGAGAAGATCGCGACCATGGGGCAAAACGAGGAGACGCCGCAACGCTTTGATGTGGATGGGACCAGCACCTTTACGAAACAGCTCAAGGAAGACGTATTATCGGGCGAAGAGACCTATGTGACGCTGGCCCTTCGTATGAAGGTGCCACAGGCGAATCTATACGAACTTCGAATCGATGGCGGCGGGATCGCCATGAAGATGCAGCCGGAGTTTATTTTGAGCGTGGTGGACGCGGTTCTGGGTGGAGACTAGTGAGTATGACGAAACCAACTCCAATACGAGCTATCGCTGTGCTGATGCCGGCATTGATGCTGTGGGGCTGTCCGGAATATAACAATCCGGGGACGGCGCCGGTTGTGCCCGATGTGTCCGATTCCTACTTTGCCGGGGTGGGCGTTGGGGAGGCCTGTACGGAAACCGACGATTGCCGTGATGGTCTGAGCTGCGGCTCGAATATCTGCAGCCCCTCGGGCGAAGGTCTGGCCAATGAAAAATGCCTGCTGACCGAGGAATGTAGTCCGGGCCTGCATTGCGGCTGGGCGGGATTCTGCGTGCCGGAAGGGGACGGAGAGATCGGCGAACAATGTGCGGCGGCCATGGACTGCCGCCGGGGGCTGTTCTGTGCCCTGCAGGCCCTGGGGGGCTATTGTGCCGAACCCAGTGCAGATGCGGGCGACCTGGGGGCGGCATGCAGTGATACGAGCGACTGTCTGGCCGGTCTGGCCTGTTCGTTGAACGATGGTGAATGCGCGCCGGGCAGCGTCCTGCTGACCCAGGCATTGTTCAAAGGGGTGACCTGTCCCGAGGGTGAAGAGGAGTTGGCGTTCGGGGCTCGTATGGCGGTCCCGCAGTCGGTCGATGGCTTCTATTCGATCCCATACCCCAATAATGTACATCTTGTGGACGGGCGGGTGGATCTCAGCCGTCATCCCCGGCCGGGTCCAGGCCTGGCGGGCTTCGACACCGTCGGGGCCCTGGTCGACGGGATTTCCGCCGATATGGAGGGCTTTTCGGTGAATCCGGCGATCTATTTTCGCTTTACTCGCCCCGTGGATCTCGACAGCGTGCGCCTGGATGGGGCCGACCCGACGGTCGTGGTTGTGAATCTGGATTCCGGTCAGGTGGAGACGACCCCCTTCTTTGTTCGCTTCGTGACGAAGCGTAATAAGTATATCTGTACGAATCATCTGGTACTGCATCCCGTCTGGGGGCAGCCCCTGGCGGGCGATACGACCTACGCGGTCATCATCACCGACGGGGTGCGGAGCCTGGTAGAGGAGGGCTCTGCAGCTGAGGCCGAAACGCCGGTCTCCCTGGATGATCTGGCCGTACTACTGGGGGACGAGGAGCCCGAGGGCGCTGCGGCGGCCTGGCAAGCCTACGCGCCGTTGCGAAGCTATCTTACGAGTCATCCGAGCCCAGCTAAAGAGCGTATTGTGGCTGCCACCGTATTTACGACCCAGGATCCCCATCGGACCGCATCCGCCCTGCGAAGCCTGGTGCGGGCGCAGGATGCAGCCGAGTTTCATGTCTTCAATGGTGAGTTCGTTGTATGCAGTGAAGCCGGGACCTCACCCTGCAAGACTCCCAACTGGGAGAATACCCTGGCGGGGCAGGAGGGATTGTCGGACCCGCGGGATTGTCCCGCCAATGGTTCTTCGCTGTATCATGAGATCCATGCCCAGCTCCGGGTACCTCGCATCCAGGCCGGTGAACGCCCCTATCTGGAGAGCGGCGGGAATCTGGTCTTTGAAAACGGAGAGCCGGTGATACAGGGCTGGGACACGGTTTGCATGGCCATATCGATTCCCAAGGTCCCGATGCCGGCGACGGGTTGGCCGGTGTTGATGTATGGCCATGGCACCGATGGGAGTTTCCGGAAGGGTCTGCAATTTATGGCGGCGCCGTTCTCCATGATTGCGGTAGATGGTGGGTTGGAACATATGGCGGTAGTCGGTCTTGACCAGCCCATGCATGGCAACCGGCGTGGGGGGGCTGGCGCCGATAAAGGACCCGGGCCCTTATTCTACAACTACCGGAATCCACCGGCGGCCAGAGGAAATAACTACCAGGCGGTGGTCGACAACTACGCCCTTATTCGCTTTCTGGAAGCCGTCGAGGCGGATATCGGCAGCATTGGCCCGGTTCGTTTCGACACAAGTCGGGTGGGCTATCATGGACATTCCCAGGGGGGTGCCAGTGGTGTTCTATGCGGTCCCAACGAGCCGACCATTGGAGCGATGACCCTGAGCGGGACGGGGGGCTCTCTGGTGTACAGTATGCTTGGAAAGGCGCAGCCCTACGATACCTCGGTGGCCATACGAATCGCCGCCCACGAAGTGGAGATGGATGCCAATCATCCGGTTCTGCATCTGATTCAACACTATTTCGATGAAACGGATCCTGCGGTGCATGGGGTTCGCTTCGCGGATCCCCCAAGCGGGGTGGGTACGAATGTGCTGGATGTCTATGGTCGAGCGGATACCTTCACGCCGCCCGAAGCCATCGAGGTGATGGCCAGTTCAATCGGGGGCGATCTGGGGGTAGAGCCCGGGGCGGTGACCGAGATGAATCAGGTCCCCGAAATTCGTTCCACATCCGTGGTTTCTCTGCCTCTTACCGGCAATCGGACGGTAGCGGGCCAGACCGTGACCCACGCGGTGGTGGAACATAGCAACCCCCTCGTGGACGATCCCGGCGCCAATGACGCGAACGCCGATGGGCATTTCGTCTTCATCAAGAACGAAAAGGCGGTCTTGCAGATTCAGCAATTTTTTGGGACCTGGTTGGCCAACGGCACCGCCACGGTTGTGGAGTAGGTGGGAGCAACCACGGCTATGAAAAGAGGCTTTTATCGACTGTTGTCTCTGGATCCGAGCGATCAACCTCGTTTGTGGTTGTTAGCTCCATCCTTTGCAATTTCGGCGGCGACCCTCATCATCCTGGCGAGTGTGTCCAAAGCACTCTTTCTGGCGGCCCATCCGGTCAGTCGTTTGCCCTGGCTGTATCTGGGATCGGCGCTCTTTACCGCGGTCATCGCGCTGAGCTATGTCCATTCGATCGAACGGACTTCCCTGGAGCGACGGTTCCGGGTCCTTTTGTCGGCTGCGATTGTTTCCTTCGGGGTGATCCGGCTGATCTTTCCGAGCAATCCGGAGATCATGTCGATCGTGATCTTTTTATGGTGCCCGGGGGTGGGATATCTGGTGGCCGTGCAGGCCTGGAATATGTCCTCTTCGCTTCTGCCCACCCGGCAGGCCAAGCGATTGGTGCCAGTGCTGGCTTCACTCGCCACCCTTGGAGCCGTTCTAGGAGGACTGTTGGTACAGCTGTTCTTGACCTGGAGTGCGTCCGAGAATCTGATCTGGTTAGCGGTGGCCTTGCTTAGTGTATTATTGCTCACAGTAGGTCATGCGTGTGAAAAATTACGAGGGCAGCTGGCATTTCGTGGGCCGGCCGTTCGGCCTCGTATGAACGAGAGCCGGGAGGATGCCTCGGCCGAAATAAAGCGGGACGAGTCGATCCGATCGCTCTTTCGTCAACCGATGCTCCGGAATCTCGCGCTTTTTGTATTCATGGCCCAGGTGGCGTCCCTGGTCGTGGATTACCAGTTCAGCGCGGAGATTCAGGGCCGTTATCGTGATCCCGACGCCATGGCCTCGTTCCTGGGGGCCTATTATTGGATTGCCAATCTGGTGATCTTCGTGCTGACCCTCTTTGTGACCCGTCGGGTGGTCCGGGTGTTGGGTATTGGAGTTGCGCTCTGTGCTGGTGTGGTTTTTCTGGCCCTGGGAAGCGGGAGCTATCTTGTGGCGGTCAGCTCCGGTCTGTTGCCCGCCTTCTGGGTGATCACCACCACCGCCTTCATGGAGCGACTGGGGCACTTCGCCTTGACCCGAAGCGCCACGCAGATGTTGGTGATGCCCCTGGATACCCGTACGGGCGAACGGGCGAAGACCCTGGTGGACGGGGTGGTCTATAAGGTGGCGTCCGTGGCGGGCGCTCTCTGCCTGTTGGTCTTTGTGAACGTGGACATCCACCTCTTATCCCTGCTGGCGGTTGTTGCCGCCTTTGCGGCGGTTTGGCTTGGCCTGCGAATGGGTCCTCTATATCGGGATATTCTATTCGACGCCTTGAAGGAGCGAAAACTCCACGTCACGGTTACCCGTTATCTTCGTAATGGTCTGGGACGGCGGGCGACTCGGCAATTGGAAGATCGATTGATCTCCGATGATCGGGAAACGGTAATTGGGGCCTTGTCCATGGTTCGCGATCTGGGCCTTCCCGTAAAACAGGGCCAGCTGGATATATTGGCCGCGTCGGATGACGATACAGCGGCAGGGTTGAGCCTGGAAGTGATGCAGGTTCTGGGGCGAAGGCCGTCACCACTGCTTCTGATTGTGCTGCTGAATCCGGAGCGGCCGGTGGACCTTCTGCGCCGCACATTGAAGACACTCCCCTACGAGAATATGCCTGGTCTTGATAAAGCGATTCACAAGCTTATCGACCATCCCGATGAAGCGGTCTCCTCTCTGGCCGGCGTCTTCTGGATGCGTGTTTCGGGCGGCTATACCACCGGCGAAATCGAGCGCGAGATCGATCAGGACGAGAGCCCCGAGCGGTATCTGGATGTCCATGCCCGGCCACCGCGGGCGGTCACAGGTCAAGTCAAAGTGATTGAAATCGCACGGGAGTTACCGGAAAAATTAAAGGACCCGTCGATGGAGGTACGACGGAATACGGTACGGACCATGGGCGAGCTGGGTCTACCCAAGTTCGTTGAGCATCTGGTGGAATGTCTGAAAGATCCCGATCTTCGACCCGACGCGGTTCGTGCTCTGGTTTCCTACGGAGCGGATGTGCTCTCCGACCTGAATGGTTATCTGAAGGATGATCTGGTCGGACGGGAAGGTCGCCTGGCAATTACCCGCATCGCCGCAAAGATAGGGGGTATGGAGGCGATGGCCGTATTGGAGGGGGAGGTGGAGGCCCAGGAACAGGAGAGCCGTACCCACGCGCTTGCGGCAATGTGGCGGCTGGTTCGAAATCCGGCCGAGATCCGGCCTGAGCCGGAGTGGTGCCGGTCGATGGTATTGCGGGAGCTGGAAACCCTGAAGCATTATGCGGCGATTGAGGTGTGGACACCCAAGACGATCGATCCACGCATGCAGTTTTTTCGGGAGGAACTGGTGGGACTGCGGAACGCGGCCGAACGGCGGGTCTTCTACCTGCTGGGGATGCTCTATCCCCGAGATGCTATGTACAAGGCCTACCTGTATTACCGCAGTGAAAATACCCGATCCCGCTCCAATGCTCTCGAGTTACTTGATCAGCACATTTCCGATTCGTCCCTGCGTGTATTTGTGATGCTGGTAGAAGGGGCCGAAGAGACAACCGGAGAGGTTCGACCCCGGTCCAGCATTTTTCTACCGATTCTGGACAACGCCGATCCGCTGACCCTTCTGGGCGGACCCGACGCCTGGCTGCGACGAGTGTGGGATTGGGCCCACACCCCGGACGAGGTCGACGAGGATACGCGGGTGGCCCTCGACCGTGCCGTAGAATTCACCCGCCTACGTGTATTTGAGGGGATCAATGGTCCCGAGCTACTGGAACTAGCGCGCAGAATGGTCCCCACCATGGTGGCCAGGGGTGATGTGATCGTCGAGCAGGGGGAGGAAGCCCACCATCTTCATGTGGTGATGGGTGGAGAGGTTGCCGTATTCGTTCACGGCCAGGAGGTCGCTCATCTTGGCGACCAGGAATGTGTGGGCCTGATGGCTTTGCTCGAAGAAGCGCCGTATGGGGCGACCGTGAAGGCGTGCCAGGACATGCAGACACTGGCCATTCCGAGCCGGGAGTTTCGACAGTTGATTGATATGCATCCACCTCTCTCCAAATGGATTGTCTGTATGCTCGCACGGCGTATCCGAATTCGAATGGATGCTCCGGGTCTGGGAGGTGTGGCATGAGAAAATTTGGATGGCTGGGGGCCTTTGTTTTGCCGTTCGGGCTGGCGCTGGGCTGCGGCTCGACGCCCAGGATCATCTCGGTTGAGAAGGTGGAACCCGCTCCGAAGACCTGGCTGGAGAAGCAGGTCGACGGTGCCTATAGAAAACATTGTTCCAGTCTACGTGCGGAACATGAGTCGGATGTGAAAAAGGGTCATTACCTTCCGGTTACTTTGAGCATTCTCACAGACGGGGTGGGAGTGAAGGATATCGAGGAGCGGGCGTTAATGGTGGAACTGAAGAAGCCGGCGGGCGTCCATGGGGTTGTGCAGGGCCGTGGTGGTCTGGGTAAGTCGCGTTTGGCCATGGCGCTGGAGGCCCAGCTTTGTGGTGAAATACCGGTCTTTATGGTGGACCTTTCGGAGCTGTTTGAGCGGGATCGCCGTCAGTTGTCGGAGCGGGGCATTATGGACGTGATCCATGACCGGGTGGGAGGACAGGATCCAGAGCTAGAAAAGGTTCTCCAGGAAAAGCCCTGGTTGCTGCTCCTCGATTCACTGGACGAGGTGCATCTCGAAGCACGGGACCGGGCGATCAAGGGGATTGAAGCTATTCGGGGACGCTATCCGAAGAGCCTGAACAGCCTTGTCTTTGTGCGGGTTCCGGTGCATCCGAAAGTGGCCGACCTGGCCTTTCGGGGGAATAACTACGAGCTGCAGCCACTACCCGTGCTACGGGCCGATGAGCTTCTTGACCAGGCCCTTGGGTCCAGGGTTGGGGCTTTTATGGAGTTCGCCGAGAGTACGAGCCTCGATCGCACCACAATGGCCCGTAGTGGCTATTATGGATATGTGCATCTTTCGACCTATCGTGACGTCAAGGTCGCGCGAAAGGTGGCGGCGAGTTTTGCCTTCCGGACTGATAATCTGCCCTGGAGCTTTGTGCCTACCCGCTTTGATCTCTACACCGAGTTCGCCAAACTTCTGGCCGAGCCCGCCGCCCGGACACTGCAATGGAAGACGGCGGAGGTGATCGCCCTGGTAGAACGGATGATCCAGGCGAAAAGCCCGACCCCACAAACCCGGTCTCTGGTCTTTGACGAGCGCGATTGCCTGACGCAGATCCCGGCCAATCTGGTGGCCTCCGCGGTCTGCGATACGGTTTTGCAGTCGCCCTTGTTCCGGCCTACGCATACCGATTCGCGTTTCAAACTGCGAAACCAGAGTATCCTGGATCGTTTTCTGGCGTCGTGGGCCGATGTCCAGATCTCCAACGCGGGTAAGAAGGGCTGTGCCGAGGTGACGCGACTCGCACCCCTATTTGAATCCGCCGAGATTGCCGGCTTCCTGGCGGGGGCCCCGTCTGGGCGCACCTGCGGCCCCGAGATACTGGCGGCGTTATGCGGAATGGGCGTTGATTCGGTGCAGGTATTTGAGCTGTTGGATCAGGGGCTTCCCATGAAGGTTCGGACGAAAAAGAAGTTCAAGATCCGGGAGGGTTCCCTGGCGCAACAGGCCTGTGTACGCGATGTGCTCGATGGCCTGTTTACGAGTGGAGACTACCGATGATCGATGGCAAGGCCAGCATGGTTCTTCCGGTTCGCTATCTGGAGATGATCATTCGTCTCAAGAATAGCGACCTCTTCTCCAAGCTTACGACCGAACAGCTCTTTCCCCTGGCCGACATCCTCACGGAGGTGGACTTCAAGGCGGGTGAAGTGGTTGTGGAGCAGGGGAGTGCCGGAGACCATATGTATCTGATCCTGGAGGGTCAGCTGACTGCCTTGCATGATGGGAAGGAGGTCGCCAAGTTCGAGATGGGAAGCTGTTTCGGTGAACTGGCTATGCTGGATCGGGGGGTTCGAACTGCTACCGTACGGACGGATACGGCGACTCGTCTGGCGGCGATTGCCCACGATGATTTCCACGATCTCCTGGCCATGTATCCCGACTTGTCTCGGGCTGTAACGGAGATCCTGCTAACGCGTCTGCGCGAACTGCGCTAGACCATGAAAACAGAGACTGCCTTATGGGGTTTTCGGTGCAGAATTTGCTTGGAATAGGCCGATCACTGCGCTAGAAACGTGGGCTCGGATTCTTTCGTGCCGCCGAGCAGAAATATAGTTGGAGCCCTACCGTATGGAATTACATCCGTTTCGCGCCTTGAGACCACCTAGAGCATTGGTAGCTCAGGTCGCGAGTCCGCCCTACGATGTTATGAATTCAGCCGAGGCGCGGGAGTACGTAAAAGGCAAACCAAACTCCTTTCTGCATGTGGTAAAGCCCGAGGTAAATCTGTCCGAGGATATCAGCGTCTACTCGGATGAAGTGTATCGGGAGGCGGGCACCCAACTGCGGCGCCTGGAGCGGGATGGGGCGTTGGTTCGTGATCAGGGTCCCGCGCTGTGGCTGTATCGACTCATTATGGACGGCCGTGCCCAATTTGGAATGGTCGGTTGTTCCAATGTGGATGACTATGTTTCCGGGGCCATCAAGAAACATGAGTTCACCCGCCCCGATAAGGAGGACGATCGGACCCGTCATGTCGACGAGACGAACGCCCATACAGGTCCTGTATTTCTGGCCTGTCGGTCGACTCCGGCGCTGCGCACCCTGCAGGATGAATGTTCGGCCACAGAGCCCGAGTTCGATTTCTGTGCAGCGGATGGGATCCAGCACACCCTCTGGCGGGTGGATGATGAGGGTCTTTTGAGTCGGGCTGCCCAGGCCTATTCTGGTGTGGACAGCTTTTATGTCGCCGATGGACATCACCGGGCTGCGAGCGCATGGCGGGTATGCGAGTTGCGTCGTGAACGAGGCCAGGGTGGAGGATCAGCCGAGCGGTTTCTTACGGTGGTCTTCCCAGCGGATCAGCTGTCGATTATGGCCTATAATCGCTATGTCCACGATTTGAATGGACTGGATTCTAGCGGGTTTCTGCACCAGATTGAGAGCTGTTTCGAGGTCCGGGAGCCCGATAATGAAGCTATCCCCAAGCGGCGTCATGAGATCGCCATGTATCTGGACGGGAAGTGGCGCATGCTGTGCGTGCGGCCTGGATTTGTGGATGAGGACGATGCTGTGGCACGGCTGGATGTGGCCATCTTGCAGGAACGGCTATTGGCCCCTGTCCTGGGCATTGACGATCCGCGTACCAATGAGCGTATTACCTTTGTGGGCGGTATTCGTGGTTCCGCCGAACTTGTTCGTCTCGTGGACGGTGGGGGAGGCGTTGCGTTCTCCATGTATGCTACGAGTATTGAAGAGCTCTTTACCGTGGCGGATGCCGACCGGGTGATGCCGCCCAAATCCACCTGGTTTGAGCCCAAACTGGCGAGTGGAATCATCGTTCATCCTCTGGATTGACCCGATCTGACCACATCCGTGCAGAAACGGGCTTTCATGATTGGGGATGATGTCGTATGGTGGCGGCCCTTCGGGTGTTGGCCGCCCGGAGATCAGAGGTTCCAAACGAACCAGGAGGAGAGACCCCATGACTGAAGCCTGGATCATCGACGCCGTTCGAACGCCCCGCGGCCGTGGCAAGAAAGACAAAGGTGCCTTATCGGGTATTCACCCCCAGGAGCTGATGTCGCAGACCTTTCGGCAGCTCGAAAAGAAGAGCTCTGTTGACACCCGCCTGATTGAAGATGTGGTGCTCGGTTGTGTGTCTCAGGTGTCTGAACAGGGGGCCAATATTGCCCGCAATAGCGTATTGGCTGCCGATTGGCCCGAGAGCATTACGGGTGTGAGTCTGAATCGATTCTGTGGATCGGGTGCGCAAGCTGTGAACTTTGCTGCCATGGGAGTGATGAGCGGTCAGCAACAGCTGGTCGTTGGTGGTGGCGTGGAGAGTATGTCGCGGGTCACGATGGGGGCTGACGGGGCCGGCATGGATGGAAATAATCTACGATTGCGGCAGCGGGTCGCCCAGGTGCCGCAGGGCATCAGCGCCGATCTTATCGCCACCATCGAAGGGATAGACCGGGCCCAACTGGACGAGTTCGCCTACCAGAGCCAGCAGAACGCGGCGACCGCGATCGAACAGGGGCGCTTTGGAAAGAGCTTGTTCCCGGTCACGGATCCGTCCAGCGGAGAAGTGGCTCTAGCCCGGGACGAGCACCCTCGGCCGGAGACCACGGTCGAAGGTCTGGGACAACTTCCCGCGGTCTTCGCGAGAATGGGAGCTATGCCGGCGGGACCCAATGGGGAGACCCTGGATGAAATCGCTCTTCTTCGCTATCCCAATGTGGCCGCTATCAACCATGTGCATTCTCCGGGTTCAGCCAGTGGGATCGTAGATGGTGCTGCGGCCGTGCTGCTTGCATCAGCCGATTTTGCCGCTGCCCATGGCTTGAAAGGGCGGGCCCGGATCCGCGCCACCGCGACGGTGGGTGCCGAGCCGGTGATCATGCTTACGGCACCTACGCCCGCGTCGGAAAAGGCGCTTCGCCTGGCTGGATTACAGGCCTCGGACATCGATCTCTGGGAAGTCAATGAGGCGTTTGCTGTGGTGCCCTTGCAGATTATGCGAAATCTGGGGATCCCCCGTGATAAGGTCAATGTGAATGGTGGGGCTATCGCCCTCGGGCATCCGCTGGGAGCCACCGGAGCCATGTTGATCGGTACAGTCGTGGACGAGTTGGAACGCCAGGATCTGACCTTTGGTCTGGTCACCCTCTGTATTGGGGGCGGTCAGGGAATTGCTACAATCATCGAGCGTATCTGAAGCCTTTGGAGGTATTCGTGGCGAAAACGCCCGAAACAGGTCTTACCCACATCCGGCAGTTGGAAGCCGAGAGTATCCACATCATTCGGGAGGTGGCGGCTGAGTTCGACAACCCGGTGATGTTGTACTCCATTGGCAAGGACTCGTCGGTGATGGTGCATCTCGCTCGGAAGGCCTTCCATCCAGGGAAGGTCCCTTTCCCCTTGTTGCATGTGGATACCACCTACAAGTTTCGCGAGATGATTACCTTTCGGGATGATTTCTGTGCACGGCATGGTCTGGACCTGTTGGTCCATAGCAATATGGAGGCTGTGGCGGAGGGGATCTCTCCCTTTGTGCATGGAAGCCAGAAATATACCAACGCTTATAAGACAGAGGGGCTTTTGCAGGCCTTGTCGGCCGGCGGCTATGACGCGGCCTTCGGGGGGGCGCGGCGCGATGAGGAGAAGTCCCGGGCCAAGGAGCGTATCTACTCCTTCCGAGATCGATTCCACCAATGGGATCCAAAGAACCAGCGCCCGGAACTCTGGAATATCTTCAACGCCAAGGTGAATAACGGTGAGAGCATTCGCGTCTTCCCCTTGTCCAACTGGACGGAACTGGATGTATGGCTCTACATCTATCTCGAAAGTATTGAGACCGTGCCCCTGTACTTCGCTAAGGAACGACCGGTTGTCAGACGACAGGGACAGCTGATCATGGTGGACGATGACCGTCTTCCGCTGGAGGAGGGGGAAGAGCCGGAGATGAAGGTAGTCCGCTTTCGTACCCTGGGCTGTTACCCGCTTACCGCCGCCGTGGAATCCGAGGCCGACACACTGCCTAAGATCATCGAGGAGATGTTGAACACCCGGCACTCCGAACGACATGGCCGCCTGATTGATTTCGACGAGGAAGGCTCCATGGAGCTCAAGAAGCGCGAGGGGTACTTCTGATGTATGCCGACCAGCTGGATACCGACATCCAGACCTTCTTGACTCGTCACCAGACCAAGGATCTGCTGCGATTTGTATCGGTCGGATCGGTGGATGATGGGAAATCCACCATGATCGGCCGTCTATTATATGACGCTGGTGGTGTGTACGAAGACAATCTGGACGACGCGCGGAATCGCGCGGACAAAGACGGGGAGATTGATTTCGCGCGACTGACCGATGGGCTCCGGGCGGAGCGCGAGCAGGGCATTACCATCGACGTGGCCTATCGCTATTTCACGACCGCCAAACGCAAATTCATAATCGCCGACACGCCGGGCCACATCCAATACACCCGAAATATGGCCACGGGCGCGTCGACGGCGGACCTGGCCATCATCCTTATCGACGCGCGTCTTGGTGTGCTTCAGCAATCTCGTCGCCATGCCTATATCGCATCTCTACTCGGCATCCCGCATCTTCTCGTGGCGGTGAATAAGATGGATCTGGCGGATTTCGACCAGACGGTCTACGACGCCATCGTTGCTGATTTCTCTGCCGTGGCCGCACATCTGGATTTTGATGAGGTTACCTTCCTTCCGATGAGCGCTCTGCATGGGGACAATATAGTTACAGCTGGTAACAAGTTGCCCTGGTATACGGGGCCAACGCTCCTGGAACATCTGGAGACGGTCGACATTCGGAAAGACCGGGCCACAGAGGCGTTTCGCTATCCGGTCCAATATGTGATCCGCCCCAACCAGAACTACCGTGGGTTTGCGGGGCAGATCGCCTCAGGCACGGTTCGGACGGGGGATTCGATCTGCGTTCTACCCTCCGGTCAGACCAGCACAGTGAAGGCCATTGATACCTTTGCAGGCGAAGTGGATTACGCATTTGCCCCCATGTCGGTCACGATTCGGCTCGATGACGAAATCGATGTCAGCCGGGGCGATGTCATTACCCGGGTGGGCGAAGAAACGGATACGGGGCGGCACTTTGACGCGTTGATGGTGTGGATGTCCGAAACGCCATTGGATACCCGCAAATCCTATCTGATCAAGCACGGCAGTCAGTATCTTCGTGCGGAGCTCTCCACGGTGCATTTCCGGATCGATCTGGACGATCTATCCAATGCTGCGGCCGATGAATTGGTCTTGAATGATATCGGAGCGGTCTCGGTGACATGTCATCGTGAGATACCCCACGATAGCTACCTCAAGAATCGAAGCACAGGTGCCTTCGTCGTTATCGATACCCTGACCAATGAGACGGTTGCTGCGGGCATGATCACAGATATCGCCGCCAACGATCGGGTCGAGGAGGACGTGGAGTTACTGGACCGACCGCATAGTGGTGTGAGCCCACGAGAGCGACAGGATCGACTTGGTCATGAGGGAGCCGTCGTATGGATGAGTGGTCTTCCTGCAGCCGGAAAATCCACGATCGGCTATGCCCTGGAACGGCGCCTCTTCGATCTGGGTTGTATGTGTCATGTGCTTGATCCCGAGGCGTCCGGACCCGATTCGGAATACGAAGCGGATGTGGATCTTAGCGGGGTGGCCCGTACGGCCGCCGAGCTTGGGAGAGCGGGTGTTATCGTGGTTGTAAGCTATAGCAGTGCCCTGGAGACCCATCGATCGATGGCGAGAGTGGCCGCTGCGGGGTGTCGGTTTTTGGAAGTCCATGTGGCGACGCCGATCGAACTTTGTCGTGCCCGCGATGCCAAGGGTCTATACGAACGCGCGGACTCGAAAGCTTCACAATCCAGACTACCGGGAGCGGGCGCTGACTTTGAAACCCCAGCCCGGGCGGATGTTACGGTACAGGCCAACGATCTGGATCAATCGGTGTCGGAATTGGTTGCTGCTCTGGTCGATGCCGGGGTGCTGACCCTGGGCTGAAGGGCCGGGGCTTGACCCGCCGTTCACTTCCTTCGATACTCCCTGCTCCGAGAACCGGGGAGTCCTATGAGCGATCTGAAGGGAAAAACACTGTTCATTACCGGAGCGAGTCGGGGCATAGGCTTGGCCATGGCTCTGCGTGCGGCACGAGACGGCGCCAATGTGGTCATTGCGGCGAAGACTACGGAGCCCCATCCGAAGCTGCCGGGAACCATCTTTACCGCAGCGGAAGAGATTAAAGCGGCCGGCGGCCAGGCACTGGCCTGCAAGGTGGATATCCGGTTTGAGGAAGAGGTGCAGGCGGCTATGGATACGGCGGTTGAGACCTTCGGGGGAATCGATGTGCTGATCAATAATGCCAGCGCCATCAACCTTACGGGAACCCTTCAAACGACGATGAAGCGTTACGATCTTATGCATCAGATCAATGCGCGCGGTTCGTTCCTCTGCTCGAAGTTGGCCATTCCCCATCTGATGAAGGCCGAAAATCCGCATATCCTCAATATTTCACCGCCATTGAGCATGAAGGCCAAATGGTTCCAGAATCATTCGGCCTATACCCTGGCCAAGTATTCGATGAGTGTCTGGGTCCTTGGGATGTCGGCGGAGTTCGCCGCGGCCGGTGTCGGTATCAACGCGCTCTGGCCCAGAACAGCCATTGCCACGGCAGCGGTACGTAATATCCTGGGCGGCGACGCGATGTGTAACCAGAGCCGAACTCCGGAAATCATGGCCGATGCGGCCCACGCGATATTATGTCGAGAGGCAAGAAGCTGTACGGGAAACTTCTTTATCGACGACGAAGTGCTTACCGATGAAGGCGTGTCGGACTTCGATTCCTATTCAGTAGTGCCAGGAGCCAATCTTATTCAGGACTTCTTTCTGGATTAGATAGGCGATTGATACGTTCCGGTGTGTTTCTGACAATTCCTACGTGACCCGGAACCGGAAATCCGCTACAGGTGTGCGCTTCAGGGTTTAATTTTCTGAATGAGGCGCTTATGCGGGGAACTAACGAGATGGTGCGGATCAGCCTTTTCACCGTGTTTGGGCTGCTGATCTTTGCCTGTGGAAGCAATGGTAACATTGGCGATCCGTCGGATACTGGAACTGATCTGGGAACCGATACGGGTAGCCAATTGGACCCAAACGATCCCTGCGTATCCTGCGCGATCGGGGCCGATGGGAGCCAGAACTGCGTGGTGGTCTCCGCGGGTAATGCCTGTGACGATTCGGATTGTTGCACGGAAAATGATCAATGTGTGATTTGTGACGGTGATGATTGCCCGGCTTCGGGCCTGAGCTGTAGCGGGGCGTCGACCATCTGTGATGATGGTGATCCCTGCACCGATGATCTTTGTGATTGTTCTACCCGAGCTGCAGTCTGTGATACGCAGGTCAGCGCCGACGGTACGTCCTGTGTCTACGATGAGAACGCCTGCACCCAGGGGGACTTCTGTGCCAACGGCAGTTGTGAGCCGGGACCGCCCATCGATATGGATGACGAGAATTCCTGCACCACGGATGTCTGTATCAAGGGTGTTGTGGAGCATCAGCCCCTGACCCAGGGACAATGTAATGACGGTGATGAATGTACTACGGGAGACGCCTGCTATCTGGGCAACTGCGTGGGTGGTCCGGCTGTAGTCTGTGAGCTGGCGGCCTGCGCGAGTTCGGTTTCCTGTGTGACCGGCGAAGGATGTCTCACCGTATGGTTGCCGGAAGGGGCCGCGTGCGATGATGGAGACCTGTGCACAACATCGGATTCCTGCACGGTGGACAATGAATGTCTGGGGGACAGCGGCGATAATTGTGATGACGGAAACCCCTGCACCGAAGATTTCTGTGGCGAAGATGGCTCCTGTAACAATCCAACGGTCGCTGGGATCTGTGATGATCAGGATCCATGTACCCTCAGTGATAGCTGCTCGGGCGGCGTCTGTGCCGGACAAACACTCGACTGTTCCGTCTTGTCGGGGCCGTGCGGGGTTGGAATCTGCCAGAATGGAACCTGTTCCGTGATTCCCCAGGCCGGGGACTGTAACGACGGTGATCCCTGTACGGATAACGACGTCTGCAGTAACGGCAGTTGTCAGGGCTCTCCGAAAGACTGTTCATCACTCGACAACGGTTGCGCCCAGGGTATTTGTGCCAACGGTAGCTGTGTGCCCGTACCTTCTACCGGTTCTTGTGATGATGGGAACCCGGAGACCTGTAATGACGCCTGTTCCGACGGTGTTTGCTCCGGATCTACGTGCAATCTCATACCGGGCGATGTCTGTGACGACGCCATTCATCTGGGTGACGGTGGGATCCTGGATGTGGATCTTTGTGATTTTCAGCAGAACTATGCCTTTGAATGGTGTGGGATGACCGGACCCGAGATGGTGTTTTCGGTCAACCCTGTGTACGCGCAGGGAGCGATGCAAATGGACATTTTGCAGTCCATTCCGGGCATCGTGATCAACTATCGCGGTAGCAACATCACCCCCAATTCCTATCAATGCAATACCGACTATAATGGCTTTTGTTATGTGGGAGAGGGTGCCCAGAACGCCTGGGGAGGAATGCCTCTGACCGCGAAGATGTTTTATGCCGTCGGAAGCACCTCGGGTTCGTGTGGTCCCGTTCAGATCTCCGTGATGCCTGCGCCCAACTAGGACATCGCACCCGACCTGTGTCGGCTAATGCGAATGAGCCGCCTGTCTTGGCAGGAGAAAAACAAAAACCGCGTGACGTGCACGTACGTTTCGGTTAGTTGTTTCGCCGACTTTGGGATGGAGCGCTTTGTGTATTTGTATAAACCGTTTGTTTTTTTGAGTTTGTCTATTGGTCTTCTGGTCTCCGTAAATATGGTGGGTTGTGGGTCGTCGGAGTCCGGGGCTCCGGCAGGCAACTGGGACGTACAGTTTGAAGATACTGCGCCCCAATTCGGACCGGACGACCCATGTGTTGTGTGCACGACAGATGAGATCGGACAGGAGAGCTGTGCACCGAAAAATGTGGGCGCGATTTGCGATGATGCAAACTGTTGCACACAGAATGAATCCTGTGAGGCCTGTACGGGTGATAATTGCCCTGCGTCTGGATTGACCTGCGTGGGGGAACAGTCTGCTTGTAATGATAATGACCCATGTACCGACGATTTGTGTACGTGCGGGGCCGACGAGCCAACCTGTATGTACCCGCCCGGCGCGAACGGCACTCCCTGTGTCTATGATGAGAATGCCTGTAACCAGGGTGATAGCTGTATGAATGGCTGGTGTGAGCCTGGGGCTGCCGTGGACCTGGATGATGGGAATGCCTGCACACAGGATGTCTGCGTGAAGGGCAAGGTAGAGCATGAACCGATGACACAAGGACAATGTGACGATGGTGACGAATGCACCACAGATGACCATTGCTATCTCGGAAGTTGTATAGGAGGACCGTTGGTCATATGCCAGGGGAGGCCCTGTGCCAGCTCTATATCCTGCATTACTGGACAGGGGTGTGTCCCGGTATGGTTACCCGAAGGAGCCGCCTGCGATGATGGTAACAACTGTACATTTGGGGATGCCTGTACCGCCGACAGCGTCTGTGCCGGTGATCCGCTGGGCGCATGCGACGATCAAAATCCCTGTACACAAGATGGCTGCGATGAGGATGGAAACTGTATCCACGCGAATATAGAGTCCGACTGTAATGATGGAAATCCGTGCACCATGGATGATGTCTGCGAAGAGGGCTGGTGTCAGGGAACGCTCGCGGATTGTTCGGTGCTTGATAGCCAATGTACTGCTGGGACCTGTCAGAATGGTGGCTGTATCGCTACGCCGATTCCGGGGGGATGTGAGGATGGCGACTTATGCACGGCATATGATCTGTGCCATGAAGGAACCTGTATTTCAGGAAATCCGTTGGATTGTTCCGAGTTGGATGGACCGTGTAGCGAAGGCGTATGCAACAATGGACTCTGTGCAGAGAACCTCGTATCGGGCATATGTGACGATGGCGATCCTCTGACCTGCAACGACAACTGTGGTTCGGGGACCTGTACCGGTGGTCCTTGTGTCCAGGGGCCCGGTGAGACTTGTGATGATCCTATCGATATGGGCAGTGGTGGGATCCTCGAAGTCAATACCTGCGACTTCCAGACGAACTATCCCTACAACTGGTGTGGTATTCAGGGGCCTGAGGTCATATTTACCGTTAAGGCAGGGTATGCACAGGGCAGTCTGAACATAGTTATTCTCGAGTCCATCCCCAATCTGGTGATCAACTATCGATTCTACATATATGACTGGTGTGTGTCGTCTGATTCATTCCAGGTCAACGGATTCTGCAGCGTTAACACCGCACCCAATATTGGCTGGGGTGGTTACGATCCCAACGCGGATCTCTATTTTGCGATAGGTTCCTGGACTGGAGATTGTGGATTAGTACGACTCTCTGTGTATACCCAGGGGAATTGATTGCGATTCGGTTCCGCTTCGCTCTCCCTATCTTGAACACCCTCTTCGGAATCAAGAAGCACCCCCCTATGTTCTTATCTTAAGACCCGTCGAAACCCATAAAGCGAGGACCGTAACGGGCTTTGCTGGAATCGGTAAATTTAGTTCTGATTTTGAATTCAAGGTGTCCATTTGGTGGTCGATTGGGACAACTAGAGCCCGACTAATTTCCTATTAATTCCCGACCATCTGGAGTCAGGGAACGCCCCCCAGGCAAACAGCATCAATTGTTGAAAACGCCTAGAAAAATTGTGCAGTTAGCCCGAAAAACGGCTATAATAAGAAGGTCAGTTTTTCACGCTATCGCCAAGATTCGGTCGGATTACCTGGGAGGGGAATTCCGAAGGGGGTGGATGGTGTATCGGTTACGGTCTCCATATGTGTCCATTATCGCTCTGATTCTTCTACTCGGCTGTCATAAAACACAGCCGAGGTCAGTAGCGCTCGATGTGGCGATGGAGATCAAGAAACCCTGGCTGGATGTGGCGGTCCCGCTGGTGGAAGACGGACGTGTGCTGGATGCCGGTCCTATCGTATGGCTTACCCACGAGGTCATGGGGCTCGATGCGGGCCCGGACGGAGATGTGCGCGAGGAGATTGCGCTGGCCGCGGGACTGGTGCGAAGCGAAGATATTGATACGGAGGACCAGTTCCTCATCCGTCCACTGGCCGATGCAATCAGTAACCTCCCCAAAACGGAACCCTTGAAGCCTACGGTGCTTTATGTGCACCGGACCATGCCCTTCCGAACGGTAGCCCAGGTGGCACATACCCTACGTGCCATGGGACGGATGGAGATATTTATGGCCGCTCGATCTCCCGACAATATGGTAGCGTTGCATCTTCGAATGCCAGTCTATCAAGATTGGGAGGGGCGGAATCAGGCTATCCGGTACCGTTCGGATGTTACGCTGAAATGGGGCATAAACGGCGTTCGAGCCATTGGAAACCCGCAGCCACAGGGGTCGGTGCCGAGTGTGGTCTGGAATATCGATCTACCGATGGATTCCGTGGAATTGATTCTACAACCGGGACGATGTCCTTTGATGCCGCGACATCGAGGGCGTCTCAGCGCACATTGGTCCCTGGATGAATTGCTACGGGTGGTATGCCAGTTGAACGATGAAGCGTATGGAGTCACCCTCGCACCTACTCCGGACACGGAGTTCGATGAGGTCGCCAAGGTTCTGGAGATGATCCACCAACCCGAAGATTGTGCCATCTCAGTTCGCTTCGAGACCGACCCGCCACCGCGACGGAATGGGGCCCAGTCGGTGCCGGAATTGGCGCACGGATGCAAGGATGCGGTTCTGGCGTCGAGTGTAGTGAACCACTTCAACCATGAGAGTCTTTTCCTATGGCAGCAAATTCATGGGAAAACAGGACAACTGGAAAAAAAAAAAGACGGCCGACTAGAGCGCAAATGGCGAAGAATGGGGTTGATGTCGGACACTGAAGTGAAGACGTACTGGAAAGATCGGGAGAAAAGCCCGGGCATGCGCGGTAGTGTCTCGCTGGGATCGGTTGCGACCCTGCAAGGATCCGCCGAGGGTGTAAAGTGGGTCCAGCCCGGTCTGGGCACTATTATCCGCCCCATCAAGGAATGCTACTACGCGGCGCTGGGCCGACGCGGAACCACAACTGGAAGCATAACCCTGGAATTTTCTGTCGAGCCATCCGGTTCCGTGATGAACACAATGGTCCTGGATAATTCAACCATGGACCAGGAATTGGGCGAATGTGTCTTTGAACTGACGCAGGC
Organism: Myxococcales bacterium; assembly: GCA_963578775.1. Lineage (GTDB taxonomy): Bacteria > Myxococcota_A > UBA9042 > UBA3505 > UBA3505 > UBA3505. The sequence continues at coordinate 34,291 of CAUZEG010000005.1, forward strand.
TTTGGCTTTTGATGATTCGACTTCGAGCCAGACCTTTGAAGTGACCTGGAATTTCAAGACGCCCAACTAGGGCTGGTCAACGGCTATTTCAACAACTGATGGCAGTCTCGTTCCAGCTGGACGGGATCCAGCTCGGTCCCAATGAAGACCAGCACATGCCCGGTAGGGGATCGGCCCGGTTCAATAGGGCGTATATCCACCCGACCGGAGACGACGTTGACCAGTTGCCAGCCGGGCAGTTCATCGGTGCGAACAAGCCCCTTTGTTCGTAGAATGGTGGAGGGCAAGGCATATAGGAAATCCTCCAACCGTTCGTCGTCAAAGATACACTGGGTCTCAAAGCACCAGGTATCAAAGGTTGGATGCTCGGATATCTGGCCTTCTTCCAGCTCGGTCCAGGAACGAGGGGGCAGATTCGGTGCCAATATGAGGGACCAGGGCAGGATCCCAAAACGGGCCGGGAGTATAGCTGCGTGAGAGTTGATCCCTTTGATCCTCTCGATGGCCTGCTGTCCCTCGTCGTCTACCAGGTCCATCTTATTCAAGACCAGGATGTCCGCGCGTTCGATCTGGAGCGCGGCCATGGGGGATTGTTTGACCGAGTCTTCAATATTGGCCCCATCGACAACCGTGACCAATGCGTCAATTCGATATCGATCACCGAGCTCGTTTCGCACAAAGGTCCATGCGACGGGAAGTGGATCGGCCAGCCCGGTCGTCTCAATGACAACATGGGTTATCTGTTTGTTATCAAGTAGGTTTGTAGCTAATACTTCAAGCTCTTTGTTCAAGGCGCAACAGATGCAGCCGTTGTCTAATTCCACGAACTGTTCTCCGCCCGTCACTACGCTACCGTCGATGCCGACAGCCCCAAATTCATTCACGATCACTGCGACTCGAAAGCCATGATCTTCGTGCAATAGCCGGTTGAGCAACGTCGTTTTACCACTACCGAGGAAACCGGAAATAACAGTGACTGGAACCGGGTCGGACATTTTCCCTCAAGGTGCTACGATCAATATTGTGGGCAATCGCGGTTCATGTACACGACTTTTTCGGGGCCCGCCACTCCTCCTGGAAATTCTGGGCACAAAAAAGAATATCTCCCGTTCTTACTTTCAAAAAGCAAGGGGAGCGATGTATAAAGAGCTTGTGTGCTGGGTACGCTTGTTCTAGGCTGACCGACCAGCTTGCCGCTCATTTCCCCTGTACAGGAATATGATTTGAGACTTCATGGCCGCATCCTCTACCTCAGCGATGACAACGATCAGATTCGTGATCAGTTGGATGGTGGGGACCTGGCGGATGTACCGGATCTGGCCTTTGGGGTGAACACAGATGATATGATCAGTGGGCAGGCCTGTACCCGAGGGTATACGCCTGACGTGCTGGGTCCGTACTTCCTGGAGAACTTTCGAGAAATCATTCGGGAGAAGGATGTAAAGAGCGGTGGCTTCCAGGTCGTGGTTGGCGGGGACGCCTATGGAACGGGCTCTTCTCGTGAGGCGGCAGTCGTCGCACATCAGGGAGCCGGAATTGAGCTGATTATTGCCCAGAGCTTCCAGCGCATATTCCAAGAAAATATGGTGTACGCTGGAGTCCCCTTTACAACGGATATGTCGGTCCTGGATCGACTCAAGGCCAACGAAGATATCGCTCCCAGCGAGTTTCATGATGCCCTGCCACCATTTTTTCAAGCCGTGGCGCGGAGTGGAGGCCTTCTTCAGTATGGCTCGGCTCTGCTCGACGGGACTGAAGGTCCACCGTACGCAACGGATCTATCGTCTCGTCCCTTGAACTGTGTGGAAAAAATAATCGCGAAAAACACCTGGACTGGGAGCAATCGAGCGGAAGGCGTCTCGCGCGTTGATCCTGGGATGCAGGTGTTCTGCCGAGCCGGCTTTCGCGGTGTTCATGAATATACCGCCGGCATGGTCATGGCTCTATACGAGCAGGAGTGGGGTGATGTTCCGGTCGATTCGCCGGAACTGGTGGCTGCCTTTGAAGATCACTTCGTACTTCTTGGGCACGATGCGGTTCCTGCGAATGTGCGCGAGTCGAGGCTTGCTCCCGCTACGAGACTTGCAGAGGAGATGGTTGAAGTCAGCGCCAAATATGGCCTTCGCCTCCACGGTCCCGGACGCGAGCATCCGGCTGGTGTATGTCATCGACTGGTAGTTGAGTATTATGCGCTGCCCGGAACCATCGTGGTTCTTACAGACAGCCATACGCCAACAGCTGGCGTATTGAATACCTTTGCATTCGGAGTGGGTTCCACTGCGATGTCCTTTGCTTTACGGACCGGACTGATCCCGGTCACCGTACCCAAAGTGGTTCGAGTGGTCGTGGAAGGGGATGCGCAGGGTTATATCTCCCCCAAGGATTTGATCCTAAATCTCATTGGTGATCCCTACTTCCGCGAGGAACAATGGCGTGAGAGCCCAACGGATACCTGTGTGATTCAGTTTGGTGGTTCCGGGCTCGAACAGTGGAATGTGGACGAGTTGTCCGTCTTGACGAATATGACCGTAGAAGGCGGTCTTATGACCGGCGTGTTGGAGCCCTGTGATGCGGTTGTGAAATTCCTGGCCGACCGGCGTGGTGTCGATGTGAGCGACAATCTGGTCTATCCGGATGCGGGTGCGGAGTACGCGCATGAAATCATCGTACGGATGGAAGATATACCGATGACGGTCGCAACGCCCGGTGATTCGCGAAATCGTCAGCCATTGGATGAGGTCGGAGACGTTCCGATCCATAACGTCGTGATTGCATCCTGTACTGGTGGCTCCTTTTCCGATCTTCAAGCGGCCGCCGAAATCTTGAATGAACATCCTCTGGCACCCAACGTTCGCGTTACAGTGACCCCGTCGAGTGCGGATGTCCTGCATGAGGCAGACGAGGCGGGCTATATTGATATCTTCAAGTCCGCCGGCTGCGTCGTGACCTTGCCGGGATGCGGATCCTGTATTGGAAATGGACCCGGTATTCCTCGTGACGGGGAGACCACGGCCAGCACCACCAACCGGAATTTTAATCGGCGTATGGGGGCTCCCGGACCCGTCTATCTGGTATCACCGGCTGTCGCCGCTGCAAGCGCCGTAACCGGTAAGCTGACCGATCCCAGGGGCCTCTAGCGAATACTTCGGCTGATCTCTTTGAAGGCTTCGCCGCCAGCGCGTCGTAACCATTCAAAAAGGACCGATTCGATGGGTAGGACACGGCAACCTGCGGCCCGGAGGTCGTCTTGTGCGAGGCGGAAATTTGCCTTCGTACGGCTTGCAATGGCATCGGCGACCACCGTGACTTGATAACCTTGTTCCAGGGCCTGGTGGGCGGTTTGAAGGACGCAGACATGGGCTTCGGCGCCACATAGGACCAACTGGGTGCGTTGTAGGGCTTTGAGTCTGTCCGCGAAGGCTGGGGCATCCAGGCACGAGAACTCGAGCTTTTCGATGGGACCCCAGGGTTCGCCGGCGTCATCGATTATGGAACCCATCGTCAATCCCAGGCCTTTGGGGTACTGCTCCGTAACCAGGATGGGAATATTCAGTAGTCGTGCAGACCGTGTCAGAAGGCAGGTATTGTCGATCGTCTGTTCGGCGACAGACCGCTTCATGGCCGCCATAAGCTTTTCCTGCACATCGATCACCACCAGAACGGAATCATCCTGGTTCAATCGTGACGGAAGTCTGGCGGTCGTGTCCGGCCCCATGCAAAACCTGTCAGGCTGTTCTCAGTAGCGGTAGCTATCGGGTTTGAACGGACCGTCCACGGAAACACCAATGTAGTCGGCCTGGTCTGGACGGAGTTTGGTAAGTTTGGCTCCCAACTTGTCCAGATGGAGACGAGCCACTTTTTCGTCGAGCTCCTTGGGAAGCACGTAGACCTTTTTCTCGTATTTCTCGCTGGCTCGCTCGGTCCAGAGTTCCAGCTGCGCGATGACCTGATTGGTAAAGCTATTGGACATAACAAAGCTCGGGTGACCAGTAGCACAGCCCAGGTTCAGGAGTCGGCCCTCCGCAAGGATGATGACGCCGTGCCCATCGGGGAAGACGAAACGATCCACTTGCGGCTTGATGTTTTCACCCTGGATGGCGGGATCATTCTGCAGACCGGCCATATCGATCTCATTATCGAAATGCCCGATGTTGCCCACGATGGCGTTATTCTTCATCTGCGCCATATGGTGTTTCATGATGATGTCGCGGTTTCCTGTAGTGGTCACGAAGATATCGGCCTGGGCCAGAACATCTTCCAGGACAACGACACTGAAGCCTTCCATACAGGCCTGGAGCGCACAGATCGGGTCGATTTCCGTTACCAGAACGCGGGCTCCATTTGCCTTCATGGCCTGGGCGCATCCCTTACCCACATCTCCGTAACCGCAGATGACGACGGTTTTTCCTGCGATCATAACGTCCGTAGCGCGCATGATACCGTCGGGAAGGGAATGGCGGCAGCCATATACATTGTCGAACTTGGACTTGGTCACCGAATCGTTGACGTTGATGGCCGGGAACAACAAAGTGCCATCGCGTTCCATTTCGTAGAGGCGGTGTACACCGGTCGTGGTCTCTTCGCTAACGCCCACAAGACGTTCTGCCATGCGATGCCAACGAGTCGGATCCTCCTGGAGCCCGTCACGGATGAGGGCCAGGATGATCTTGAATTCAGGGTTGTCGGTCGAATCGGGATCGGGCAGGCTCCCGTCCTTCGCAAAGGCGTTTTCGGCCGCAAATCCCTCGTGAATGAGGAGAGTGGCGTCTCCACCATCGTCGACGAGGATGTCGGGACCGTCCCCATCCGGCCAGGTAAGCGCCTGATTTGTGCACCACCAGTATTCCTCAAGGCTTTCACCCTTCCAGGCGAAGACGGCCGAGCTGCCAGCTCTTGCGATGGCTGCTGCGGCGTGATCCTGGGTGCTGAAGATATTGCAGGAACACCAGCGCACATCCGCGCCGAGCTCTTGAAGACTCTCAATCAAGACCGCCGTCTGTATCGTCATATGGAGGGATCCCATGATGCGTGCACCCGCCAACGGTTGGGCGGCCCCATATTCATTTCGGCAGGCCATCAGGCCGGGCATTTCAACCTCGGCAAGTGTGATCTCTTTGCGGCCCCAGTCGGCCAGGGAGAGATCCGCGACTTTGTAATCAGTAGAAGGAATGCCGTCGTGAACAGTGAGCGTCATGGGAGCTATCTCCTTAAGTGAAGACCCGGTTTACTCTTCCTTGCGCTTGGATTCAAGTTCATTGTTCAAACTAGTCGTTCAAAGAATTCGAACCACCGGATGGGAGCTGAGCGGGAAATCCGACCATATTCTAGCAAATTCCACTGGATTGGGATCCCGTGGGCAGTCTAAGGCCCCGTGTTTTGGGGGGATCCGTGAGTCCCGGCCGGATCTGCAACTTGCGTCCTTTTTCCAATCCGTCGCTATGTGCACGGCCAGTCCGGTAGCCCGCAGAGCGCATGCGATAGCATTGCGGATGGCGTGTTCGTAGAAAATCGGAGAGCCCGCGATCACCCAGCCAGACCAGGCCGCGTTCCTGCTGCTTCACTTTTTGCTGGCGGAGCCGCTCTCGGAAGCCCATTAGAACACCCACTCGGAACTGTTTTCGCGCCGAACGGCCCATCTTACCCGAATTTCGACGGTAATCGGCCCACAGTTCGTCGAGAACACGATGGAGGTACTCGTGGGTATAACCGGCCAGTTTCAGATTCTCCTGGCGTCCTAGAGCCTCAAGAACCCGAACCTGGCGCCGGGTGGACGGTATATCGGTGGAAACCCAGATACATTGGACAAAGAAGAACTCCTGCAAGATCGAGGCGATCAGCTTATGCTCAAGTGGGATCCGTCCAAGCCCGGGGCCCAGGATCTGAAAGCCATATTTGTCCGGGGCTGCGACCTCATCCTGGGAGATATTATGTTTCAACATCAGCCGAAAGGCGTTCGCCATGGCGGTTTCGGCCTCATTTCGATTGGACGAGTTGGACAGCCGAAGGAGTTTCTGTACTCGCTCCACGGCCCGGTTGCCTGCGCTCGAAGTCGCGGCCGGTGAGTCGACTCCAAGATAACTACAGGCCTTGCGGAACAGGGCCCCGTGGGGTTTTGCATATTCCGCGCCGAAGCCTTCGCTCACGAATTGATGGGCCATTTCGTGGCGTAGGGTCTGTTCGACTTCGAGGGCCGTGGCCGTACGGATATGATGCAGACTGATCCCCAGAGTTCGGGTCTGGGCGTTCCAATGACCCAGGCGATGGCGGCCCGGATCCAGAGAAAAGACCGGTGGTTTCAGGGCGTTCGAGAGATCGGTATGGTTGATGCGGGCCCAAGCATCCCGCAACCAGAGAAGGCAGCTCCGTTGCTCTTCCGGGGGTGTTGTAGCTGTCACTTCTGGGCCCTCCTTATGACCACTGTTGGATAGTCGACTCTTTCGGGGGGCACGTCCAGACTATTTTCCATGGCCCAGCGGATCCGCCGAGGGAATATCTGTATAGTGTCCATTCGTTCCATACAACGCATAGGCCTGTGTTGATTATGTGTCGTCGAGTTGACCTTGGAGCCCATTTTGAAATCACGTCTTTCTGCTGTACTGAAAATTACGATTCTGTTGATGATTATTGCGGTTTGTATCCTTTGTAATCTTCATCTATTGGATATTATCGAACAAACTGAACTATCGGTTGCGGTGGTCAAAACCATCGGAGTGACCGGGCTGGTTGGCATTGCTGCTCTGGCCGTTGCGGCATTGACCTGTCCGCGACAGGCCTCTTAACTGCGAATCAGTAGAGATCCGGTAACGGCATCGCCCTCGGGGAAGCCTGGCATCGACGGGAAATCCGGCGATGGGCCTGCCGATTTGATGGATTTGATGGCAATGCCCTGGCTGTTAGCAGCGTCCCGGAGAATGGGATCCAGCGAGCCGCGTGCCCGACGGTCATTCCGGGTTACGAGCAATACACCACCGGGACTCAAACGAGCCAATACGGCTTCGATGAGCGCACCCACATCCCGTTTGACGGACCAGAAACGACGGCCGGATGCCGCGGCTGTAGGCGGGTCAAGAATGATGCCATCAAAGCGTTCCTCCGCGTTGAGACGCTCAAGAAATCTACGTGCATCGCTTTTTCTGGTGACATGATCCCGATCGGTCAGGCCGTTCAATGCCAGGTTGTCGTTCAGCCAGTGCAGGTACGGTGCCGATAGATCAACACTGGTTATATGTTCGACCCCGGCATGCAGAAGAGCCACTGAAAAGGCGCCGGTATGACAAAATAGGTTCAACCATCGGGGTCGTCCTGGGCAGAGCCTGACGAGTCGCTCCCGATTTACCCGTTGATCCATGAACAGGCCTACCCCGGGGACCGCCTTGTTGGGTGTTGTCAGTCCGGTCCGTACCCGATAGCTGAGACCATTTTCCTGCACCAGAAGACGGTCGGAAGCTACATCATCGGAAAGGGGGCCAGCCGTATGTTGTACACATTGCACGTCTCCCTGTGGACGCGGGCGAAGGTGCATTACCTCGATGACGGTCGGCTCGTGTCCCAGAACCTCGCCGAGCTGCTGTCGTAGTTCATTGATAGCCCGATCCTTAAAACCGAGGCATGCGCCTCCAGCGACTAAAACGCGTAGGACGGGCCCAAGCCGGTCGATGAACAGCCCTCCGAAACCGTCCGCTTCACCGTGGATTAGTCGAAAGGCATCGGTAGGTTTGTCGCCGTTGCTGGATTCAAAGAGGGGTTTTCGCTTTTCGATGGCGTTCGATACCCGCTCCTCGACGGAAGGCTGGGGGAGTTCCGTCTTGGTTGACCAGAGCCTCGCAACCAGCTTATTTGGCCCTTCGATATGGGCGTATCCAAGGGGTGTATCGCCGCATAGTACCTGGACCTGGCTTCCGATAGGAAAGCGTCCAGTATCACTTGTATCGTCGTCTTTTAAGATCCATGGATGCCCTTGTTTCAAGATCCGTTGCGTGGCGTTTGAGACCTGGAAGCTCTCCTGACCATCCACCATGAACACCGGCTCGTTCGGCCAGAAGGAATCGGGTGGGTCCAGGGTCAGATTTACTGAGGAACTCTCTGCTTGATAGAGCCAGAGACGTAAACCGCCATCCACCATGATTCCACCGTGTTGGGCGTCTCCGAGCACTGGATATCCGGCTCTGGCCAGCTGGGTACGGATAGATTCGTAGCCCGAAGCTGTACACTGCAGTTCGACCTCCGTCAGTTGATCCCGGTTGGATAGGACGCGAAAGTGGACGGCGGTGCTCTTCTTGGTCCCATCGGCTTGAAGGACGCCGTTGCTATACGGCAGATGCGGGACGATCGCCCGGTATGTGGCGGTTGATTCCGATTTGGAAACCAGTATTAGCCCCGCTGCACCAGTGCTGGGCTGAAGGGTAGAATAATTGGCCGTGGCCAGGTCGAGAGAATGGGGTTCGAGAAGTTCCTGGATTTCCTCTTCGGTGAAGGTGAAAGTTTCCAGGTTGAGAGGAATTCGGAATGCCGCATGGTTTTCCGTGCTCTCCACGAGGACTGGGGGCGTTCGTGTCTGTGATACTTCGCCGGGCTGGGCCGTGACGGTAATAAGAGAGCCTGGCGGGATACGCATATTCGCATCTTGCACATGACGTCCGCCCACCTTGATCCCTCGTTGTCGAAGGGTGGTGGTTATCTGGCGCTGGCTCACATGGGGCCAGGCTCGTGCCAGGAGGGCAGTGAGGCGGAGATGTTCTCCAGGCGCGCGAAACTTCAGCATGAGAAACGTTCGTCCCTAAAAAAAAGCCCGGGAACGGGCCCGGGCTTTCTTCGTAGATAGTCGATGACCGGAATCAGCGAATAAGTGTTGGCCATAGTGAACGGAATGTATCGGTGATATCCAGTTCTTGTGGAGTGTCATAGCCGAAGACATCTGCCTTACAGGTCTTTACGTTTCCAGCTGTTGAGCAGGATCGGGTACCTGTGATTTTACATCCAGCCTTACGGCAGTCGGCCCTCTCTCCCTGGCATTGGTCGGCCCCAGCACAGCTTCCAGAGCTGTCCTTGGCACACATGAAGCAGTCGGCTGCGTAGGTGCTCGTAGAGAAGGAAATCAAACCCAGGGCTAATAGGGCGGCTCCGAGAACTTGAAGAAAACGTGATCGCATAGCTCCTCCCATAATTGGAATTTGGAGGACGATAATACCACCTCTGTGGATGGGCCTCAAACGTGGTTTTCAAACGACGTGCAGGACCGCTCCATTCGGGTATCAGTACGGTATCTGGCTCAGCTCGCGGCCCGGCCGATTTTCCGCAATTTACGGGGGAGACCTGGAGGATCAAAGGGCTCAATTCCCCGTTCGCCGTATTTATCCGCGTATTCTTTGCGGATACCCAGGCACTTGCTCTTTCCGGCGCATTCCTGGCAGGCGTCGCCATAATAGCGGCCCGACAGATCCTGCCCATCAAATTCGTCCCGGTCCACCCAGGAGATGAGATCGGGTGCTTCGTGAAAGATACAGGGCGGGAACCCGCAGGAGCCCGTAACGTCGATTTCGATATTGGTCTTCTGAAGAATTCGAATTGCTTCGACGAGGTAGGGCCGAAGTTCATCCAGGGGAACGATCGCTCGAGCCGACATCGATGCATCGTAATATTTGCTAGGATGCGAATAGACCATCTTTACGACCGGATTGGCCGGGTAGGCCTCTACAAATCGTTCTACGACCATTCGGGCGTGATCGGGGAGCCCCTTGAAATTGGCGTGCTCTATAACCGTATTCAGATGTACCGGAATACCAGCTTCCAGGCAGGCTTCCGTTCCCTGAACGGTGCGACGGAACGTGCCAGGGGCTCTCATCATTCGATTAGAGGTTTCTGGATCGGCACTATGAAGCGACACGAAAACATGGTGCAGTCCCGCGTCGCGTAATTTTTCCAGGTAGTTCGGTTTGGCCAGTCTGATCGCATTGGTCTGGATTGAGGCCATCATGTCGTGGGTCTGCGTTGCCCGTTCAATAATGGTGGGGAGCAATTTGTGGATGGTGGGTTCCCCGCCGGTTATTGCCAGATTCCGTACCCCGGCTGCGGCCATATGATCGAGCCATTGGAAGTAGAAGTCGTGTGGGGGATCGGGCCAGTCTCTTCCCTGCCAACAGAACCAACAGTCCTGATTACATCGGAAACCCAATCGTAGAGTACCCATGGGGCCTGATTGGGGATTGAGTGTCAGTTGCCGATACATGGAGTCATTGACTTCCCTGTAGGGTATAAACTGCTGGAAAATGGTTCGGTATTCTTCCAGGACCGGGTGTTTATCTGCCGACATGATTTGTTCAAAGCGCTTTCGGATGGCGGTTAGAAACGGCACATACTCGGGGTCTTGTAGCGGATCGCGACCATCCTCCAGATTGTGGTAGCCAATCTGGAGCCCCCTGGCGCTGACCCAGCCGGGGCGGTCCGACGAAATATCGCCAAACTCCAGCCGGAAGGGCTGGGAGTCATTGGTCAGGATGGTGGCTTGTACAGTTCCGAGTTCGGATTCTGGACCATACTCAACGAGATCCCAATCCAGATGCAATGAAGACGGAAGTCCCAGCAGGGCTTTGAGCTTCTCCGCTACCAGCCCACGGAGGGCCGGCACGAAAGGTCGAAATGCCTGTTTTTGTTGAGCGCCCTTAATCATCTACATCCAGGATTCCGTCCTGCTGATAATACGCCAAGCTATACGGCATTACCTTCGTAACCGCCAACAAGTTGAATCTGCATGCAGTTCAACAAATCAAAAGATGCCAAACCAAATTAAAGGAAAACTGCGGCCACGTAAAGGGAATGGCAATGGAAGCGCGGCAGTGACGTCCACTGATTCATGGGAAACGAACTACAAATAGGTATAAGAAAATTCGCAATCACTTGACTTTTTGAAAGCGATATTGAAAACTAATATCAATAACGAGCAGGAACCGATGCCGTGATTATCTGTCTTTGTGAAGGTGTGTCAGACCGTGAGGTGAAAGCCTTGGTAGGCAGTGGTGTGCGGAATGTCGCGGCCGTAGGGCGTATGTGTGGTGCGGGTCAGAACTGTGGCCAGTGCATGAAATCCATCCAACGTCTGCTCAATGGCTGCGGGGCGCGCGAGGGTACTCAGCGCGATCTGGGCGCAACCCATTGTCAAGGCGAGGAACGTGCGTTAGATTAACCCCTGAATCAATGTTCTTCAGAGGTGACAATCGTGCGTGGTGATAAGAAAGTCGTCGAGATTCTCAATGACGTCCTGACCGGTGAGTTGACTGCCATTAATCAGTATTTCCTGCATTCGGAGATGTTGGCCAACTGGGGCTATGACCGTTTGCATAAGAAGGTGCGTAAAGAGTCAATCGACGAAATGCGCCATGCGGAATCGTTGATGGAACGTGTCCTCTACCTGGGTGGCCTACCCAATGTGCAACGACTGGGTCCTATTCAGATTGGCGAGAATGTAGAGGAGATGTTGCGCAGTGATCTGGCTCTGGAAGAGGAAGCACTGCCGCGACTGAACGAGGGAATCAAACATTGCCGGTCTGTGGGCGATAATGGAACACGGGCCTTATTGGAAGATATCCTTCGGTCGGAAGAAGACCATGTGGATTGGATCGAGGCGCAGATCGATCAGATCGACCAGATGGGCCTGGAAAATTATCTGGCCGCACAGGTGCGCGAGGAAAAATAGAGCCCGGCTCCGCGCCTGATTTCGTGACCAGCAGGGGCTATTCGTGCCCCGATTCTTGACACCAGGGGCCGGTTCGTGGGAGATCTGCGACCCGAAATTCCCGCTGCGTAGTCCGCTAAGGAGAGTGCAAAATGGCACGTATAGTCCGTTGTGGTTTGATTCAGACTTCGAACGCAATTTCCAGCTCGAATGATGTGCTGGCAATTCGCGACGCCATGATCGAAAAGCATATTCCGTTCATTCAGCAGGCCGCCGATCAAGGTGTACAGATCCTCTGTATGCAGGAAATCTTTACGGGCCCGTACTTCTGTGCCGAGCAAACCATCAAGTGGTACGATATTGCCGAACCGATCCCGGATGGTCATACCACTCGTCTTATGCAGGAGCTGGCGGCCAAGCATAAGATGGTCATTGTTGTGCCCATCTACGAAGAAGAGTTACCGGGTGTATATTATAATACGGCCGCGGTGATCGATGCGGACGGTACCTACCTCGGTAAATACCGAAAGAACCATATTCCCCACTGTAATCCGGGCTTCTGGGAGAAGTTCTACTTCAAGCCGGGAAACCTCGGTTATCCCGTATTCGATACGCGCTACGGCAAAGTCGGCGTGTACATCTGTTACGATCGACATTTCCCAGAGGGAGCGCGGGCACTTGGACTGAATGGCGCCGAGATCGTCTTCAATCCTTCCGCCACGGTAGCGGGCCTCTCCGAATACCTGTGGAAGCTGGAACAACCGGCGCACGCCGTGGCGAACCAGTATTTTGTCGGAGCCATCAACCGGGTTGGAATGGAAGAGCCCTGGAATATTGGTGAGTTCTACGGTCAGAGTTATTTCTGCGATCCGCGAGGTCAGTTCGTGACGGTGGCAAGCCGGGACAAGGACGAGTTGGTTGTGGCCGATCTGGATTTCGACCAATGTCGCGAAGTACGAAATGTCTGGCAGTTCTTCCGGGATCGACGTCCCGATAGTTACGACGATTTGGTGGAGGGCTGATCCCATGGGCCTGGTCTATAAGAACTATATCAACGGTGAATGGGTCGATTCCAAGGCGACCGAGACGTTACCGAATATCAATCCGGCTAATTTTTCGCATAGCTGGGGTGAAATTCCGTTATCGACGGTGGCCGAGACGAATCAGGCCATCGATGCGGCGGAAAAGGCCTTCGAGGCTTGGCGTGCGGTTCCGGCTCCCAAACGTGGAGACATCGTTCTCAAAGCGTGGAAGATCATGGAGGAGCGCGTCGAGGAGATCGCTCGCCATCTAAGCCGTGAAGAGGGAAAGATCTTCAAGGAAGCCCGGGGTGAATTGATGAAAACCCTCAACTGCCTCGAATATCTGGGTGGTGAAGGGCGACGACTTTCGGGCGTGAGCCGTGAGAGCGAGCTGCCGCGAAACTATGCCTATACCCGCCGTGAGCCTCTCGGTGTTGTCGGGTTGATCACACCCTGGAACTTCCCGGTAGCCATCCCGGCCTGGAAGATTGCGCCGGCATTGGTTGCCGGCAATACGGTTGTCCTGAAGCCATCCGAGCTCACGCCCCAGACGGCGTGCGATGTGGTGCAATGCTTTGTAGACGCCGGAGTTCCCAAGGGAGTCCTCAATATGGTGCATGGTCTGGGCGAGGTGGTCGGACATACGATCGTCAACGACGACCGGGTCCGCGCCATTTCCTTTACCGGCTCCAACGAGGTCGGCCATCTGATCTATGCTGAGGGGGCCGAGCGCGGCGCCCGGGTCCAATGCGAGATGGGCGGAAAAAACCCGATCATTGTGCTGGCCGATGCGGACCTGCCGCTGGCCGTCGAGGCCACCGCCCAGGGTGCCTTTGGTTCGACTGGACAGCGCTGTACGGCGACCAGCCGCGCCATCGTGCACGAAGACGTGGCCGACGAATTTGTGGCCATGCTCACGGAAAAGATGAAGGGAATCGTCGCGGGCGATCCCCTCGATCCGGTTACGACCATGGGGCCGAGCGTAGATCGTGACCAGTTCGAGCGTGTTCTCGAATATCTGGCCATCGGCAGAGATGAGGCTAATCAGGTATTGGGCGGTCGACGGATGACGGATAATGGATTGGATGGAGGCTATTTTATCGAGCCTACGCTATTCGACCATGTCTCACCCAACGCGCGAATCGCCCAGGAAGAGATCTTTGGTCCGGTCTTATGCGTCATTCGAGTGAAGAGTTTCGAAGAAGCCATCGATGTGGCCAATAGCGTGAAGTACGGCCTGAGCTCCAGCCTGTACACCAATGACTATGCCTGCGTATTCGAATATATCGATCGCATTGAAACGGGTATCTGCCATGTGAACTCGCCCACCATGGGTGGCGAGGCGCATATGCCCTTCGGCGGAATGAAGTCGACGGGGATCGGCGGCCGTGAAATGAACGAAGAGGCTATGGAGTTCTTTACGGAGCTCAAGACCGTATATTTCGACTATACGGGCGCAGGCCGCACATCCAGCATGTACTGATAGCTTGGATCTAGACTAGACGATTCGAAGCGGTACCAGGGGAGTAGGGCATGAGCACGTCTTCAAATAATGAGATCATCTACGGTATCGACGATCAGCCGCCGATTGGGGAAACGATTGCCCTGGGACTGCAGCATTATCTGACGATGCTCGGCTCTACCGTGGCGGTTCCGCTGTTTCTGAATGAATACTGCTTTCATATTGCAGATCCTCTGGAGCTGGCGGTGTTAATCTCCACCATGTTCTTCGTGAGTGGAATCTGTACTATTCTTCAGTCCACCTGGGGAAATCGACTGCCTATCGTGCAGGGCGGTACCTTCTCTTTCATCGGTCCAACCATAGCCATCTGTGCCATGGCCCATCTACAAGGTGGTGGTTGGGAAGTGAAGATGACCCATGTGCAGGGAGCCATTATTGTGGGTGGCGTGACCGAGGCGCTCATTGGCATGACGGGGCTCGCCGGTCGAATGCTCAAGTATATCGGCCCGATTACGATCGCGCCCACCATCACCCTGATCGGTATTTCTCTTTTCGGGGCGGGTTCTCACTTCGCCGGAAAAGACTGGGGTCTGGCGGCGATCACCATTGTATTGATTATCCTGTTCAGCCAGTACCTTCGAAACAAAGCGCGGGCGTTTCAGATGTATCCCATTCTATTGGCCCTTGGCTGTGCATGGGGGCTGGCAATCCTCCTTACCAAGCTGGGGATCTACGATGTGGCCGATCCGACTGATGCCCGAGCGGTAAAATGGGACAACGTAGCCAACTCCGACTGGTTGGGGATCCCCACACCGTTCCCATGGGGGACTCCCACCTTTGGGATGGCGGCGATCGTGGGTATGTTTGCCGGCTTCGTGGCCAGTATGATCGAGAGTATTGGCGATTATTATGCTTGTGCCCGTCTGGCCGGCGCCAAAGCACCGGACGCGAAGCAGGTGAACCGGGGAATCATGTTTGAGGGTATCGGCTGTGTGATAGCGGGTATCTTCGGAACCGGTAACGGCACCACCTCCTATAGCGAGAATATTGGTGCTATCGGTCTGACCAAGGTGGCGTCCCGCCGGGTGGTCCAGGCCGGGGCGATTATGATGATTTTTCTTGGGCTCTTTCCCAAGTTCGGGGCCGTCTTTACCACCATCCCACAACCCATTGTGGGCGGTATGTTCTGCGCTCTTTTTGGGATGATCGCGGCGGTGGGGCTATCCAATCTGCAGTTTGTGGATCTGAATAGCGCACGAAACCTCTTCATTATCGGATTTGCCCTGTATATGGGCCTGGTGGTTCCGGAGTATGTGGGTAAGCAGCATCCAAACGGATTCGCGCTGGGAGAGACCTGGAATTGGTTCGGACAGATGGCCTATGCGATCTGTAAATCGGGCATGTCGGTGGGGGCTATTTTGGCCTTCACCCTGGATAATACCGTGCCGGGAACGGACGAAGAACGCGGGCTGATTGCCTGGCGACAGCAATAGAAGCTCAGTCTCTGTAGCCCTCGTCCGCGATGTTCAAAGCATCGTCGATGATGGAGAATCCTTCTTCCATCTCGGCTTCTGTGATGCAGAGCGGGGGTACGGTGAAGATCCAGTTCCAGCGTACGAAGGTATGCATACCCAGCTCGCGGATGCGAGCGGCGACCTTGGCCATCTGGCCCATCTCTTTGGGGGAGGCGTTCCAGGGAGCTAAGGGCTCGCGTGTTTCGCGGTTTTTCACGCATTCGATGACCCCGAACAGACCGATGCTGCGTACATCGCCTACAGAGGGGTGGCTATCCTTCATTCGTTGGAGATGCCCGGCCATGATCTCGCCCATGCGGCGACTATTCTCTACCAGGCCTTCCTCTTCGTAGACTGCGATGGTGGCGAGGGCCGCCGCGCAGCCGACCGGATGGCCACTATAGGTCAGGCCGCAGACCAGAGGATTGCTATCGAAATGGTCGGCGATATGCTGTCGTACGATCACGGCCCCCAAGGGTATATAGCCGCAGGTAAGCCCCTTGGCCAGGGCCATGATGTCGGGCACCACGCCTTCGTAGTGTTCAATACCAAACATCTTTCCGGTTCGACCAAAGCCTGCCATCACCTCGTCGCAGATGAGCAGGATCCCGTGTTTGCGGGCGTATTCCTGGATCGCCTGCCAATAGCCATCGGGGGGGATGATGAGGCCACTGGAGCCGGTTATCGATTCCATCAGTATGGCCGCCACATTCTCCGGGCCTTCAAACTCGATGGTCTGAATGACATGGTCGATATAGGCCTGTGGATTACCTTCCGGAGCATAACCGAAGGGACAGCGATAGGCGTAGGGATCGTGGACCCGTACGATGCCGCTGATACCGGGCTCATTGGCCAGGCGGCGGGGATCACCACCAGCGGTGGCCGCCCCCAGGGTGGCCCCATGGTAGCTGCGATAGCGGGTTACGATCTTATGACGCCCGGTATACTGGCGGGCGATCTTGATGCTGTTTTCGATGGCTTCGGCGCCGCCCAGGGTGAACAGGACCTTGTTCAGATCACCGGGCGCGATCTCGGCCAACTTGGCGGCCGCCCGTCCCTTGGTGGGGGAGGCTGTGCCCGGATAGGCAAACTGCAGTTGGTTGAGTTGTTCGGTTACCGCCGCTATCACCTTGGGGTGACCATGGCCGATATTCATATTCATCAACTGGCTTGAAAAGTCGATGTAGCGGGTTCCGTCCACGTCCCAGAAGTACACGCCCTTGGCGCGGTCCACGACAATGGGATTGGTCATTTTCTTCTGGGGGACCCAGGAGAAAAAGACGTGGTCGCGGTGGTTTTGGATGATCTGATCGCGGTGCGTCATGGTACGCCTCCCCGGTTTTGGGACCTATTCGTTGGTCGTGAGCGAGGTGGTCACTGAGGCCAGATCGTCGCCCCATTCGGTGTCCCGGTTGCGCATACCCGCCTTTTTGACTCGTGACTCTTTCTGGCGATCGACCAGATCATGATGCGTCGTGAAGTATTGAAGCGAATGCCCAACAAAATCACGTACATTCTCGAAACCATGTTCGTCCATGAACTCATGGAGGCCATCGATGAGTTCCTGCACCATGGTGTGCCCTTTGAGCATCGCGCCGGTACAGACCTGGACCGTGGAAGAGCCCAGTAGAAGGAACTCGATGGCGTCCTGGGCGGTGAGAACACCACCGATGCCGGAGATTTCGGTCTCTGGAATGCCGGTCGCCAACTCTTGTACCATGCGAAGGGCGATGGGTTTGACGCCCTGGTAGCTATAGCCGCCTGGCGTGGAATACCCTTCCACCGTTGGAATGGGGCGGAGTGTCTTCATGTCGACCCCGATTACGGCCAGGATTGTGTTGATGGCCGAGATCCCATCGGCACCACCGGCGACGGCCGCGCGGGCCGGGATCGTAATGTCCTGAATATTGGGTGTCATCTTGGCCCAGACGGGCAGCTCCGTGGCGTCTTTTACCCAGCTTGTGACTTCCTCCACAATAGCCGGGTTCTGGCCCATGGCCGCGCCCATCTTGTCTTCGGGATGCCCATGGGGACAGGAGAAGTTGAGCTCGAAACCGTCGATGCCGGTTTCTACCAGCACACCGGTGAGTTCCTGCCAGCGGTCCTGGTTGTAGCTCTCCATAATGGAGGCGATGACGATCCCATCCGGGAAGTCGTCTTTGCAGCGCTTGAACTCGTCCAACCAGGCCGAGAGGGGACGATCCGAGATAAGCTCAATATTCTGAAAGCCCACCACATGGCCTTTGTCTGGAGTCCACAGTTTGCCGTAGCGCGGAGCTACGTTGGTGACGTCGGTGTCTTCTAGACTGACGGTCTTAGCTACAACGCCGCCCCAACCCACCTTTAAACAGCGGGCGATGGTCTTGTAGTTGGTTCCGGGAGGTCCTGAACCGATTACAAAGGGGTTCGGAAGCTTCATTCCGTTCACATTGATACTCAGATCCGCCATGATCTACTCCTGGGTCCTCACGAGGTAGAGGCCCATACTAACCTGTACTTTCGGTTGGTTCCAGTCCTGGCTGATTTCGTATGACGTGAGCCTACTTACGACTCGCCATCGCCAGATCGTCCGATGCATTTCGGATCTGGTCCAGGCCGCTCTTGTCCAGAACACTTATGACCACGCCCATAAGACCAGCCAGAGCGAAGGAGGGCGGTAGTTCGCTGAGCTTGCTCAGATGGTCGCCCACTGCGGGCAGATCCGGTGCAATGAATTTGAAGAAGATGACACTGAAGAAGCCGGTGATCATCGCAGCCAGGGCCCCCCGCAGGGTTAAGCGGGACCAGAACAGGGACAAGATGATCACTGGACAGAAGGTGGCGGAGATCCCCGACCAGCCGAAGATCACGAACCAGAAGACCGAACGACTCGGAGAGATGACTGCCACTGCCATGGCGATGGCGAGGGCCGACAGGGCCAGGATAAGAGTGACCTTGCGACTATGGCTCACCAGGGCTTCGTCTGGAATATGGGGGTTTTTCACCTTCTGGTAGTAGTCGCGAACGACGGCGCTGGAGGCCAGCACCAATAGAGAATCTGCAGTAGACATGATGGCGGCCAATACGATGGCGATATAAATGCCCACGACAAAAGCGGGCAGGAGATCCATCGACACGGACAAAACATTCTGACAACTCTCACCCAGGATCGCTTCGGGTGCATCTTTCGCTGTGGTGTACAGGGCGCGGCCGATCATACCGATCAAGACGGCACCGGAGTCCGCCAGGAGGGTCCAGACGATGGCGGTGGTGGCGCCTTTGGTGATCTCACCTTCCGATTTCATCGACAGAAAGCGGACGAAGATCTGCGGTGATCCCAGAAAGCCGAGCCCGATGAGGGCCAGGCTCAAGATCCCCATAATGCCCATCAGGCTGTAGCCATCCTTACCCCCGAGGGATAAGAGATTGGGGTCGACGGAATGGAGTTTATCGCCCAGTTCCGATACTCCGCCGATCTCAATCAGGCCGACAATGGGTAGACAGACGAGCCCAATCAGCATCAAGCTGCCCTGAAAGACATCGGACCAGGCTACGGCCAGGAAACCACCGCTGGTAATGTAGACAGTGACCACCGCAAACCCGACGATGGCCCCGACAAAATAGTTCCAGTTGAGAAAGCTCTCAAAGGCCTGTCCGGTGGCGTCGATCTGGGCGCTTACGTAGATGGTCACGAAGACCAACAGGGCTACGGCCGACACGATACGGATGATATGGGAGGTGTCCCGGAATCGGGACTCCAGATAATCGGGGATGGTGATGGAGTCGTACTCGTCGGTCAGCCGTTTGAAGCGTCGACTGAGAAAGAGCCAGGCACCGGCCACACCCAGAACTTCTCCAAAGACCACCCAGAACGCATGGACCCCGTAGAAGGCCCCCATGCCGGTAAGGCCGAGGAGCAACCAGGCAGACTCGCCCGTAGCGCGGGCCGAGAAGGCGACCGCCAGAAATCCCAGTTTCTTGCCGGCCGCAAAGTAGTCCCGGATGTCCTTCATGCGCCGAGATGCCACAATCCCGATCACGATCAGGATGATCAGATAAAGGCTCACACCCAGGATTTTCCAGGTCATTACGCTGTACATTCGGCCATATTCTCCGAAGGGGTATCAAGCACCGCGGGCGACGTTTACATCTTTGGCGGGCAAATGACAATCGGTGGAATACCATCTAAGCTCAAGCACTCTGGAGTCTCGGGCTATGGTGAGGTCAATGTGGCAAAAAAGACACGCATACCGCTGACGGAGGAGGGCGGTTTCACCCTCGGCGATCTGCTGCGTGCCAAGGGCATCGATCTGCCCGACGCCCCGGCGGGAGCGGTCGTTGAAGAACCGTCCGAGGCGTCACCCCAGAGCCAGGAGAGCCCGGAATCAAAGGGCAAGGTGGTTCTACGAATGGAACGCAAAGGGCATGGTGGCAAGACAGTTACCCGCATTGAAGGCATGCAGGGCGACCTTGGGGCACTGGCGAAGACCCTGCGCAAAGCCCTCGGTTGTGGCGTCCGGGTGGACGGAGAGTATCTTCTGGTCCAGGGTGACCAACGTGAGCGAGCCCGGGATTGGCTGGAAGACCAGGGGATCCGTCACATCGTTATGTCCTGATTATTGCCAGTAGATCTGGGCCTTGAACAATAGCGATTGAAAGGACGTTCTGTCTTCGTCCAGATTATGTTGGTAGACCACAAAGAGGTCGCTTCCAGGCCGATAGGTCCAACGAAGGCGGCCCTGTAACAGGGTTTCGTGACGCAGGTGGTTGTAGCCGCTGTACAGGTCGAGACCCAGATCCGGGCTGAAGCCGATATTGAGCCGTCCATTGACTATCGCGGATAAGAAATTGGGGCGCTTATCCTCGAATTCCACCTGACCGACTTCGGCGCCCAGCTCCAGACGGAGTAGAGAGGAGGGTTTGAGGACGAGGCCGGTCCAGCCACCGGTGAGCCGGCCGCCGAAATAGTCTCGAATATGTCCGTTGATATCGATGTATGCATCCCAGGTGAAGGGAGTGTTGAACCCCACTCCCACGCGCTGGAGCCGGTATTTGTCGGCTGCGATGGTGGTATTGGACCCGACGGTGAACTCTTCGAGGACGGAGATCGTCCCCAGCTCGCCGAAGGCGCGGATGGAGAACCCAGCGTCGAGCCGAACAACAAATTCAGAACCCAGGACGGTGTCGAGGACCTCGCTTTTCTGGATGCTGAGGAAGGTGTCCGCCCATATATTCCAGGTCAATTTCTCGATCCCATGCTTCTCTATGCGCGGCTCGATCTCCAGCCCGACGGTCGACTGGTGGACGCCAACGCGTGGAAAGAAACCCAGGTCGGCCCGGAAGTCGTCGCCGTATACGGCGTAACCGAGGCGCGGGCGAATGAGCTCACCGCGCCATTTCAGATCGAGCCCGAAGGAATTATCGTAGCGGCCCGTGGCGAGTGATATGCCATTGGAATCGACCTCCTGGGTTGCGGTGGTCGCGTCCGGACCCGTGTAGGACGAAAGCACGAAGAAGGAGAAGACAAGCGGAGATCGAGAGCTTACGGATGTGCCGTCGATCCCCAGGACCAGGTTATTGTCACCGGGAGTTTCAAGGGAGCGTCGGTCGGTAAACATGAAGCCGACGTTGGAGCCTCCACCCAGTTCGTGCATGAGGCGTCCAACCAGATGGGAGGTCCAGGGTTGGCCGTGGGCCGGCCGCGTTACAACCTCCAACAAGCCGACCCGTGTACCGGGTCTGGGCGTGCCCGTCAGTTTGATACCCGTGGCAATGGGGATCCGTTTGCCCTGGTGTAGGCCGATACGGCGGCTATGGAAAAGTTGTCCGGATTCGGGGCGGCCGAGGCTGAACAGCTCGTGGTCTCGTAGGAAGAAGTCGCGTTTTTCCGGTAGAAAGAGTCCGAATCGACTGAGATTGACCACCCGATTGTCCACCTCCACCTGGGCGAAGTCGGTGTTGATGGTAAGTTCACTTCGCCAGCGGGCTCCAAGACGAGCATGGGCGTCGACTCCTATATCCCAGGGGAAGCGAGTATCATCGCCCGCTTCGAGGCGCTCAAATCCGGCCACCACATAGGGGGACAGCGCTGGTTTACGAAGGCGGACTGGTCGACCCCCGCCCTTCGCTTGTTGCTTCTGCGTTGCGATCCCCGCAAGACCAAGCAGATGACCATAATGACTGGCGGCTACCGGCGTCAGGGGTGGCGCCATGACGGCCCAGTCGTAGGTGGCGGAACGGCGGGCGTGGTCCCGTGTAATGTTGAGCCCGATCCGCTCTGGGGGGTGCCCGGGATCAATGCCGAGGGGCTCGAGAGGGATCCGGAACTCCGCCGTCCATCCCTTTTCGGAACGCATCGCCCGGGCCTGCCAGACCGCGTCGTATTCGGTTCGCATACTCTGTTCGTTCACGCTGAGATATTCGATACGCCCGCCCACCAGATTTACAGCGAACCCCAGGGTCGTGCGATGGTCGTGGACGTGATCAATTTTGATGCTCAAGGTGTCGTCGCTGAAGATGGAGAACGAATCACGAGTACGAGTTCGGGCACGAATCTGATCCGGCTTATCCTCTTCGCACCACACCCCGAAGTAGAGCGCTTCGTGATCGAAGCGGACCTTGAAATAGGTCCGGACGGGGGGTGTTTGACGAAGCCTGGGTTTGCGCTCCACGAGATCGGTAGAGTGCTCGCCTTGTTGCCAGGTTTCTTCATCGAGGCGCCCATCGATTTTGATTACCTGGTTTGTGGGCTCACCGCGGACTATCCGGTCGGCGCCTGGACCCGTATGGCTCCAGGCCTGGTGGATGGGCGAAACCACCAGGCTGAAGGTGACGATAAAGAGGGCGAGACACAGAGTTTTCATAGGTCACGAATCACCTGCTTTCCCTGCGCTGTCAATTGATCCTGTTTCGCCCTCTACGCTGTAGACGACACAACGGCACCATACCCGTTACCCCCGGTTTCCCAATAAATACGGGGCTAAGATGGATTTTGGTTGAAAGGCGAACATGAATTGGTTATTGGTCCGCCCTCAAATTTCTTTGAAAATACTCGGTCCGCGAGCGCTATGGGAGAGCGATAGTTTTATTACGAGGATAGTTATGATCGGACGTAAAGGCTTCTCTTCCTGCCTGGACCTGCATCGCATTCACATTTTTCTACTTGGTCTCCTACTGACTGCCTTTGCCTGCAACGGCAATAATCAGTCAACCGGCGCAGGCCAGGATACCCTGAAAGCCAAGCTTTCTAAGAACACCGTGATTGCGGGCGAAGTCGTAGCGGTAACTTGTTACCATGTGGCTGGAAACGGCACCGAGACTCCCATCGGCAATGCTGTGGCCACCATCTCGCCGCAAGACGGCAATACGGTCACCGGGCTCGCCATCTCAGCCATTCGCGCTGGAAACTACCAGGTGGGCTGCGCCTACACCGACGGTCGACCTGTTCAGACCATACCCGCATCTCTGATCGTCTATGCAGATGCCCCGAGTTTTACGGGACTTAGCTTTGACGGTCCGGCCCCAGCGGGCCAGTTCGTGACCGCGCTCTGTGCGGCCTTCGACAAGTTTGGCAACCTGGTTACAGACGAAGCCCAGGACTTCAAGCTGCTCACGTCCGAGACCAGCCTGAGTGTACAGGGAACCAATGTCTACGGAACCATAATCGGCTCTTACGAGTTGGGTTGTGATCTCCTCAGCCGTGGTGACGAACAAATCGAATACGGGATCCTCGAAGTCGTTCCGGGAACCGCCAACAAACTCTCCCTGTATCTGAATCCCGCCAAGTCCGTATACGAAGTCTCCGATGTGGTCGAGGTTCATGGCACAGCAGAAGATGCCTACGGCAACGCGAT
>CAUZEG010000006.1:0-53560 GCA_963578775.1 Myxococcales bacterium
AAAGGCAACACCAATCCGGCGTACGGAACGATATCGTGGAATCAACCAGAATCCCGCCAGTCCACCACCGAAAATTGAGATACATGCCAGGATCCAGCCAATGCCGAGGACGTCGAATACATCATAGGCCAAGAAGAAAAGGGAACCCAACCATAGAAGCCCCGCCACAAGACCGAGGCCCAGCCCACGCTTGCGATAGGAGTTCGTCCCCGAGCTATTGTTTAACAGTCCGCTGCGTTTCACGGCCTCGGTGCAGACGATGGGAAGACCCCAGACAAGTGGGGGTGTTATCAGCGCCAGCCCAAGAGCACGCACGTAGGACGAATTGAAACGATCACTCAGCTCGACAACCAGCACAAATAAGAAAAGGCTGAAGAGCAACAGACCTATGAATTTGCCGACCAGGGCGGTGGCCGAACGCTCATCGCGGCACAACTCCGCATACCAGACCTGGCCCACCTTTGGGTGTTCGAGAATAAGAAACGCCACCAACGCCGGAACAAACATCCATAGGCTCGCAATCAGGGCTCCCTTTGCGGTCGTGGCCCACAAAAGAGTCAACGAAAACCAGGACGATCCCGTATGGTTCAGCTCATTGGTCATGGATGGAAACGCCACCCAGAAATCGACGACGGACCAGGCCAGACCCAGCATCAACGTGCCGAGCAAGCCGGCCAACACAAGCTGGCCAAATCGGTATATGCGGTTTCGGTCCATTAATCTAAAACGTCACGACGGCCGATGCGATCCAAAAGTTCAACCAGACGACGAACCTCCTGGGCCCGGTCCGTAGGTAGGGCGAGGGTCACATCTTCGCAAGCGACAATCGTCATCCCCTTCAATCCCAACGCCACCAGGGTCACCCCCTCAGCGGCCACAAGGACACACTCGCTGGTGTCCTCTGATACAACACTCCCCAATTCAAAGCTATCCTTTCCTTCCTCGCGAAGGTCCAATAGCGCTCTCCAGTTCCCCACATCACTCCAGCCGAATGAGGCCGGAATCGTCGCCAGACGCGTACTATGTTCCATGATCCCATGATCGATGGAGATCGACTGGCATTTGCCGTAGGCATCCTCTAAAACGGCGTCGATATTATTTGTATCGGCCGAATACACTCGTTCGATTTGCTCAAGCACCGCGGGCAGATGAGCCGCAAATTCTTCCAGGATCACATCGGCACGGAAGAAAAACATGCCACTATTCCAGAGGTACTGGCCTTCCTGGAGATAGGTGGTGGCCACGGTCAACGAGGGTTTTTCCACGAAGGCGATCAACGTCCGGGCCCGACAGGATACCTCGTCAATAGGCGAACAATAATCACCAAATTTTAAATAACCATAACCCGTTTCGGGGTGAGTGGGGGTAATCCCGAGCGTGATGATATCGCCTCGATCCGCATAGGCACAGGCACTTCGGCAAACATCGCGAAAGTTGTCTTCATCACCGATATAATGATCAGCAGGCAAGGTCGCGATTACTGTATCCGGACCCCACCGGTCCCGCACCACAACCGACGCCCAGGCCACACAAGGTGCCGTATTTCGGCCCTGTGGCTCGGCCAGAATATTTTCTTCCGGCACGTCGGGGATCTCCGCACGCACCAGGTCCAGAATGTCCCGCCCAGTGACCACGACAATGTTCTCAACCGGAATCATCGGCGTCAGCCGACGAACGGTCCGCGACAGCATCGACTCCTCACCAAGTAGATGAAGTAGCTGCTTGGGTTGGTGTTTTCGGCTCAACGGCCAGAACCGAGTACCCTGTCCCCCCGCCATGACAACCGCTACAATCTTCATTGTCGAATGCTCCCGAGCTAGCCTAGCTGTACGGTTTGCTACCCCACATGCAATCCCAGGCAAAGGACTGATAGTCCCAGGGAATAGATAACGTAGGGCCACCAGATCGCTCTTCTAGCAGAGGCAAGAAGCACTTTCAATGCTCCAACGCCGACTAGAAAAGCCAGAAGGAACCCCAAAGACATCGGACCCCATGCGATCGTAAGAGATTCGGAACCCAAAACGACCGGGCCAATCTTGACGGCAACTGCTCCCAGAATCGCTGGAATCGCGATCATAAATGAGAAGAAAGCCGCCGCCTCCACCTCAAAGCCCAGAATCAACGCCATGGTAATCGTGGTTCCCGAACGACTTATACCACGCGTCACAGCTACGGCCTGAGCCAGCCCGATCAACAGCGCAAACAACCAGGTGAAATCTTTCAATGTAAGACGGGTTTGCCGACGGCTTACGCGATGAGCCATGAAAAGTACGAGAGCGTTACCCAGATACGTGGCCGCCAGAAATCCAAGGCTTGTGCTCGCAGTCTCCAGGCGATCGCCAAATACCAGCCCAACCACTCCGACCGGCACCGTGGCTAGAACCACCCAGCCTAGGAACCTTGCTGGCTGTACACCCTGTGGGTTCGACTCCGATGATACGAACAAGGTGCTCTTCAGCTGCGAGCGAAAAACCCACAGTACCGATAGCATCGTGGCCAGGTGCAGCATGACATCTGTTCCCGTATCTGCCGTGACCCGGGAAAACAATTCACTGACGATCCGAAGGTGGCCACTACTGGAGACAGGAATGAATTCCGTAATGCCTTGAATACCCGCTGCAATACAAATCCACACCCAGATCATGATCTGCCATCGTCCTTCTGGGAAACCGTCAGTTCGTCAAGACGACGAATTCAAGCCGGTTGTTCTTTTTACGCCCTGCCGCCGAAGTATTATCGAATAGAGGTTGGCTCTCGCCAAAGCCTACCGCACGCAATCGCTCCGGCGCGATCCCCTTACGTACAAGATAGCCGCGAACGGCCTGCGCACGGCGTTCCGAGAGACGCAGATTGCGTCCAGCTGCTCCATTACTGTCGGTATGACTTTCAATGCGCAAACGAATCTCGGAGTGGGTTCTTAAATAGGAGACAATATCATTGAGAACCCGGTGGGACTTCTCCGCGACTTCGACACGACGACGGTTGAAGAGGATCTTCTTTCGGACGACAAGACGACCGCCTTCCATCAGGACATATCGGTACGGGCAACCATCGTATGCTTTGGGTCCGCTCTTCTCGGGGCATTCATCGCTGCCGTCTGGTACCCCATCTGCATCTCGATCGCCCGATGGGCACCCACCGCCCGAGGGCGAACCCCAGATGCCCGGGCAGCGATCCACGGCATCATCCACTCCATCACCATCGCTATCTGTTTCGGGACAACCATCGGTATCGTTGATGTCGTTGAAAGACTCGGGCTTGTCCGGGCACATATCCATGCTATCGACAATCCCATCGTCGTCGCGATCGCCCTCGCAAGCCTCATCAGTCGAACGTTCCCAGGCCAAATCAAGGAGTTGCTTCGCATGTTCCAGCCGGCGCCGAGACTCGCCACTGTCGCCCCACTCTCGGAGCCGAAGGGCATAGGCCAACTCCGCACGCCCCTCTGCTGCGGCCCGCGGGGCGCAATAATAGGCCCGGGACTCCACTCGCTTGAGGCGTACTCGTACACCTCGCTCCAAGCGCGCGAGCTCCCCTGTAGATGCACATGCGGCCAACATCAGAACCGCCAGAACCACTGTGCCTATGCGAGTAGCTGCTGTCATTTTTTCCCCACTGGCTTGTTCCAATCCAAGCGATAGGGCTGAAAATTAAGACGCGCTTTATGTTCTGCAGCGACGGCATTCGCTTTCTTGAAGGTCTTCTTGGCCAATCGTGCCAGCTGCCGAGCCCCCTCGTAGTCCGAATGACCGGCCGCCAGCCGTGCTCGTTTAAGATACGCCGAACCAAGGGCAAACTCATAGGCCGCGTAGTTGCGCACCTCGGACTTGATAAGCTCCGTCTCGCGACGAGCCGCATCGTCGATCAAAGCCTGGGAGCGTATCACCCCACATCCACCCGTCAGGACCATCGCCAGAACGAAACATATCCCCATGACCCGGCTGGGAATCCACGGCCATCTTTGGCTTCGTTGAAACATCATCGCAGGGCCATCGCGTCACAGGAATTGGCGTCCGACCGAACTCCGCAGATCGCGAAGGGGGACTTGAACGGCAAATAATAGGAGCCCGGGAATCCGGTAGCAACAAGCACCGGCAGACGAAGTGTCTTGGGCACGGGCTCGGCACGCATCAAAACAAAAAAGGGGCTTTCCCCGTGCTCCAGGGTGATGTTCCAGTCCTCAATGCGATCGAAAGGTTTTTTTCCTTCGCGCGCCAGTTCTCGGCTATATCGCTTGAGATGCTGTCCAAAGGCACTCTTCTGATGGTCCTCCAGGATCGCATAAAACGTACACCCATCGTTCATTTCCGAAAGATAGGTCTTGGTATCCTTCTTCTTGAGAACCGGGATCGCCGTATTGTTCCCATAGAACGTCTCCCCTCTCCAGGTGAACAACCACGCGATGATATCCTCCGTACATTCCCTCTTTTTTCGTGCCCCGGTCCAATCGGCGATCACGCATAGACCGATCTGGCAGACCAGAGGTTCATATTCTTGATTGAGACCGGCCGGGTTCTCTTTCAGCTCGCAGCTCTCAAAATAGGTTTCGAAGATGTCACGTTGGGACCACGATGGAGACAACATCGGCATATACACATTGAGGGACCATACGGTCAGATGCAGTGCGGAAACCGTAATAATACCGATGCCCAACCAACGGAAACCAAGAGTCCACACGCCACTCTTGGCTATAAGAAGCCACAACAATAAGCCGAGAATCACACCAAGAACAACGCGAATAATCACATTGGGATAATGACCCCAATGCGTCGTCAACAACGTTCGGGTAAGCGCCGGCGTTTTATGGAAGAACAAACTTTCCTTCCAGGTCACTTTCGCTCCATCCGTATCCTGGCAAAACGTATAACCAGCTTTGTCTTTCGGTGCCCATTTCTTACAGGTGACCGGCGCATTCGGATCCACCGGCAGGCTATTGGGTAGCTTCCGGTCATATTTGTAGGTCATTAGATTTCGTAGGACCTGTTTGTCCTCGTAGATGGTCCACCCCATAGACAGGGTAAAGCCAATCCCCACGATCGCCGCCAGACGTACCGCGCGTGATGGCAATCGCGGTAGCCCTCGTAGCCATATTCCGATCAACATCGCCAGGGGAACCAATGCTGGGAATATATAATGGTGGAACTTGGTGCTCGCCTTCGTAAACAGGATGTACGAAATAAACGCCCAGACAAATAGGAAGAGCTTGAACTGTCCCTGCGCGTCTTTCGGAATCCGCCGGAGTGTAAATACGGAAATCAAGACCACCGGTATGAAGATTGACCAGGGGAACATCCCGATTCCCAACCATTTAATAAAATGCTCGAAAAGCCCCGTATCCACCTGGTGGACACCGCTGGAAAAGCGATTGATGTGATCGTGGATGATAAAGCGTTTGAAAAAGTCGTTGCCATACACCAGAAACATCCCGGCGTACCACGGCGCGGTGACGGCCAAGAAGATCAGGGTTCCGCGAATAAGGGCGACATTCAAAAGCAGACGCCAATTCCACGTTATGAGAATGAAAGTGAAGATGATGGCCCCAGGGAGGGCAAAGCCCAGCAACCCCTTGGCCAGAGTTGCCAATCCGATGAAGGCATAGAAAAGGTACAGATTGAGTTGCCTGTACCATCGGTCCTTGAAGTTCTCCTCGAAACGCCCATGTATCTTCGAATGCGACAGTATCGGGAGGACGATGCTCACAATCACCCCGGCTCCCATAAGGCCCACAATACACGCCGTAACAACCCCTCCGTTCGGCACATCGGAGACAAGCAATCCGACCTGAGGAAAAATCAACAGGACAAGCAGCAACACCGTCGTTATGGCTCGCCAGACAAACCTCCGATCGGAAATACGTTCCCTTGGCCGAAACAACGCCAACAAAAACATAAACATCCCCAACGACAACGTTCCCACAAAGGGCATATCTGTCTGGGCCTGGCGCGAGATCATATAAAACTGAGGACAGGTTGCCACTACCACCGATCCCAGGAACGCAAGGCGATTGTCCTGCGTTACCGTACGTAACACATGAAAACCGGTGATCATGACCAACCAGGCCAGGAGAGCCATTGGGAAGCGGAAGGCCCATTCGGAATAACCAAAGAGCTTCACGCTCAGAGCCTGACTCCAGAAGATGAGAATGGGCTTACTCATAAACTTCCAGGTCTCGTTATGATGCGCCCACTTTACGTGTGGATCCGTCTTGGTGTTGCGCGTCGCTGTATAACCCCACTTCAGCGCAATCCAATCACGAGTCTCGACAATATTTCGCGTCACTTCACCGTAATGTGTCTCCCACGGGTCCCATAGACCAAAGGAGCCAAGAGACGGAAAGAAGATGCCAAACCCCAGCAATGCCACGACGAGGTAGAGCCACGATGCACGCTTGCGTCTGGACACCTCAGGCCCCTCAAGAAGACCGCGATTCATGATGGGAATCGTCTGCGTCTCCGCTCCCTCTATATCTTGTACAACCACTTCGCTCATTCGGACCCTTGGTTGGCACACTTTTCGGGTGGGCCATAGACCTGGAGTGGTTCACTTACCAAGAGCCACAGGATCGTTGCAACAAATGCCTCATTCCAGATCTCCGTTTGACCAGATTTGTCGGCGATTGTCGACTCGACCGGACGACCTGAAACATGAGGAATCTACGACCCCAGAAAAGAACTTTCCCCTGCAAAACCGGTCGTTCCAGGACTGCCGCATTGACCCGGTAACAACGCGCGTGTTAGAGGATGCGGCTCCAGGTTGTGGCGATCTGAACGTAGCGACATCAGATACGATCGGGTGAAACAAATACGAGGTGGCTCCGTGGCGTACCGTAGTTCCTATTTGAATAGCCAAAATGCCCGCAGAAAGGGTCTTGGCCAAAAGATATTGATGCCAATGTTCATCGCGGCGATTCTGGCAACGAACTATTGGGTCTTTGTACACGACTCGACACCAGAAGTTGTGGAATATGTACCCGAACGAAGCCTCACACCACTGGAAGGTCAGCCCTCCTCGCCAGCAACCGAACCGGAACACCAATCCCCACAACGAAAGAAGCTCGACCGCATCGCGGCGAGGGTTATGAAAGGCTCTATCCAGAATGGGGAAATCCTTGGACGAAAACTGTCGGACGCAAAGATCAATCCGAAACGATATCGTCCCGTGATCGCGGCCCTCGACCCGCTCGTAGACTTCCGACGTAGCCTCATTGGGGATACCTACCGGGTGGATCTGAATCAGGAAGGGCAGATCTTGCGGCTGCAATATCAGCGCAATCCTATCGAACTCTATGAAGCTACCCTTTCCGAGGATGGCTCCAAATACCTCGCCAAAAAGGTGGTTGTACCCATTGAGAAACAACCCCTCCGCATCGGATGTCTGGTTGATGGAACGCTATACGAATCGCTGATTCGTTGCGTGGAAGACCCCAAGTTGGCCTCTCATTTGATCCAACTTCTATCCTTCGACTTACGCTTCTATGAAGATGTCCGCGAGGGCGATGTTGTGCGCTTTATCGGTACCAAAGAGCTGGTAGATGGGCGTTTCTTCCGGTACGGACCCATCAAAGCATTGGAATACCAGGGCAAGTTCAACACCCTGCAATTATTCCACCATGGTACTGGTACAGACCTGGCCAACTATTTCAAAGCCGACGGTTCGTCGGTTCAACGTGATTTTCTTCGTAGCCCACTGCAATATACCCGCGTAAGTTCCGGCTATCAGGAACGGCGCTACCACCCGGTACTCCACAAATATAAACAACATCTGGCTATTGATTATGCTGCGCCGCTCGGAACCCCCGTGTGGACGGTGGGTGAGGGTGAAGTGGTATGGAAACGACGCCGTGGTCCAAGCGGAAACCTGGTCGTAATACGCCATGCATCGGGCTATAAAAGCTATTATGCTCACCTCCATCGATACGCCTCACGACTGCGCGTAGGTCAAAAGGTGAAACAGGGACAGGTCGTTGGTTTCGTAGGAGCGACGGGACGCGCCACGGGCCCCCATCTGCACTTTGCCTTGAAAAAGGGAAACCGAACCCTCAATCCCCTTCACTTCGAAGGCCGTTCTATCGCTCGGATCCCGAGCGCGGACCGTGAGATATTTGAGTTGAGCATACGGGAACTCATGGAAGAGCTGCAGAAGATCCCAGCGATTACCCCGGTAAATCGTAGTTTATAAGAACAGCGCAGCCCAGAGTTCGGAATCCAGTCCCGGATAAAGAAGACAACTTGCGCGGATCGGTCCTTGCCTGACAGATTAGGGCCATGGTCGGTCCACGACAACGGCGAATCTTCTCTATCTCGTTTTTCAAGATCTTCCTCGTATGCTCGGGGCTTATCGCCTTTTTCATCGGGGTGAACATTCTAGGGCTGTCCCTGGAACCCCCGCCCTATGAAGTTCACATCCTTCAGTGGCCTCATAGACTCACGGATACGCCGCACCCGGTTCGTATCGTAGGCTGGAAGACAAAGACGGGAAAACCCATGCAGTTGTCGAGCTGTGAACCGACCACCGTTACACAGAACCCGGATATCCAGGCCGGTGGTCCCGTGCTTGAACTGATCGGCCCTATAGGCTCACTGCCCAATTCTATCTGTATTAAGGCCAAAGGTTGGGGACGCCACTTTGTGTCTTTGACGTCACAACCCGCATACCCGGTATCTGCACAACAAAATCGCTGGGTCATTGAAGTGGGCGATATACAGAAGACATCGCAAAGCGATCTTTTTCCATTCCGGCTGGTCGCGGTACCGGACCACGGGATCTACAACCCACGAGCCCCGGATCCGCAGCTCATCATCTGGCTCCGCCCAAACGATGTGGAAAACGGGGGGCTCCCGATCGATGCCGTATATGCACAAAATGCGGAATCGAATCTACAGCTCCTGAACCCGACACCCCTGGGTCTATATCGAGCACCGATCAAGAGCGATGTCCTATCCGGTTCGACCCGGATTGTAGTCGAATCCAAAGGAACAAAATACTCCCACACCTTTCGCTTCCAGCGACAGGACGCCAACGCCTTCCAGATCACAGGTCAACTGGAAGGCCGAAATCTGGAACTTGCAGTGCATCGGTACCCGCTTCCCGGTGCGCCCATCGGCAATGCCAAGACCGCTTACTGCACGATCTTCATGGGCCAGGCCGCCATCGGAGTTCGACATATAGAACTACCCGCCGATGGTAGCCCTCGGTACCTCCGAAGCCGGCTTTCATTCGATCCCCGGAGCCCTCTGGCTATCAGCTGTACCGATAGCGCCACGGGCCCTGACTCCAGCTCCGTTACGGCCTGGTTGACTTCGTCGCCGGACGGCCCCCTCTCCAAGAGCACCCTGCTCCTCATCAAAAAAATTGCCCGATCCAATCTTCCCGCAGATCTGGCACAGACCATGACCCTGTGGGCGCAAAGCGATACTATGGTGGAACGTGCTCGTGCCCTGACGCTATTTCGCAGGATTGTCAGTCCCCAGGAACCGGCTCCGATCGCCGATAGATCGACCTACGACACGGAGTATCAGCTACGATCCACGACTCTCGCCACCCGACGCCGGAACCTCCTCATGATGATGGCCGGTATCCTGATAACCTGGCTGGCTATCGTTCTGGTGGCGCTCCACATTCAACGAGAAACCCGGCTCAAAACAATGCGCGAGCTGGGGGAGGCAGACCCGGATCTTCTGGCTGATATCCTGGATAAAACAGAAGCGAATGATCCTCTTGGCCGCCCCGGCTCCACCAGGATGGCGATCCTGAGCATTCTGGTCATGATTCTTGCCATCATTGGCCTGCTCTGGGTGTTGGGATCGTTTTAGTTGGCGGTGCTTTCGCCCATCATCGGTTTACACTAACAACCAGGGTTGTTACGTTCGAGATCGCTTGACGGACTACCCGTCATATATTTTGGGAGTCGGGACATTGTTCGAGAAGGTCTGCATTTTAGTCATGGATTCGGTGGGGGTAGGCGCCATGCCCGACGCTCCGGCCTTCGGCGATGCCGGTAGCAATACCATCGCCCACGTAGCCGATGCAGTAGGCGGAATTCACCTTCCGAATCTGGCACGTCTCGGGTTGGGTCATCTGACCTCCATCAAGGGGACCGGCCCCGCCAAAGAGCTGCGTGGGGCCCACGGCCGAATGCACGAAGCCTCGGCCGGTAAAGATACCATTACGGGACATTGGGAAATGGCAGGTGTACCGACATTTACCGCCTTCACTGTCTTTTCGGAGGGGTTTCCGTCTGAAATCCTGGACCCCTTTATTCAAGCCACGGGCCGCGAGATTCTAGGAAATTGCGCCGCTTCGGGGACGGTTATTATTGAGGAGCTGGGACCGGAACATATCCGAACCGGGAAGTGGATTGTCTACACCAGCGCCGACTCCGTATTTCAGATAGCGGCGCATGAGGACATCATCCCCCTTGAAGAACTCTATGCGGCCTGCAAGATCGCCCGGGACATTTGCGACGAACACCGGATCGCACGCATTATCGCACGACCCTTTATCGGTGAGGCCGGGGCCTTTCAACGGACCTATAATCGACACGATTACTCGATGCTGCCCCACCAACCCACCCTCTGCGATGAACTCACCAAGGCGGGTATTCCCCTTATCGGTATCGGGAAAATTGCGGATATCTTTGCCCACCAGGGCGTCGAACAAAATGTCCATACAGAAGGAAATACGGACGGTATCGCCAAGACTATTTCGGTGACGAAATCACTCCAACACGGGGTTGTATTCTGTAATCTGGTGGACTTCGACATGGTGTATGGCCATCGGCGTAATCCCACCGGGTACGCCACAGCTCTGCTGGAATTCGATGCGGCGATCCCCGAACTTATCGAAGCCCTCGGCGATAACGGTCTACTCCTTATCAGCGCCGATCACGGCTGTGATCCCACGCATCTATCCCATACGGACCATACCCGTGAATACGTCCCCGTATTGTGCGGAAGTCGTTCTTTCAAGAGCGGAGTCGACCTGGGAACCCGTGAGACCTTTGCAGATCTGGGACAGACCGTGGCCGCAAATTTCGGAATCACTGTGCCGACAGGCACTTCATTCCTGAACGACCTGCAACAGGCGCTTTGACAACTTGCTGTCACGGCACAAGGCCCCCAAGATGGGGTTGAGACCCATGCGTGAAATACTCCGAAAAAAACGAAATGGCCTCCATCTGACGAGCGCTGAACTTCACCATTTCGTGGCAGCAGTCACAGACCAATCGGCCAGTGACGAGCAGGTCGGTGCTATGCTGATGGCAATCTTTCTCAACGGATTGGTCCCATCAGAAACTGTGGAACTGACCCGCGCTATGCTCGATTCGGGCGATCAGCTCGACTGGGGAGCGGATCATCTACGCGTAGTGGACAAACATTCGACCGGCGGTGTGGGTGATAAGATAAGTCTTCCTCTGGCCCCAGCACTGGCAGCCAATGGCTTGCTTGTGCCCATGATTTCGGGGCGAGGTCTGGGCCATACAGGTGGAACGCTCGATAAACTCGAATCCATTCCGGGCTATCGGGTACGACTTGCCTCCGACGAAATCCATTCTGTTGTGAGACAGGTCGGCTGTGTCATCTGTGGGCAGACAGACCGGATTGCACCGGCGGACCGACGCCTTTATTCGATCCGTGACGTAACCGAAACCGTCGATTCCATACCGCTCATCACCGGCTCGATCCTCTCAAAGAAAGCGGCCGCGGGGCTTTCTGCGCTCATCCTGGACGTCAAAGTTGGGCGTGGGGCTTTCATGACGGACCGAGAGGCCGGTCAGGAGTTGGCCGAGAGTCTGGTTCAGGTCGGAAAAGGTCTGGGAATGCGCACGTCGGCCATACTGACCGAAATGGATCATCCCATCGGGCGAACCATCGGAAACAGTCTTGAAATCCATGAAACCATCGAATGTCTGAAAGGAGCCGGGAATCCAGATCTGGTCGACCTGGTTGCCGCCCTGGGTGGTGAACTCCTCGCCTTGACCGGCGGGGCCTCCGATTGCGAAAGCGGGGCCGATGCTATCCGCAGGACCCTGACCGATGGCACGGCCCTTGACCGATTCCGTCAAATGGTCGAAGCGGTCGGTGGAGATCCCCATGTGATCGATTCGCCCGACGAGCTTCTTCCCAGCAGCCCCTTATCCTCGGTCATCGAATGTCCCGATGATGGCTATCTAAGCTCCATCGATTCCCTCGACCTTGCCTGGATAGCACTGGATCTGGGCGCAGGCCGAAAACAAAAAGCGGATACGGTGGACCCTGCGGTTGGGATCGAAGTGTTGTCTTCCCGCGGAGCCTCGCTTCAACGCGGGCAACCGCTCTTCCGCGTGCATCATCGGCATGAATTAAGTGATTCCCTTCGCGAGCGACTTCTTGACACGGTCGTGGTATCACCGGAGAACATCGCGGCTACGTCCCGAATCATTACAACCATCCGTTAACTCCCGCCCGGAATAAAGCATGAGTGAATCAGACCAGAGCCCGGCACCCGTCGATCTCTATGATCGGGTCTGTGACGTAGCGGATGGAATCAAATCGCATCTGAATGTAGACTCCATCGACATCGTTTGTGTTCTCGGCTCCGGCCTGGGTGGCGCGGTAGACGCCCTCGAGAACAGACGCTCCGTGGCAACATCCGAGTTCCCCCATCTGCCCCAGAGTACTGTGCAGGGACATAGCGGGGTCCTCCACCATGGCATCATCGGTGGCAAATCCGTCTTGATGTTGCAGGGCCGCGTACATACCTACGAAGGGGTCCCCCCCTGGCAATCAACCATTATCATCCGAGCCGCCCGCAGCCTCAACGGACGCATCGCCATACTTACGAATAGTGCCGGCTCGTGTAACCCCGCCTTCCAACCCGGGGAACTGATGGTCATGGCTGACCATATCAACCTTTCGGGCCGAAATCCGCTGATCGGCAACCACGACGAGCGGTTTGGCCCCCGATTTCCCGACATGACCAACGCCTATACCCCCGAAATACGGCAAGCGGCACACGCTGCAGCCCAACGTCTTAATATGACCCTGCACGAAGGTGTATACGCCTGGAATCTTGGGCCGTCCTATGAAACTCCGGCCGAAATCCGGATGGCACAGACCATCGGGGTGGATGCTGTGGGGATGTCCACAGCCCCCGAAGCCATTGTGGCCCGGCAAAGCGGCATGAATATCCTGGGGCTGACATGCATCTCCAATCTTGCTGCGGGTTTGTCCTCAACACCCTTGACCCACGAGGAAGTACAGGCTGTTGCGGCCCCAGCCGCCAGAAATCTGGCCACCCTCCTGGTAGAGGTGATCCCTCATGTCTGCTGAGACGTTGAAAACCCTTTCCGTTCCGGGACTCAGCGCCAACGAAGTGGAATTACTGGCCCGTGCCGCGCTTGCCGTCTTTCCAAACGCCTACGCACCGTATTCGAATTTTTCGGTCGCGGCCGCCATTCTCGCCGACCCCGACCATATCAGCACGGGTGTAAACGTAGAGAATGCCAGCTTTCCGCTTGGCTCCTGTGCCGAACGATCGGCGATTGGAACGGCCATTACTGCGGGTCACCGAACCTTCCGCGCAATCCTCATTGTGACGGGATCGGATCGATTGGTTGCGCCCTGCGGCGCCTGCCGACAGCTACTCGCCGAGTTCGCGTCCGATCTGCCCATCATTCTCACGAACCTTGCAGGTGACGCCCGGGTCGGAACCCTGGCAGATCTCCTTCCAGACCGTTTCGGGCCCGAAGACCTCAACCACTGAAGAGGTCAAACTCAAAACCGAATCACACGATTGGTTTGCTGGAACAGTTGACCGTCCGCACCGGGAGTGCGAGATTCAGTCCATGGTCGACGACGTTCGAAATCCCGCCCTCGATCCCGAGGGAATGCTTGAAGATGATGCCATCGAAGTCGGCGTACGCCCTCGTCAGTTTGATGAATATGTCGGCCAAAGGCGTGTAACCGACAATCTGAAAGTATATGTAGAGGCGGCACGACAACGAGATGAACCCCTCGACCATATTCTCCTTACCGGACCGCCCGGGCTCGGGAAAACAACTCTGGCGAGGATTCTGGCCACCGAGATGTCGTCAGGGATCCACGCCACGAGCGGACCGGCGATGGAACGCAAGGGAGATCTAGCCGGTATTCTCACCGGTCTGGCCGAAGGAGATATTCTGTTCATCGATGAAATCCATCGCTTACAGTCTGTCATCGAAGAGAACCTGTACCCGGCTATGGAAGACTATCGCTACGATATCGTTCTTGGCGACGGTCCCCACGCACGAACCGTAACCCTCGGACTCAATCCGTTTACCCTGGTGGGTGCCACAACCCGGGCCGGGTTGTTGACATCACCATTGCGGGATCGATTCGGAATGGTCTTCCACCTGGAGTACTACAACGTGGAAGAGCTGGTGCACATCCTGACCCGATCGGCCAACATTCTGGGTATTTCGATCACTCCGGATGGCGCTATGGCCCTTGCACAACGAGGTCGGGGGACACCACGAATCGTGAACCGGCTCTTACGGCGGGTCCGAGATTTCGCACAGGTGTCAGGGAATACAAAGATCACCCTTGAATCGGCCGAAGATGCCCTGGATCGAATGGATGTAGATAAGGCCGGGCTCGACACCATGGATCGGAGATATATGGAAGCCCTATGCCATAAGTTCAATGGGGGCCCGGTTGGGGTTGATACGCTGGCCGCATCCCTGAGTGAAGAGTCGAATACGCTGGAAGACGTACACGAACCCTATCTCCTGCAACAAGGGTTCATCCAACGAACGTCGCGTGGTCGAATGGCAACCCCGGCGGCTTTTGAGCACCTCGGCGTCTCTCCGCCCAGCCAACCAGGCCAGAAACAGAATACGCTCTTCAAGGATTGAGCCTTTCACACCAAGATTCCGGGCCGCGAGCCTGGTATTCTTTCTCTGAGTTCGGCCTCGTTTTCGCGGCGCTCCTCGCCTATACCTGCGCCTTTTTCCTGTGGTTTCCCGCGGGTCCAGGGATCCGTGATGAGGCAAAATATCTTCGCCAGGCCACATGCTTCGCCGACGGACATATCCACGTGGACACATTAAGCCCTGAGGGTAGCACCTACAAAGCCCGTCCCGCGGATAAACCTCCGGGCACTGCGGCCCTGATGGCACCCCTGGTACAACTCGGTGGGCCATCAGCGGCCTTTCTGTTGTCCCTGCTATGCCTCTGGTTGGCCGTTGGCTTTACGGGCCTGTTATTGCGCAATCTGGGTCATTCGCCAGTCTGGTCGATGGTGATCTTATGCTATCCACCAAGCCTGGTCCTGGGTCGAGCCGCCATGAGCGATGTGCCATCCATGGCCTTCGCTGCCATCGGCCTGTGGGCGTTCTTCTCAGGAATGGGAACCTGTCGAACTCGAAGCCTGCTGGCGGGATTTATCGCCGGCTTATCCCTTCTATTACGGGAAACAAACGTGCTGGTCTTTATTCCACTATTCCTCGGTAGCCTGATTCGACGCGACCGCACGGTGATCTGGCTTGTTCTGGGTGGGCTTGTAGGGACTGCTATACGAATGTGGGCTGTGAGCCTGGTATTTGGGGATCCCATCAATATGCGGGAAACCGGCTTCATCTACGGCTTCGGCATAAGCGCACTGGGCGACAATCTGCTCATATATTCAGCGGCTCTGCTGATCATGGTTCCGGGAGGATTGTGGTTCGCGTTACGCTACCGTGGTTCACGCCATCCCGAAGTAATAGCCACGGTTGTGGTTGTCCTGTTGTTCTTCACATTCTACGAGTATTCGGGCTCCGAAAGTTCGGGAGTAACCCGCCTCATCGTGACCCCACGTTTTCTATTATCCATATTGCCACTCCTGGCTCTGGCCATGGCGGAAACGGTCCCACGGTCGTTCCCGGGCCTATGGAAAATGGTTCGCCGTCCAATGCCCGGCCTACCGGTGCGGGTCCTGGGTGGTATCGTAGTCGCGGGTATCCTCACGGCGGTAATCGCTGTTCATCCAGTACACGCATCATGGGCCAACAAACGGTTGAAGATCCGCCACTTGATCGAACAGACAGTGCCGGCCGACAGCTGCATCGTAGGTACCAAAGGAGTGATTCCGCAATATGTCGACGATCTTGGTCGTTCGGTTTCGTTGGATCCCCGAACTGCGAACGGTCGTGATGAGGCATTACAAGCCATCGCAGCAGAGCTTCCTCGAACATGTCCCCGCATCATACTCGTGGTATTGCAACGCACCGACTCTCCGTTCTGGCGACAGATTTCGGATCAAAACCTGGAAATGGTAGCATTGCTGAAGCAGCGTTGCGTGCTACGAGAAATTGCCAATGAACAGGTCAACGCTCATAACCAGGTTATAATGTTTGAGCTGACAGAGTGCAGGTAGGGGTATGCGTGGACTATCCCGGATGACTTTAG
The DNA here is from genome assembly GCA_963578775.1 of Myxococcales bacterium. Taxonomy (GTDB): domain Bacteria; phylum Myxococcota_A; class UBA9042; order UBA3505; family UBA3505; genus UBA3505. The sequence goes on from CAUZEG010000006.1 coordinate 16,407, forward strand.
CTTTGGCAGCATACCCAGGAACCCGCTATAGCTTTCTTCTGTAGATCCGAACAAAGATATACAACGGACCCAAGGCATGACGTTCGATTCCAACCGGCTTTCTATTATCGTCCCCGTCTTCAATGAACGGGGCACGATCCGAACCCTGCTCGCTCGCGTGGTCCTTGCACCGATCCCCATGCAAGACCGGGAGATCATCGTTGTCGACGATGGATCCGACGATGGAACCAGGGAGATGCTCCAGAGTATTTCCGCCGATCTGGCCAACACCTTACGGCCGGAGTTCGAACATATGGGGCAATTCCCAGCGCCCTCACTTCTGAAGACGATTACACTTCGTGTCGTTGAGCATCCCAGGAACCTGGGGAAATCTGCCGCCGTTCGCACCGGCCTGGAACATGTGACCGGAGCCGTTACACTCATTCAGGACGCCGACCTCGAATACGATCCAAACGACTATATGAACCTCCTCGCGCCTATCGTTCAAGGTCAGGCGGATGTGGTGTACGGGAGCCGTTTTCAGGGTTCTACCCGTCGTGTTTTGTACTATTGGCATTCGGTGGGTAATCGCCTGTTGTCGACTCTGTCCAATCTGATCACCAATGTGAATCTCACCGACGTGGAGACCGGTTATAAGGCCTTCCGATCCGAGGTCATCACAGCGTTGAATCTTCAAGCGGAAGGATTTGGGTTCGAAGTCGAAGTCACCGCAAAGCTGGCTCGACTCAATCTGCGAATATACGAAGTGCCGATCACCTATTCAGGGCGCTCCTATGTGGACGGGAAAAAGATCCGTTGGTGGCATGGAGTCATCGCGATAGGTCAGATTCTTCGATACGGTCTGATGCCGGGCCGAGCCCTGAAAGAAGGCAACGAACAGCATGAAGCGTTGGAAGACCTCGCCGGAGTCACCAACTTGACCAACCATATGTACCAGGTCTTCAAGCCAATGCTGGGCAAGACAATCCTGGAGGTCGGCTCGGGGACCGGAAATATGACCGCCTTCCTGTTGCGGCATGGTGATGTAGTAGCCACGGATATCAACGAGACCGCCCTCGAACGACTAAAAACACGTTTCGGAGATCGAGGAAATCTAAAGGTACACACCTGGAATCTGGAAGATCCCTACCCGGGCAAAGGAACCTTCGACACCATCGTCTGCGTCAATGTGCTTGAACATGTCGAGGACCATCGAGCTGCATTGCAAAATATGCGAAAGCACCTCAAACCAGGGGGACGCCTGATCCTGTTGGTTCCCCAGGGCATGTGGTTATACGGTCCCTTCGACAAAAAGATCGGGCATTTTCGCCGATATCGAAAAGAAGAGCTGGAAGAGCTCCTGGTGGACGAGGGATTCGAAACCCGTCGTACCTTCTATTTCAACACCCTGGGCGTACCGGGATGGTGGGTCAACGCCAGGGTTCTCAAACGAGACCACCTATCCGCTGGTATGCTCCGGATCTACGAGCGAATCAGTCCCCCGTTGCTTGCCCTGGAACGACGGTTTTCTCCACCGATTGGCCTGTCCTTAATCGCCGACACCGTGCGAACCGACGAAGAATTGGCGACCGAAAAACCGGCCAAATCAACTTCCCGGAAGCGCCGAAAGGGCCACCGAACCCGTTCTGGTCAAAGCAGTTAATTGCCTATGTAACCGGGAACTGGTGCCCAGACCCCAGACTGTCTAAGCCCTCGCACGGTCCCATATTTCGAGGGAAATTGACGTATAGGCTTGCCAACCGTTCGTTCATGCGGTAGATCACCGCGCCTGTCGAGCACTGTAGGAGCGTCTCATGAAAGACGGAATCCACCCCGAAAACAACCATGTTATTTTTGTCGACGTGTCCACGAACGACGAGATCGTGACCCGATCTACTCTGAAGAGTGAAGAGACACGCGATATCGATGGTGTACCCCACTTCGTAATCAAATGCGATATCACCGCGTTCAGTCACCCCATCTTCACGGGTGGCGGACAACGTCTTGTCGATACCGAAGGTCGCATCGAGCGATTCAAGAAAAAGTACGCCAAGTTCGACAAACAGGCGTAGTTTCGTCACCGGGTGTTTCCTTCCCAATCGGGTTGAAGTACTGCCGCTTCGCGGCGTAAGATGCGCCTACACGAGGTGGCAAATAACATGACAGAACTCGCGCAACGTCTCGCGGAGTTGGAGCATCGCTCTGCGGAAGTCAACGAAATGCTGGCGAATCCCGACGTGCTGGGTGATCCCAAACGCATGGCGGAGATCGGACGTGAGCATCGAGATCTACAGCAGAAGCTGACGCTGGCCCGCAGTTTATCCAATACCATTCAGGCCATCGAAGATACCCGTGGGCTGCTCCAGGACGCAGACACAACGGAGATGCGAGAGCTCGTCGAGGAAGAACTGCTGGAGCTGGAGGCTCAAAGGGAGTCCACCAAAGCCGAGTTCGAGGAATTGTTGCTCCCACGCGACCCGTTGGACGACAAGAATATTATCCTGGAGATCCGGGCTGGGGCCGGGGGTAATGAGGCCTCTTTATTTGCGGCAGATCTCCTTCGAATGTACCTGCGATTTGCGGAAGGTCAGCGCTGGAAAACCCAGATCATCTCTTCTAGCGCGTCAGAACTCGGCGGATTCAAGGAGGTCATCGCAGAGATCAAAGGTAAACAGGTCTACAGTAACCTTAAATACGAGTCGGGAGTTCATCGGGTCCAACGAATACCCGTAACCGAACGTCAGGGGCGTATCCATACCTCCACGGTGACCGTTGCGGTCCTTCCAGAGGCTGAAGAAGTGGACGTAAAGGTCAACGACAAAGACCTACGTATCGACGTCTATCGTTCATCTGGTGCCGGTGGCCAGCACGTAAACACCACGGACTCAGCCGTTCGTATCACGCACCTGCCAAGCAATATTGTGGTCTCCTGCCAGGACGAACGAAGTCAGATCCAGAACCGGGCCCGAGCCATGCAAATCCTACGATCTCGCCTGCTGGTACACGCCCAGGAAGAAGTCGCGGAGGCACGCGCCGCGGAGCGGAGGACCCAGGTAGGAACCGGAGATCGATCCGAGCGTATCCGCACCTACAACTTCCCCCAGAATCGGGTCACAGATCACCGAATCGGACTCTCTCTACGCAACCTGGATTCGATTATCGAGGGTGATTTGCAGGACGTTTTTGACGCCCTCCAACAAGAAGAACGGAACCGCCGTCTTACGGAAACGTCCAACAAGACCTGATTCTATTTGGCTTTTGGCGCCCCGGATGACGAGGTCTTTTTCGTCCGCTGGCTGAACATTCCACCAGTCAAGGCGTCCAGATCTGCCGTCAACTCATCGACCCGTAGTCGTTTGCGCGCGAATACGGAAAAGTCTTTGGGCGGTTTGGTTGCAAGCTCCATACGCAGAATACGACGCTCGAAATAGATTTTTGTCACCGCGTTCAGCACATCTTCCCGAAGTTCGGCAAGGTCCATGGCCTGGGCCGCCGCTCGCACACTGTCGGGATTGAATATGAGTCGGCTCAGATCCCATTCGACCAGAAACTGCCATAAGGCGTCGTCGTCTAGATCGGTCCGGCCGCTTACCTCCAACTGGTCCTTCATCGTCGCGCTTCGATTGTCACGAAAATCTCTATCCAACCGAAGCTGTATCCGGCGTGGAGCCATATAGGCCAAACGGGATCGGCTCAGCCATGATTGGGCTCGTTCTGGTTCGGCTGCAGCATATCGAATCGCGTCTTGCTGAACGGTTTGAATGTCCGGTTCATGGCCGAACTGGTCAACCATCAGACCCCGATACTGGCTTTCCAGATCAGCAGTTTGTGCCAATCCAACGCTTGCCCCCCCCACAACGAAAATTGAAAAGAGAACGAACACAGCCGTTTGCCAACGCGAGCAACTCGGAATGGAAAAATTTATTAGATGACGAATCATGAAACACCTGAAGTACAATTTGCGCACGAGCAGTATTCACCAATCACCGGTCCCTTGCAACGAGTCCGGTTCAGCTCTTGCCTCCGTGCAAAGTCGAAATAAATTTCACTGGATCAGCCCAATCGAGCGTATATCCGGTCAGTCCATCTAGAATCGCAGTAATCGCAGCCAATCGCTGAAGACGTCGATTCATTGCTTTACCTTTCGGCCGGCCACCCAGGAGGTTCAACATCAAAGCACGGCGCGAAAGGAACAGCCGGATCACTCGCGTCCGGTAGCGCCGCCGACGCTTTACGAGGCGATCCCGGTATTCCTGGACGAGCATTTCCTGATGGGCAAAAAGATAGTCTTCCAGATCTACGTACACCATGAACCGAGTATCCGTAACTCCCGGAACGACCGTTATGGTCTGCCCCAACGCCGGGTTGAACGGATCGAATGGTATCAGCTGATTTACATTTCGCTCGTAGGCCCGTCTATGCTCGAACCGAACGCGTGGTCCAAGACTGGCGAGCCGGATCTTTTCAACAAAGTTCTCCGGGGTTTCGGAACTCATATGCGCCCGGTTCGTCGCAAGCTCCAATACCTGGTTCAACGAAGGCTCCTCCATCTGGAACATTTCAAAAACCCTCCAGATTCGCCTCGACATCTTGACTTCAGTCCGCGGCACATACCGGAACACACCACTATGCGTCGCAATCCACAGGAGCAGGCGTTCACCCTGGAGCCCCGCGCTGATGGCCCGAACATCACGATCGGTCAATCCCGATTCTATTTCCACCAAAGAGATCCCACCATCTTGACTCTGAAACACACCCAGAGGGGTCACCACATGAACCTCCTGCCGTTGGGCAATAGCACCAAACTGACGGACCGTGCCCTGGCCAAGAGCGGGTAACCAGGTCTGTTGAAACGTACGTCCACCATCACGACTACGTAATAACCCGTCCTCCGTCGCTCCCAACACCTGGGCAGGCAGATGCGGCAAGACCAGAAGATCGTTAATCTGTCGCACCTTCGTTCCTACGGGAGCTGCCATACGTCGAAAGGATAGGCCCATATCTGCACTTGCCCAGATGCCATCGTCCGTGCCGATGAGCACACGTCTTGTCGTGGCGTGGTATTGAACCACACGGACCGCACCTGCACTGCGAAGCAATCGACCACGTTGTGTTCGACCATCCGCTGAGCGAACGACCACGCCAGCTGCTGTACCCACAATCAACGTACCTTCCGTAAGCGCCAACACGTCATTTACGACGCGTCGCCCCGCACCGAGGCCAAGAGATACGCGACCGAATGTATGCCCCGCATCTGTGGAACGAAAAAGTCCACCTTCGGTACAAACCAGAACCAGGTCCGGCTGATTAACAAAAGTCCGAATTCGTCGAATACGACGGTCCGAGGCCTCCGCAGCCAGGCCTTGTCGCTGACGATTCTTCTCCTGCGAGTCGACCCCACTGGCCCGCACTTCTTCGCGCGCCTTTTGCTCCGCCTCACTACGGAGTTCCGATTCAATAGACTCGGCGTAGGAGGACCCATAGCGATCTTCAATATCCTGTCGCAGTTGCAAGAAGATCCGTTCGGCTGCCGCTTCAAAATCCTCTTCCTCTGTGATATTATTCTCGGACTGAGACGAGGTGTCCGAGGGGGCCAGACCGCGTCCTATTCGGAGAACTAGTCGCCAACTATCGCCCCCATCATTCGTTCGGAAGACGGAACCAGATCCGCCGACTAGAACTACATTCGGGTCATTGGGAAGAATGGAAACGGCCGTCAGATCCTTGGTCACCAACCCCAATGATACATCTTCCCAAACGTAGGGATCCCTCGCATTTGCCGTTCCCAAACTCAACATTACGATTAAAGCAAGAGCCCAGGAAGCCGAAATCCTAACGTAGTAGGTGAATGTTTTGGGTCGCATAAACAGAACTCTAATCCACTCCAATCAATCTGCCAATCAGACACAGTTTACGGACATTGCATCGAACCGAAAGGGGTGTTTAGATATAGAAACCATGGACTATGACGGAATACACTCAAACGAACGGCACGGGCCCTCCGCACGGGCGTTCCTTCTTATCGTCGTGTTGGCATGCCTGATTTCCATAGGATGCAATGGGGCTGTGGGCGAGTCCGACCTGCGTCGGTGGACAAAGAACGCCGCTGGGCTCGACCAGGTCGAATATAAGGTCATGCGAGATCCATCTGTAGGTGCGGCAAAGCGTCTACTTGCTTTGGAGATCATGGTTGAAAAGGGACTCACCTTTGAGATTCCTCGAATGGTGGACGCAGCCCCTGATGGAATCCAGATCGCCAAACGGCTGATCGACAAAATCCGCCCACGCCTTAAGGGTGCCAGCGATGAAGCGGCCGTGACTCGAGACACTCTCGTTCAGCTGGTTTCAATTCGTAAAGGGAGAGGTTTTTTCCTGCCCGATGACCTCCGAGAGTCTATACAGCTGGAAGTCTCCAACTGGGCCTTTGCGGGCTTGGACCGAAACTCAACTCGAACGCAAGTCGAAACACAGATCGAACGTCGAATTAAAAAGAGCCAGATCCCTGAACTCGGCATTCACGGGATAGAGGGGGCTGGCCTTTTGATCCAACACGGCTTTGAACTCAAGCTAATGAAGATCTATCTGATCAACATCGCGTTGAGTCCCAACTCCAGTGTCGATCAAAAATCAAGAAACCACGCCAAGCAGGTTCTTGGGGATGCCCTGGTTTCGCTCCACATCAGACAGAAAAGGGACTGGCCCTGGAACGAAGAAGAACTCCGACTGATGGAGGCCAGTGGTACGGGCCGAGGCTTTGTACCCATGATGAACCTCTATCTTGATTCGGACAAAGCGCCCCGACTTCGCCTTCATGCACTCAACGCAGCGACCTCCTGTGCCGCCGACGCTCTGACCAATCGTAAGCTGGTTGAAGACGCCCTCATTGCCTTGAATCCAATCCTCATGGGAGATTCGGTCGACGACCGTTGGACGGCCATACGTATGCTGGTCAACAATATGGGAGACGCAGGCTTTGACCTTGCGCTGGAAGCCCTGGGACCGGGCGTAGACTTTTCAGCCGCAGAGGAACGCTCAACAGATATGACCATGGTAGAGTTCTGCGCCGATAACCTGCACAACAAAGCCAAAGACAGTAAAGCCAAGGTACTCAAACTTGTCGAATCCCGAACCCCGGTTCAGGTAGCGCTGGCTATTGTTTGTGCCAAGGTCTGGAACGCTGGTGATATGCGGGGCAAACTCAAGAAAATCGGCCGAAGCAGAAGGAGCCAAAGCCTCAGTTCGGTTTTTGACAAGGTCCCCAACGCCTCGGCTCTCGCCCGGAACTCACTCGACGGCATGGACCTGCTCGATTTGATAGACCGGCACGAGAAATCCAAGAAGATCAGTGCCGAACGAGCCAGCGAGTGTCGAATCCGGGTGAAAGAGATCCTCTCACTCACAGGCGAGGCATACCGCCAGACCATCCTTGCCTGCATCCGAGCCAACGACCCTGGAACGCCCAAGACAAAACATGAGGGCCGTAACTGATGGATTCGGGTGAGGAGCCCAAATCGGATTCAAAGAGGTCCGATGGCCATATTGGTCGGGGATTTCTCTGGATTACCGGAGCCAAACTCTGGTTCCTGGTCACCGCTACCCTGCTGAATATCGCCCTACCCCGTCTGTTCGGCGACACCCAGCTCTACGGAGATTACCAGACCCTTGCTCGTTTTCTGGCTGTTTTGAGCATGGTCATTCTGACCGGCTCACTACAGACATCCAGTAAAGGCACTTCTGAGTCTCCGGCGTCAGCAGGAATCGTACGACGGCGCGCCCAGAGCCTTGCTTTTACCGTGTCCGGATGCCTCGCTCTTACCGTATTTCTTGGTGCCGACTTGATCGCGGAATGGCTGTGGCAGGACACGTCCCTATCTACACCACTTCGTATCGCAACCGGAGTCCTTTTAGGATATGGGCTGTACGCGACCTGGATAGGCATCGCCAATGGGCTGGAGAATTACCGTACCCAGGCCATGTTTGACATTGGCTTTGCCACCTTGAAGACCACGGGAATCGTCACAGCCGTCATCCTCGGCCTGGGCGTCATCGGGGTATTCGCGATGTTTACAACCGTGACGCTGTTCATGACATTTGTCGCATTTCTGGTCATAGCACGAAGAACACCCGCTCGTCCCACCTCGGATTCCAATGTAATGGACGTCCGTAGAATGATCCGCTTCATGGCGGGAGTTATGGGCTTTAATCTGACCCTGTACTTTCTCTTGCAGGGCGATGTCGTTCTCTTGAAGGGCCTCGTTCACAACGCTGGTGCCAACACCCTGGAAGGGGCTGGGGCCGGACTCGGCATAAACCTTCTGCACGGCACGATGGAAACCGCAACGCTATCGACGGACCATCTGGCCCGGGATGGTGCCAGCTCCATTACGGGTATCTATGGCGCAGTACGTATCGTCACAATGCTCCCCTACCAGGCAATTATCTCACTTACCTTTGTTATTTTCCCCCTCCTATCGGCGGCAACATTTCAAGAGGATCACGCAAAGACCGAACGGACCATTACCGGTGCCCTCCGTTTCGCAATTCTTCTGGTGGCCAGCCTATGCGGCGCCCTGGTCCTAACCGAAGACATCCTTCTACGGATTCTCTTCGGGGCACCGTATGCCGAGGGTGCCGTTTTTCTGGTTCCCATGGTTTTCGGAACGCTCGCCTTTGCCTTATATTTTCTCCTGACCAGTATCTTGACGGCCGCCGGCCACCCCGGAAAGACGTTTTTTGTTGGGCTCATCTGCGCCGGCACATACGTTGGGCTGCTGATATTTGGTACCCGCTCTGCCGAAACCCCCTTTGCCCGCGCCACGATCGCCGCATGGCTGAGTATGGCGGGCCCCCTCCTTGGCTTTATCCTCTCCAGTTTTCTGCTGGGACGCCTCTTGGCGGTTCGGTTGCCATGGTTGAGTCTTATCCGGGGAGTGATCGGTGCTGGAGGGATAGCATTTGCTCTCCTCCATCTCATGCCTGCTACCACGGTTCTCACGGCCCTGCTTCGTTTGCTCATTTTCTTTGCAAGCATAATGATTGCATGGTTTGTATCCCGCGAACTTACGGGTGAAGATGCCAGGAATATCGCCCGCCTACTGGGACGAAGGGGAAACCGTTGAAGCGTGTAATTATGTGCCTGGGAATCCTTGGGCTCCTCCTACTGGCCGCCTGCCCACCGCCAGACTCGGGTAATGATCTGGAAAGACGTGTTGACATGTTCAACAACCATGTTCGGTGGGGGAAATTCGATTTGGCAGCCGGGTACATTCTCCCCATGAAACGGGCAACCTTTGAGGAGTCTCAACTCAAGAAGGCGAGATCCCGGCGATGCACCGGTTACGAAGTCACTCGGACCAGATTGACCGGGCCAAAGACCGCCACCGCCCAGGTCCTCTTTGGCTGGACCGAACGCTCAAGCACTATTGTACGCGCCGTCACCGTAAAGCAGATCTGGAAGCGCATCGGCGGCGTCTGGATGTTGATTGAATGGGACCCGGAGGATGGAATATGAGGGCTGTCCCCCGATAATGCGCGGGCCGGTCGCAAGACAGACGCCTTGCCACGTCGCTGTTTGTTCGGCATCCTTTTGTTTCGAAGGTCTTCGGTTTCCACGGCTCGGTATATGCGACGGCTATCATGATAAAAAAACTAGCCCAACCCATTCTCTCGGAACATCCCCAGAGAGAAGCGCTGTATCCAGCCGAAAACCCCCAGCTCGAACGAACCCAATCAACCATCTCGGTTACGGAGCCCTGGTTGGGACCGGAGGAAATGGCGGCAATTCAAACTGCTGTCGATAGCGGTTTCATCTCAAGTGCCGGCCCCGCTGTAGAAGAATTCGAGGCCGCTCTCGCATCCTACTGCAACACAGAGCACGCAATTGCGGTCTCAAGTGGAACCCACGGTCTGGACCTGCTTATGTACGCTCTGGGCGTTGGCCCAGGCGACGAGGTGATCGTACCAGCTCTGACCTTCATCTCGGTCGGTGCAACGATTGTTCGAGCCGGTGGTCGACCCATCTTTGTAGACGTAGACAGGGATCGGCTGGTGATATCCTCGGACGCTGTGCGGGCCGCGATTACAGACAAAACGGTCGGAATTATTCCTGTCCACACCTATGGGCATCCCTGTGCTATGGGCGAACTGAATGATCTAGCCGACGAACACGGCCTCTTCGTGCTGGAAGACACCTGTGAAGCGCTTGGCGCACAGGTTCAGGGCCAACCGGTCGGTGGCCTGGGTGATGTCGGCGTACATAGTTTCTACGCCAATAAGATGATCACCACCGGTAACGGCGGCGCCCTGACCACAAATCATGCAGAATTGGCAAAGCTCCTACGTGAACTTCGCGGATATAGTTATAGTCCCGGGCGTTTCTTCTGGCATGAACATATGCCGTTCAACATTCGTATGAGCGCTCTACAGGCTGCTGTCGGAACCGTACAACTCCAACGGCTGGAGGAGATTGTGACCCAGCGCCAATGGTTGGCCGTACAATACCAACTCCATCTCCACGATCTACCCGGCATCACGCTACCAACAGATTGCGCCACCGGTCGTCACGCCTATTGGATGTATACCATTCACGTCCACCCGGAAGGGGCGGGAATGGATGCGGCCGACCTTCGTGCCCGGCTGGCAGAGGACGGCATCGAAACCCGACCGGTATTCACCCCATTACATGTGCAGCCAATTCTGCAGATGTCCGAGCCACAGGGGCCTTTCCCGAATAGCGAATGGGCGGCGCGTACTGGAATCAATCTACCCAGCGCCTATGGGCTCAGCGCAGACCAGATCCAGCGAATCTGCACAGTGATCCGTCACTGTGTTACCACCTCATGACCCACATACCAGCAACGATATGACGACAGACAAAACACAGCTGGAAACCGGCCCTGACGGGCATCGCCTGAGCGTGATTGTACCGACCTTGAATGAGGCCCTCTGCGTTGGTGCCGTCCTCGATGGTCTGTTGGAAACCGGCGGCTTTGAGGAGCTTCTCGTTGTGGATGGGGGATCGGATGATGGCACCCAGGCGATTGTCAGCGAACGCGGAGTGCAACTCTTGGAGCAGAGTCGTCCGGGTTTTGGGCCGGGATTGTATGAGGCCTTTGCCACCGCAACAGGCGATCTCCTATGCATCGTCGACGCCGATGGCTCCCATAATTGGCGCGACCTTCCGCGACTGCGAGCGACCATCAACGAGGGCTATGACTATGTGCTGGCCAGCCGTTATTGCGGGCAATTCCAGTATCGCGGCTTTGGCCGCTGGCCCTGGTCCACCTCCAACGATGACACTATGCTGCACGAGTTCGGGAATCTATCCATCGTATTCCTGGCCAAACTTCTACATGGATACCCCTTGAGCGATGTCATGATGGGATTGCAAATGTGGCGCCGCTCCATCCTCGAGGTCATCGAGCTCGAAGAAGAGAGCCAGGCCTTCGAGGCGGAATTCAAGCTCCGGGTCTACCACGCAGGCTTCAAGATGGCCGAGCTTTCGTCCATCGAACACCCGCGCATTGGTGGGGAGGCAAAATTGAATGCCTGGACCGATGGACTGGCCACAGCCCGAGTTCTTTTTCGGGAATGGAAACGGTCAGGCTGGCGACGAGGGCCCAAATCGCGTTAGGCTAGGGAGCAGCGCAGGAGCACCGCATGTTCGACTTTGACGTTTGCATTATCGGAACCGGTAGGGTTGGCCTACCTCTCGGGCTGGCCTTTATCAATGCCGGACTCACCACGATCGGCTGCGACATCAACCCCGATCTCCGCAATCAGATCAACCAGGGGACAATGCCATTTCGGGAGCCCGGTTTTGACGCGATCATCGAGACACGGAAGTTTCAGGTCTCCGAAAACATCGAGATGGCGGCTCGTGCAAAGCATATTATTATCACAGTGGGCACCCCCCTCCACGAACATATCGAAAGCGATCTGCGCCAGCTTCAACGGGTCCTGGAGGAACTCACTCCAGTTCTGCGTCCGGGCCACTTTCTAGGACTGCGAAGTACGGTAGCCCCACGAACCACAACATTTGTAAAACGGTTCATCGAAAAGAATTCAACCCTCCGGGTGGGGACGGACATTGGCCTCGTATTCTGTCCAGAACGCATCGCGGAAGGGTGCGCTTTCGAGGAATTAAAATCGCTGCCCCAGATCATTGGTTGCGAAGATGACCTGAGCAAAGAGACCTCCAAACAACTCTTCCAGGCCATCAGCCCGGAGGTTCTTCATACCAGTTTCCTCAACGCAGAGCTGGTCAAGTTGTTCACAAACGCCGAGCGCTATGTTCACTTCGCCCTCGCCAATCAATTCGCCCTGGTTGCAGATACCCTCGACGGGAACATCTACGAAATCCAGGCTCTGGCCAATTACGAATACCCGCGCAATCAGCTGGCCTCCCCAGGTCTAACTGCTGGAGCCTGCCTCCGGAAAGATTTCGGTATGATCAATGAGTGGAATCCCTATCCGGATATTCTGCTTTCTGCCTGGAAAATGAATGAATCCATCCCCCTCTTTCTAGTGGAACATCTTCGGCGGCGAACATCCCTGGTGGACCAACAGGTCGCCATTCTTGGCTATAGCTTCAAGCAGGACAGCGATGATATACGGGACAGCCTGGTACCCAAGTTGTACCGCTATTTACAACGAGAGTGTCCGCATTCCATCAAGGTCAGCGATCACAATCTTTCATCAGCTATCGAAGATCCGGTGAATGGTACCTTGACCAATTTCGCCTGGGAGGCGGCCACCGAACAGGCCGATGTAGTCTTTGTTGCAACCAACCATAAGGGCTATGCTGATGTATTGCAGAAGCTCGGGTCCACACGTCCCGACTGCTGGATCGTGGATATCTGGAATGTCGGCGGCACCAACCAGATCTTCTATCAGGCCAGTACCCTGGCCGCCCTGGGTGTCGACTAATGCAAATGCTGATAACCGGGGGGATGGGCTTCATTGGAGCCGCCCTGGCCAGACATCTTCTAGATGCCGGCCATCGGGTCCGTATATTCGACGACGCGTCTCGCGGCGACCCTCGTCGTCTAGCGGATCTAGCGCATCGAATCGACTTTGTACGAGGTGATATCCGAAACGCCGAAGAGGTCCTCAACAGTTCGAATGGCTGCAATATGATCTGGCATCTGGCTGCGGTCAACGGCACCCAGAACTTCTACGAGGCGCCAGATAGAGTGATCGATGTCGGGATTCGTGGCACCGTAAATGTGGTACAAGCCGCTTGCTCAAATCAGGTCCAACGACTTGTCTTCGTCAGTAGCAGCGAGGTCTATGGAGATGCCCTTCAGATCCCCACGCCCGAAACCCACTCTCTGACCATACCGGATCCGACCAACCCCCGCTTCTCCTACGCCGGCAGTAAGATCGCGGGAGAACTCCTCTGTCTTCATCTGGGGCCAGCTCGAGGACTCGAAACCGTCATCGTTCGGCCACATAATATCTACGGTCCGGATATGGGTATGGACCATGTGATTCCACAACTCATTGAAAAGATGATTACCGCCGCCGAAGGAAAGGAAGACCAGGAGGTGGAGATCTCTATCGAGGGGACAGGCAGCGAAACACGAGCATTCTGCTATATCGATGATTGTGTACGCGGACTCAGCCTGGCCGGAATGGAAGGGGATAGCAGCGCGATCTATCATCTCGGCACAGAGAACGAGATCGACATCAATCATCTGTCTCAGCTGATTGCCAATGCCCTGGATCTTCGTGTCACGGCACAGCCATCAGATCGAAGACCGGGCAGCCCGATGCGCCGTTGTCCAGCCACAGAAAAGCTTCGCTTACTCGGCTTTGAAGCCCGCATAAGCCTCTCGGAAGGCCTCGCCAAAACGGTGTCCTGGCACAAAAAACAACATAGGTAGCCATACCGGACTATACAGATCCGAGAATTCGAGCCGAATGAGTATCTATGGGGGGCTTGTGTTGCACCCAGTGTCCAAAATCGCCACCTCTCTTGGGCACGACCCGCTACCCCGATCCCGCGGACCCCATGTCCGCTCCACAAGCCCCCCCCTTTTACATACCGTCGATTACGAACTGTGGTGGTAAACATGACTGAATTCAGTGTGTTACGCAGCAAAAACTCGGGATGGCAATCCTCGCGTCGGCCTGATAGCATGCTGTGCATGGGGGATCTGTTCGCGTCGGTTTCCGAGGTCCCAGACGAATCGCTCCAGGTTATTTCACCCCTCATATGAGGTAGTCGTCTTATGAGTTCTGAGAATCGCCTATCAACACTGGCTCAGCATCATAGCATCAAGGAATTCAAAGAGCTTTCCTGGACAGGTAGCTTTGAGGATTATCTCGACATTATTGCCGACAATCCACGCGTCCTTCGAAATGCCTGGCAACGACTATACGATATGGTTGTCGCACACGGCATGGAGGAATACGTAGATAATAAGAAAAAGATCATCCGTTATAACTTCTTCGCCGACGAAGGAGCAGAGGGAAAAGACGCGATCTTCGGCCTGGAAATTCCGTGCATGAAGTTGATGGATGTATTCAAGGCCGCTGCCCAGGGCTTCGGCCCAGAAAAACGAATTCTTCTATTGCACGGGCCAGTCGGTTCGGCCAAATCAACGGTTGTACGCCTGCTTAAGAAAGGCCTCGAGAAATATACCCGCTCCCCAGAAGGCGCTCTGTATTCCTTCGAATGGCTTCTACCCAACGATAACGGCGACGAGACCTTTATCAGCCCGGTACATGAAGATCCGCTCCTTCTGATACCGCATGAATGGCGTCATACCGCCATGGAAGAACTCGGTCTCTTGAATTACGAATACCCCCTCCACCATCTCTTGAATCAAGACCTGTGTCCGCCCAGCCGATTCTATTTTCAAGAGCTCCTCGGTCGGTACGAGGGTGATTGGGAACAGATGATAAACAAACATATTCGCGTACGGCGACTTGCCTTCAGCGAAAAGGACCGGGTCGGTATCGGGACCTTCCAGCCCAAAGATGAAAAGAACCAGGATAGCACCGAGCTTACCGGCGACATCAACTATCGGAAGATTGCTGAATACGGCTCGGACTCGGATCCAAGGGCGTTCAATTTCGATGGCGAGTTCTGTATCGCGAATCGTGGGATCATTGAGTTTGTCGAA
This sequence comes from Myxococcales bacterium, assembly GCA_963578775.1. Classification (GTDB taxonomy): domain Bacteria; phylum Myxococcota_A; class UBA9042; order UBA3505; family UBA3505; genus UBA3505. The sequence goes on from CAUZEG010000006.1 coordinate 31,517, forward strand.
ATCCTCAAGTTGGATGTCGCCTTCCTCTATGACCTCCTTGGGGCGACCCAGGAACATAAGATCAAACCTAAGAAGTTTGCGCAGACCGACATCGATGAGGTCATCATCGGGCACACCAACGAGGCCGAATATCGGCGTCTATTGAACAATGAGTTCATGGAAGCCCTTCGTGATCGAACGATTAAGATTGATATCCCGTATATCACCCGCGTGGATGAAGAAGTTCGTATCTACGATAAAGACTTCAACGAAGAGACGGTTAGAGGCGTGCATATCGCACCACATACCCTCGAAGTCGCAGCTATGTGGGCCGTGCTCTCCCGGCTGGAAGAACCCAATCGGCCCAACCTGTCCATCATCCAGAAAATGAAGCTGTATAACGGCAAGTCTCTGCCGGGCTATACATCGGACAACATCAAAGAGCTCCGAAAGGAAGCCCGCCGTGAAGGAATGCTGGGGATCAGCGCTCGCTATGTGCAGGACAAGATTTCCAATGCTCTTGTGGCCCGAGAGGGGCATGGAAGCATCAATCCGTTCATGGTGATGAACGAATTGGTCTCCGGACTCAAGGCCCACAGTTTAATCAATGATGAAGACACCAAGAAGCGCTACAGAGAGCTGATGAGTCTGGTGAAACAAGAATACGAAGACATCATCAAGAACGAAGTCCAACGCGCCATCAGTGCGGATGAAGATGCCATCGAGCATCTATGTAGTAACTACGTAGATAACGTGAAGGCCTATACACAGCGTGAGCGGGTACAGAATCAGTACACGGGACAATCGGAAGATCCCGATGAACGACTCATGCGCGCTATCGAAGAAAAAATAGGAGTTCCTGAAGCCCGTAAGGACGACTTCCGGCGCGAGATTATGAACTATATCGGTGCGTTGGCTGTTGAGGGGAAAACCTTCGATTACCGCAGTAATGAACGGCTCCGGAAAGCTCTCGAACTAAAGCTGTTCGAGGATCAGAAAGATACCATCAAGCTCTCTACCCTGGTTTCCAATGTCGTAGACCGCGAAACCCAGAGTAAAATCGATGTCGTAAAACAACGGTTGATTCGGGACTACGGCTACAACGAAGAGAGCGCAACCGATGTGCTTAATTATGTTGCCAGCATCTTTGCTCGCGGCGACGCGAAAGAGGGCGACTAAGCCGGTTTACCTCCCTGACTTCAACCCCCACTGCCCATGCCTACAGAGTCAGATATTCTTAATATTGAACGGGACCATTGGCGATTCAAAGAAATCGTTAAGGGAAACATCCGTGACAATCTGAAAGAATTTATCAGCAACGGATCTATCCTTGGTCGAAGGGGGAAAGACAAGGTCTCGATCAACATCCCACAGATCGATACACCTCGTTTTCGCTACGGAAAAAAGAACAGCGGTGGAGTTGGTCAGGGATCGGGTGAACCTGGAGATTCGCTCGGGGGTGAGTCGGGAGAAGGTGAAGGCGGCGGAAAAGCCGGACAAGCACCTGGCGACCACGAACTTGAAGTTGATATTAAGATCAACGAACTGGCTGAGATCCTGGGGGAAGAACTGCAGTTGCCCCGAATCGAGCCAAAAGGGCGAAAAAACGTTACCAGCACAAAGGAGCGTTACAACTCCATTCGTAGCACTGGTCCCAACTCGCTACGACATTTCAAGCGCACCTATAAAGAAGCACTTCGTCGGCAGGTCACCGTAGGCAACTACAACCCCGACAACCCCATTGTCGTTCCCATTCGCAACGACATGCGTTTTCGTTCCTGGAAGGAAGAAAAGAAGCCGGAAACCAACGCTGTAATCATCTATATGATGGACGTATCTGGCTCCATGGGCGACGAACAGAAGGAGATTGTTCGCATCGAGTCTTTCTGGATCGACACCTGGCTTCGATCCCAATACGAAGGCATCGAGACCCGTTATATCATTCACGATGCCGTCGCTAGAGAGGTGGACCGGGAAACATTCTTTCATACTCGCGAGTCTGGCGGGACCATGATCAGTAGTGCCTATAAGCTCGCCTCCGACATCATCTCCAACGAATATCCAGCGAGTGACTGGAATATCTACCCATTCCACTTCAGTGACGGAGATAATTGGTCCCTGGACGATACCGACGTATGCATGGCACTTCTACGGGAACATATCCTGCCCAGCAGCAATATCTTCTGCTACGGACAGGTCGTTTCGGCCTACGGAAGCGGACAGTTCATCAAGGACTTGCGAGAACATTTCTCCAAGAACGAACAGGTGGTTCTCTCCGAAATCCCCGGGCGAGACGCCATTATGCAATCCATCAAAGACTTTCTGGGTACAGGGAAATAAACGAATAATGGGGCTTCCAGAACCACTCAACCAGCAACGCGATACGATTCGAGATCTTGCTCTTGAGCAAGGGCTTGATTTCTTTGAAACCGTCTTCGTTCTGGTGAATTACAGACGCATGTGCGAGGTGGCCTCCTTTGAGGGGTTCCCCAAACGATATCCACACTGGCGTTTCGGAATGGAGTTCGAACGGAACTACAAATTGCACGGCTATGGTCTTGCCAAGATTTACGAGCTGGTGGTCAACAATGACCCCTGTTACGCATATCTACTCGAAGGCAACAGCCTTATGGAGCAGAAAATGGTGATGGCCCATGTGTATGGCCATTGCGACTTCTTCAAGAATAATTACTTCTTCGCGCGAACGAACCGGAAGATGATCGACACCACGGCGAACCACGGCGTTCGTATTCGACGCTATATGGATCAGCATGGCATCGACGTAGTAGAGCAGTTCGTTGACGCCTGCCTATCCATCGACAATCTGATCGATCCCTTTGCTCCAGCCGCCCGCATGGAAGACCGGGGCGATGGAGGCTTAGAGTTCAACGACGACCCTCGTGAACACCAGACAGTGCCCCGGCTCAAAGTTGATAAGTCCTATATGGAGAGTTGGATCAACCCCCCGGAATATATTGCCGAGCAACGAAAGATTAAGGAAGAAAAGCAACAGGAACAACAGAGATTCCCGGAGCAACCGGAACGGGACATTATGGGATTCCTGATGGAATTTGGTCCGTTGGAGCGCTGGCAACGGCATATACTCGGGATGTTGCGCGAAGAGGCCTTGTATTTCACGCCGCAACGTCAGACGAAAATCATGAACGAAGGTTGGGCAAGCTATTGGCACAGCAAGATGATGACCTCGGGGCTGGCCGACCCGGATGAAATTATCGACTTTGCAGAGACCCATTCCGCCACCATGGCAACAACCCCCGGACAAACCAACCCGTACAAGATTGGTCTCGAGCTTTTCCGGGACATCGAAGAGCGGTGGGATAAGGGACAATTTGGTGAGGAATGGAACGCCTGCGATGACTTTCGACAACGTAGTAATTGGAATCGCCATCTCGGATTGGGACGCGAGAAGATCTTTGAGGTCCGAAAACTCCACAACGACGTCACCTTCATTGATGAGTTCTTGACCCCTGCAATGATCGACCGGTTGGATCTGTACAACTACCGCTTCGATCCCAAACGCGGACAGTGGATTATCGACAGTCGTGACCCCGAAAAAGTGCGTGAACGGCTTCTATTTCAACTCACCAATTCCGGACAACCTGTGGTGGTTGTCGAAGATGCCAACTATCGAAACCGCGGTGAATTGCTGCTAGCACATCGAACGGACCAGACCGGACTGGATAAAACCTACGCCAAACGTACGCTCCAGAATGTACTTACAATTTGGCAACGGCCGGTCCATATTCGCACCGTCGATCATCGGGGTAAGACCATCGTCTGGTCCCATGACGGTGAGAGTTTTGGGGTGGAAAAGAGTTAATGTCTACGGATGAAGACTTCTCTGGAACCTGATAAGATGCATACACTATGCCACCGGACTTGGATGGGAGGGTGGTGTTCTCGCTAATTCGCCGATTTATATCGACGATCAGGACTCTTTTTCTTAATGACCTCTGATGTGCCACGGGATATTTCCCAGATCAAACCGGCCGACCTGCCGGCCCCGCCCCAAACAGCGGCAAGAATCGTTCAAGCGTGTGGAGACCCGGAGGTAGGCTCAACTCGGCTGGCCAAGATCGTCGCCGTGGATCCCGTCCTCACCGCTGAGATATTGCGGACGGTCAACTCGGCATTCTTCATGCGTAAACGAAAGGTAATCTCCGCGCAAGATGCTGTGACGGTACTCGGTAACCGCTCACTTCGAAGCATCGCCTTATGTTTCGCTGTTCGGGATGCGGTGCGCCCCAATGCAATCCCAGGCCTGGATATGGTGAGTTATTGGGAAGATGCCTTACGACGAGGTGTGGCCGCACGCCTCCTGGGCCAGAAGCTCAGATTGGATCCCGAAGAAGCATTTACCGTCGGTCTACTGCAGGATTTCGGAATTCTTGCGATGTTCTTCGCCCAACCCGACAAAGCGGTCCATTGGAAGACTATACGGCCGCTTTATCCAGAAGAACGCCGAGAAAAAGAACGTGAGATCTTTGGCACCACCCACGACAGAATTGGTCTACTGCTGGCACGAACCTGGGCATTGCCAGAAGAGATCGCCGTGCCAATCGCCTACCATCACGCATCATCACTGGCGAAGGTGCCATTATACCTTCGGAATATGTGCAAAATCGCCACGGCGGCCGATTGGGTCTGCTCCGTATTTGTAAGTCCCGACAAAAGAAAGGCGTTGGACCGTGTTCGCGCCTACCTGGTGAAACCTCCCTTCTCCATGTCGTTGAAGCGCGTAGACGACCTTCTTTCCGCTCTCCCACCAGCCGTCGAAGAAGTCGCTACAACACTCGGCCTTCGAGTAGAGGAGCAAACCACATTCGAGGAGGTACTCCAGGACGCAAATCGTAAACTCGCGCAAGAAACCATGAGTTATCAGGAGCTGACCTGGGCCCTTGAACAAGCGTTGGGAGAAAAGGAACGCCTGGCGCAGGAACTCCTAGAAGTCAATGGGCGCCTCGAACAGCTTGCCTATTACGATCCGCTTACAAATCTGGCGAATCGCCGCCGATTCCTGGAAGCTTCACTCTCCGAAATTTTGCGTCATAGCCGGTCCGGTAAAGCCCTGTCGCTAATCGTACTGGACCTGGACCATTTCAAACGTATCAACGACTCCTTTGGCCATCCATTTGGAGACGCCGTACTCCAAGCGGTCGCACGCACAATGCAACGCGTACATCGAACCATCGACATCAAGGCTCGTATCGGTGGCGAAGAAATGTGCGTTCTTTTTCCGGAAACGGATATGGACCAGGGAAAGCGTGGAGCGGAACGGTTGCGTCAGGCCCTGGAAGACCAGGACCTCGCAACGCCAACCCATCCCGTCAAGGTGACGGCATCCATTGGGGGAATCACCTGGAAGGGAAATGTGGCAAATCCACGAGAAGCAGGACAGCTACTTAAAAAGCTCATGGACACAGCGGACGCCGCCCTTTATGCAGCGAAAAATGGGGGCAGAAACCAGGTCGTATGGGCAGAAAGCCTCTTAGATTCTACGCCTTCCTGACGAGACCAGGGAACTGGTTCCAGGCCTCTGCACAAATAAAGGCCAGATATTCCATCTTTGCCAAGCTGTGCCGATTACTAGAATGGGTTCGTGGACGTATGGAGGTTCATCGATGCTCAAACCCCTGGTGCTGACGGCGGGCACGCCTTTCCGAGAGACATTTCTATTATATGCCCTGGACTTCAAACAAACACGGTCCGGAGCGAATTACGCCGAGCTGATCCTTTCACACGGATCGGACCGAATTACTGGTAAGCTCTGGATTGAGAATACATCCGGCCTGGACTGTAAAGAAGGGCAGATCGTGACAATCCAGGGCCACGTTTCTGGCGACACAGGCTCGTTTCAGATCCATATAGACGTCGTCGAGCCTATGAATGAGACGGACCTGAACCCAACCCATTTTCTGTCTACTACAGAACTCGACCGTGAGGCCATGTGTGCGGCCCTGATGGGCAAGATTTCGACCATCGAGGACCACCACATCCGGGAGTTGTTGACCCGGTTTTTTGATGACCACGATCTGTCTTCGAAATTTCAAACCGCCCCGGCATCATTGACCGGTCATCATGCCTATTCGGGTGGCCTCCTTGAGCATGTTCTATCCGTGCTCCATGTCCTCGATGACATGGGAAAACACTATGGGCGTTACTATCCAGGGCTACTCGATCGAAACTATCTCCTGGCCGGCGGGTTCCTCCATAACCTGGGCCGGATCTTTGAACTTCATTGGTCGGAAACCAGCAGTAATAGCGATTCCGGTCCACGGATCGGGCATCGGATCAAGAGCGTCGTAATGCTCGACAAAATTGCCTCCCAGATACCCGATTTTCCCGCGAAAAAGCTGGAACGACTCCAACATCTGGTTACAGCACAGCCCGGATCAGCAGCCGATGACGTAACGAGCGAATCTCGCACTATGGAAGCCTTTCTTGTGCACGATGTAGCCCGAATTGACGCCTATATAAGCCGATTCTACGACGCCTGCCGCCACGCAAAGCCGAATGGGTGGACGCTATTTCAACCCGAAATCGGGGGCCCACTTCACAATCCCTTGAGCGGGGAACATCCGGGCACAGGGGTGTTCTGGACCCCTCAAATGAATCTAAATGACACGGTAGAAATTAAGGCGCCACAGGTTGAATCTGTCTTTTTCTCACCGGTCCTGTCCAACGACGACTCGGTATCGACTCTCTCCGAAACCAGGCCCTCGAAACCGAAACGCAGAAAAAAGAGCGCTAAGAATCAGCAATCCGAGCTTCCGGCTGCGATACGAGATCTCTTTGGCCCAGAACATTAAGCGACGGTCTCTGGCCAGGTCGACCCTACAGCCATCCGGACGCGTTTCCCTATGGGCGGCCATTGTCTCCGCGTGTTTATATTGGGCGGCATTTCCACCGGTGGGCTTATTCCCCCTGGCCTTCGTGGCATTGGCTCCGTTGTTGAACCAAGCCCCGGGATTGAAGGGGTGGAAGCGTTTTCTGATCGGCTGGTTTCATTTTAGTCTTGTACATCTCATGGTGTTCTATTGGATCGTCGGCACTGTTCAACGAATGGGTGGGGTAGGTGAAGGGCTGAGCCTACTCATCCTCCTCCTTTATGCTCTATTCCACGGGTTGATGGGGGGCGTCTTCCTATGGGGCCTTGGCCGGCTTGGGCACGACTGTGGACCCTTACGGTTCTCATTGATCGCGGCGGGCCTTTTCTGTTTGTTGGAAGCCATCTGGCCGTCGGTGTTCCCGTGGTACCTGGGAAACGCTCTCTATCGTAGCCCGATTCTATTACAGCTCGCCGATCTTGGGGGCGTACACGTACTGTCGTTTCTGATGGTATTCACCGCCGCATATCTGGCGCGTCGACTCCCCCCGCATGGCCCGCTGGATCGAGGCAACCTCAAAAGAATCGCAATAACCATCGGTCTGGTACTCAGCGGGATCCTGGCCTACGGTGGCATGCGCTGGGTCCAATATAAACCCACATCGAAAGGAACCATCGTCCGTATTGGGATCGTCCAGCCCATGATCCACGCCGTTGACAAGATGCACGCCAGTGAAACAACTCGCCAAAGAATTCTAGAGCAGACCTGGGCCCAGCACGGACTATTGCCCAGGGATCTGGATCTGATCGTATGGCCCGAAGGTGGGTTTCCTTTCTTCTTTCAGCAGAGCCCATCGGAAAAGCTTCCCATCTCCCATCGTGCAACCACCCGCTTTGTTGCCGATATCCAACGCGGAGCCACACCCCTGTTCGTTGGAGCTCTGACGCAATCTCCCACCGAAGGACAACATAATAGTGCGATTTTGATCGATCCGGACGGCTCAACTCAGGTCTACCACAAACAACGTCTGGTCCCATTTGGTGAAACACTACCCCTTCGATCGCTAGTGCCTGGAGCGCAAAAGCGGTTTCGCTCTCTGATGCGAATGCGACCCGGTAAAGGTCCAGGCGTCTTCCAGATAGGCGAGCACCGATTTATCGCCCAGATCTGTTATGAGACCATCTTTCCAGCCGGTACACGTTCGGATATCCGCCACACAAATCCCGACTTCATCCTGAATCTGACCAATGATGTCTGGTTCGGTAATACGGCGGCTCTGGAACTTCATCTCATGGCGCAAGCGATTCGGGCGGTGGAAACCCGTCGTACACTTGTTCGTGCGACCAATACGGGGATCAGCGCACTCGTCGATCCGCGGGGCACCATCTCCAACCGGACCCCTGTCTTCGAGGCCACCAGTCAGGTTTTCGCCTTTCGACCGCTCATTGGAGACAGTCCCTTTCTTCGTTTCGGCAATCTGTTCTTATACCTGATTTTCGCGCTTGTGGTCGGCTTGTACTTCGGTCCGGTCGTCACCACGTCCATAAAGACACGCCTGGGGCGAACAAAAAAATAGCCAATACAGCCCATGAATAGGCCCAAAATCACCACATGGGTAAAACCGGGTCTACTCGATAATCACCCCAAAAAACGGGCGCAACTCATGCTTTGATTGACACCATCTGCCCATTGGATACAACGCCTCAAACGTTGCAAGAGGACCTCTTCCTTGGTTAGCCGCCGAAACGAACGAACTGAATCGCAAAATCTCACGCGAATTGAAGAGATTGAAGCGTACCTATCCGAATCGGAAGATCCCGTTGGTGAACTGTTGTTTTTGTGCCGGGATGATTCGGCGGCAGTGCGTGGTCAGGCGTATCGTGCGCTTGTGGAATTCTGGCAGGACAAACGTGTACTTCCGTTCCTACAGCGCACTCTAGAACACGAACCCGACGCCCATGCCCGTGGACTTGTTTGTATCGGACTCGGACGGTTCCTGGACACAGCCAGCGAAGAAGGGGTGCTTGAGGCGGACTTCCGGCCCGACCCCTATACGCCCGAAGAGCTTCAAGACATCACTCTGGCTCGACATGTCTATGACCGCATCTTTTCCCTGGTACGGTCGGATGATACCGATCTGGAGGTACGCAGACGCGGACTGGAGGCCCTTGGCTCATTCGCTTATCGTCCAGAGGTCGCCGAACTGGTGGAGAAGATGTACCAACGACCCGAAGAGAGTGCACAGGTCAGTGCATTATTCGCTATGGGACGTAGTGGTCTGGACAAGCTCTATCGAAAGCGCCTTATCAAACACCTTGAGGATTCTCGTCTGGCCGTACAGTTTGAAGCGATTAAAGCGGTCGAATGGTGGAAGCTACGTGCTGCGCTCCCCTTCCTTCGAAAGATAGTCCTCGAGAAAGACAATCCCAATCGAGGATTTGCCCTTGAGGCCTATATGCAATGTGATCCGCCGCCGGAGAAAGCTCGCGATCTCCAGACCACGGTCCACAAAATGCTACCGGATCCCATCTTTGAGGAGGTCATCCCCGACATCGAAGATCGATTCCTCGACGATTTGGAGCTTGGTGATGGTAATGAGGAGATCCGGGGGCTGTTTGGAAACGATCCCCAGGACGAGCCCGAGAGCTGAGTCGACGTCAGGGCACCGGATATTCGTCGGTCGCTACGCGAAGATACGATGAACCGGCGAAAAACGTCGTTCGGATCAGTGTGAAATCATCGATACTGAGGCTTTCCTCGCTCCGCTCCATTAGATACTCGGTCTCCACAAGCCGAAGATCGGAGGATAGCCGCAAGACTTTACGGCCCTCCTGGACCAATACAGATCCATCCGGACAAACCACCGCAGTACTTCGCGATTGGAATGGATGGTCCGCAAAATAGGGATGCAGATCCCGTAATGCGGTCTGGCCAGCTTCGAGATCAACGGTAATAATATCCCGTAGTCCCAGTCCCACGATCAGCCCTGGACCCACGGCAAAATAGTTGATTTGCCCCGGGTATCGAATCAAGGGCACAGGAACTCCATCATCCCGAACGCGCAATACATGGGTGATATCATCCTCGTACAACGCGATAATCAGTTCTGCCGTATCCGGATGCAGGCACGCCGCAGTAACCTCGACCCCGCCGTCTCCACCAAAGAATGGTACTTCCCGCACATCCGGTCGGCCGGCCGCATCAAATCGGATAAGACGGTCGCCATGGATAACTGCGAGCGGCGCCTCCTCCTCACAGCCAAGGGCCATCAACGTCGGGCCCGACACGCCGCGCTCCAGCGCGACCACCGACTCAACCATGGCAGAGGTGCGATCAAACCAGATCAATTTCCACTGATGCTTCTCCGTATCGGATTCGTTTTCATCACCGGCCTCAACGGCCAACACGGCCAGAGCACCGCCTGGAACACCCGCCGCCGTACAGCTAACAATCGGACGTTCTTGCGGCAGCGGAACAATAAACTCGCCGGCTGCCTGGTAGGGCCACATGGGTACTTCATGATGTCCGGTCCCCTTCAAACTGATGACGATATCATCTAGTTCGGACGGAGCCGGGTGTTCAACCAATCGCTCCAGAACTTTTCGCAGGAATGATTCCGATAAGGTTACACGACCGAGATCAACCGCCTGCAGCGCCACGCGTGCTCGTCGGCTTATTGCGCTCGTTGTGGGTCGTAATACACACTCCGGACGAAGCCAGTTGAGCACATCTCCACGAAGGAGTACCGGGGTATTGGGACGATCTGTAGTGGTCATGTGTACGATTCTAACCGAGGGTTGCTTGTGTTGCACATAATGTTAACGATACGACGTAGTGTACGGATCGCAAGTAGTTGGAGACAAATACATGGACCGTCAGGACGAGGGACCACCCAACGCCCCCCAGAAGATCTTCTTTCAGCCCGACGCCATCCTGGTTCCGGATTCTGATGTCGAGGATGGACTCCGTATTGTCTGGGGCGACGGAATCCTATGTCAAAATGATCGTATCGAACAGATCGGTCCGAAAGAGGAGGTTGAGGGGCTTGAAACCGCCCGAATAATCCGTCTTCGGGATCGGATCCTGGTGCCCGGAACCATCAACGCACACAACCATAGTTTCCAATCTCTCCTCCGAGGGGTAGCCGACGATCGCCCATTTCTCGTCTGGCGTGATGAGGCCCTTTATCGATATGCGCCACATCTGGGAACGGAGGGCGTCTATACCGGTGCCCTTCTTGCTTTTGCCGAGATGGCTCGTATGGGCGTGACCACCGTATGCGATTTCTTTTATGTGCACGGGCAAGGAATCGAAACTGATCTGGCCGTGATCCAGGCCGCCCGCGACGTCGGGATCCGGCTGGTGCTGGCTCGAACCTTCTACGATTGGGACGGTGCCCCAGATTGTTTCCGAGAAACTCCGGATGAGGCAGAACAAGCCTTCCGAGAACTACATACGATGTTCTCCTCTGCACCCGATGTGTCGATACTTCCCGCGCCTCACTCTCCCCATGGAGCCTCCGCAGAGATGATTCAACGTGGAGCCGGTATCGCGGTGGAGCTCGGTCTGCCCTGGCACCTCCATCTGGCAGAAGAGCTCTTTGAGGTCGATGCGATCCGCGAACAGTCCGGGACAACTCCCGTGGGGTATCTTCAGCAACTGGGCTGCCTGAACGAAAATCTATGTATTGTCCACGGCGTATATCTGCCCGATGAAGATCTATCGGCCCTGGGTCAGGTGGGTGCTGGGGTCCTTCATTGCCCAAGCAGTAATATGTTCCTGGGCGACGGCGCCGCCCCTCTGCGCCAGATGATAGCAAAGGGCATGCGCGGGGCCTTGGGAAGCGACGGAGGATGCTCTAATAATCGCGTGAGCGTTTTCGAGGAAATGCGTATGACTGCGCTGCTCCAAAAGGTAATCGCAACGGATGGGAGCGCCTTCGATGCACCAACCGCGTTCCGTTTGGGAACCGAAGGTGGTGCCGATCTCTGTGGTCTGGAAGCGGGGAGAATCGAGGTCGGCCGACTGGCCGATTTCGTGGCTCTTGACCTCTCGGATCTCTCCATGCAGCCCGATGTCCACCTGCTTCGAAATATTGTGTATGCGCTACAACCCACGGCTATTAGCGAGGTCTTTGTAGGTGCGAAACCTATTGTTCAAGACCATGGCTTGACCCGGGTCCGCGAGCAGGATGTTCGCGCGCGTGTGGCAGAAACCGCCAAACGAATCGGCCTCCAATCGGTATAGCGCCTACAAACCCTTATCGCGAAGGGCTTCGATAGCCTTCCTCTGTTCCGCTGTAAGTTTGTCCGGGAAGTCCAGATTCAGAATAATGTGGAGATCGCCTGCCTTCTCTCCCTTCTTCGAGCCCGGAACCCCATGACCCCGAAGCCGTAAACGAGTGTTCGGTGATGTTCCGGCTGGCACCTTTACCGTGTGGCTTCCATCAAGTCCTTCTACAGTCACTTCTCCGCCAAGCAACATCGTCGTAATCGGCACGAAAGCTTCAACCTCGATTTGTTTCCCTCGTCGTTTCAGCCTTGGGTGTTCCGCTACTTTAACTTTGAGATACAAATCGCCACGAGGACCTCGCGGAGCAGTCGGGTATCCACGTCCGCGAATACGTAATTTCTGTCCCGTGTCCACCCCGGCTGGTATCTGCACATCTACAGAATCGGACGAGCCATCGGGCAACGTGATGCGGACCGACCGTTCCGCACCCAGTATGGCTTCCTCGAATCCGATTTCCAGGGTTTGTTGCACATCACGACCTCGGGGCAGCGGTCTCCTCCGTTGACCACGCGGACCGGCCGAGAAACCTCCGGCTCCAAACCCAAAGTTAGGCGAAAAACCGTGTAAACCCAGATCCGCGAAAACCTGACTAAAATCCACATTCTGGAACACTTCATCCGCGTTGAACTGATCGTGAAACGCGGTGCTTCCCATGGCATCATACTTATGCCGTTGGTCTGGATCCGACAATACGGCATACGCTTCATTGATAGACTTAAAGCGTTCCGCTGCCGTGGGATCATCTGGGTTTTTGTCAGGATGAAGCTTCCGAGCTAGGGACCGGTAGGCTTTCTTGATCTCGGCCGCATCCGCCGTTTTGGATACACCCAGAGTTTCGTAATAGTCACTCGCCATTCGTCGCCTAAACTTTGTACCACTGGATATTACGGGAACAGTCCTTTGAGCCGATGTGTTTCAATATAGGTTCGAACCGCAAAAGGTCGAGTACCGAATTACGAGATTGCCGTTAACTTCCTGACTGAGCAACCATAGCCCCGCCCTTCCTTCATGAAAAGATCCGCTCTCATCCTGACGGTTGTCCTCTGCTTGACCGTATCCACCGTCGTTGCAGGACCTCGTCGCGCCGCTCCTGTTCCCATCTGGGATACCCTTGCCAAAGCTGCGGCCCACGTTCGCGTGGGGCATGCCGACGGAGCGTTGAAGATTCTCTCCCCGCTGATCAGACACCCACCTCCCATCGAAGGCACACGATCGGTAATTCGTATTCTGCGAGCACGCGCCTTGCTCGCCAAGGGCCAGCCACAAAAAGCCCTTGAGATACTCGGTTCTCTGACCGAGGCCCCACCCATGTATCTTTCGGAAGTGGTCCAGCTGGTATGGCTGCGAAGTGCAACGACCATCAACGATCACGAACAGGTCTTACGTGCCAGCTCTTTGCTGCTTGCTTCAAAAGACCTACCCGATCTTCTTCGAGACGAGGCTCTTTTTCACCGAGCCCGGAGCCTATGCATGACCCCCGGTCGTGTGACCGAGGGTATCTCGATTTTGAACGACCTTAAGAGCCAGGGCTCCAGAGGAGCCGTCGCCTTTAAGCCGGCAGTTCTGGAACTCCTCGCAAGCCACCTACCACCCCGGCGACAAGAGGCAATACGTCGGCATCTTATCATCCATCATGGCGGCACCTTTCAGGCAAGACGAGTCCTGCAACGATTCGACCTGAATCGACTCAGCCCAAAGCAACAACTGAAGCGAGCTAGAAAGCTCTACAAAGACCGTGCCTATGATCTGGCCAGTGATGCATACACAAAACTCACGAAGAGCGCGGATCCGAGCTTACGTCAGGAAGCTCTGCTCCGATTGGCCACTATTCGAATGCGACTTCGAAAGGAATATTCGACCGCATATCAGGAGTTGAAAACCGCCGAAAAAGGGCCCAATAAAAACTTCGCCGCCGAATCGTATTATCGACGAGGTCTTATGGAGGGAAATCTCGAGAACTACCGCCGAGGCTCCCGCCATATGCGAAAGTACCGGAAACGCTGGCCGCGGGGCGATCATCGGGTTCGGGCGACCTATCAGATCGGTCGTCTTCTTCACCAGATGGGCGACTTTGATAATGCCGCGAAAGAGCTTGAGGCTTTCGTAAAAGGGCCCTATGGCAAGGCGAATAAATGGCGTTGGTTCTATGGCTGGTCTCATTACCGCCGTGGAGATTACGCCCAGGCACGGAAGATCTGGGCCAGCCTTCTCAAAAGCCCCAAACTCCTGGTGTCGGACAAGGTCCGCTATTGGACGGCTACCTCCTACCTCCAGGAAAAGAACCTTCCCAAGGCACGAAAAAGCCTGAAGAGGTTGGCACAGACGGCACCCTACAGCTATTACGGCTTTCTGGGATCAACTCTGACGGCCCGGCTCTCCGGAGGAGCTCCGATTCCGGCCCGCGATCCGAATCGATTCCCATTGGCTCTACCCCAACGACCCGATCTGACCGTATGGGTCAAGACCGTGAAGGATGCCAATCTTCGTAAGTCCCTTCGCAAGATCCAACGGGTTGCCGCTGCCGGTTTCCCGTCCATCGCTCGCAATGTCGCGAAAAGACACTCCGTCAAAGACAAACTCATCAAGGCCATGGGCGTAAGCCGTCGCAATGCGATCGTGGCTGGACTGGATTTCTGGCTGGAGCGCTGGGGATATCGCTGGAAACAACGGGCCAAGAAAGCGAGCTTCCGCCAGGTCGCCTGGGTTCAACGTATGACACGCTTTGACGACGCCACTCTACGCGGCGTATTCCCACCGGCCTATCTGGACCTGGCGATCGCAGCAGGAGAGCTGCACGACATCTCCCCCTGGTGGCTGCTGGCCCATATGCTTCAAGAGAGCCGCTACAAAGAGTTCGCAGCCAGTCATGCTGGAGCACGTGGCCCTATGCAAATTTTGCCACGGACTGGTCGGCGAATAAGCCAACGGCTTGGATTTCCAATGGGTGAGTTCTATACCAGTCAGCTCTTTGAACCCGGTATCGCCCTACGCCAGGCCGCCTGGTATCTGGACGCGTTACGAACCGAATTTGGTGGGAATGTTACTCTCGCAATCGCCGCCTATAACGGTGGACCTCTGCGCTTCGCCGAGTATTTGACCATGCCCAGTAATAAGGGACTTTCCATGGATATGTTCATCGAAGAGATCGGTGCGCACGAAAGTCGAAACTATGTACGCAAAGTCACCGACCACATCGTTCGGTTCACAACGCTATATGCCTCTGACGCCGAGAGGGATGCGCTGTTATCCAAACTGCTCATGCCCGATCAATTACCACTGCCGAAAGGCGAACTGCGATTTTAGTCACTAGCTGGCAAGATCGGATCGACGCTTTCTTATTCCTGCGGTATGAAAGGGTTCTGGGAGCACATTGGATGAAATCAATCATACTAGGAACCATCGCCGTCGCGGTCCTTGTCGCAGGATGTACCAGTCCAACACCAAAGCGAATGAGTGACGACGCCTATTGCGAAGTGATGGTTACGGTGGAGAAGATGATGTGCTCGCAGGCTTGTCCGCCCAAGGTCAAACGTGCCCTGGGCTCTGTCCGGGGAGTAAAAGCGGTCGACATAATCTATAATGAGCGCGTCGCCTATGTTCGCGGTTCCGGCCATATTTGTACCGAGGCGGGTCAGAACGAGCTTATACCAGCCCTGGAGAAACAGGGGTTTGGTGGTGCAATCCGGCAAATGAAGATTGGTGCCGATGGTTGAATCGCGAAGCCGCAGCTGGTAGGTTTTGTTGGGCTCAAATCAGGCATCCATAGCATTGGTATGTGCGATCTAATTAAGAACAAATCCACGTGTGCTCGCATTGTATTTGCCATTCTGGCTATTGCATTACTGGGCATACCAGGCCAGACAGCAGAAGCTGGAACCTGGGCAAACCCGTTCTCCATTCGCACACTTCCCCCCTCGGTCTGGTTCGGCCACCCCAACTGGCAGATGGGCATCGGACCGCAACGCGCGGGTGAAGGCATTCGGCTCTATCGATTGACTCCCAATCAAGTCGAGGTCATGGCACCGATTCTGCCAGTACCCGCTTCGGGGCTGGCCTTTGAGACAATCGCGATCTATGACGTGCCCATGGACTACCCCGTGGCCCTTGCCTCGAATGCGGTAGACGACACGGTCATGACGGTGATCGCTGAAGATATGGATGGGGACGGAATCATCGACCTTCTGGTCCCGGGCCCCAAGGAGCGTCTTCCAGTCGTGTACCTCAAAGGTCTACCCGACGGTGGGTTCAAGGATGTGACCATCGCTCGGGTAGCGTCGGTGGAAAGACGTAATTATCATGGCATTGCACTGTGGGATGCCAACGCGGATGGACATCCTGATGTGATAGCTATGGGCCTGGGAGATCTGGAGTCCGGTATTTCATTTGGGACCGTTACACCACCGCAGACCTACGTTTTGTTCATCAACGATGGACACGGTTTCTTTCGAGATTTTGTGACCCTCCCCACGGTCTCGAATTATCCAAATGCCATTGTTTTCTTTGATCTCGACGGTGACCATCTTGCCGAAGCATGGAGCTCCAATGATCTGGGCTTTGGTGGCCAGCGGGACAATACCCTGAAAACGGTGGACCTGAATCCAAGCGGCCTACCGATCATCGAAGATATCTACCCACAGCTGATCAATACAGATCTGGGCCGAATGGGTATGGGCTTTGATGCCGCATATCTCTATCCTGGTGCTCCACTGTTCTTGCACCATACTTCCATCGGAAGCGGGGTATCCCACGAACGCGACGCCGAAACGGGCAAGTTCAATACGGTCCCGGGCGGGTATGGAACCCAGAGCACCTTCGACAAGAACGCCTACCGAACCAAATGGGGCCCGGTATTTTTGGATCTCGACCTTGACGGCCGTACCGATCTGTTAGAGGCCGGCCGCGGTGTCGGCGCGGCTGTAATCGGACTTCCCGACGCCCTGGCAGAAGGACTCCTGGTTTTCCGCCTTGAAGAAGATGGACAGTTTTTGGCTGCGCCCAACAGTGATGGCTACCTCAAGACCAAACGGATTCGAGCCGTGGAACCATTGGATATGGACAGTGACGGGCGAATGGACGTCATTGGCTGGACCGTTGCTGGTGATCCTCTACTGATGATGAATACTCTTCCACCGCTCGGGCATGGGATAACAATCACCCTCGACAGTACCGTATCAGCACCCAGAGCCACCGGTGGCGAAGTCCAGATTATCTGCGGAACGGATCTAACACCTGGAGACGCCAACGCAGAGCAATCCACATGGCGTCGATTGATCAAGGATTGCGTAATGAGCCAGGGCTGCTTTCGTGGGATGGTTCACGTAGGGGTCGGTGATTGCGACGGACCCACGACGGCCGTCGTGGAATGGCCATCTGGTTATACCCAGACCGTAGAACAGCTTGCGGTAGATCAAGGCGTCACCATCACCGAGCCCGACTGGTTCAAGATCGCCTCGGAGCCAGACGCCATGGAGGGACTGACGGTTCATGTGGCACCGGTTCAACAAACCGATGGCGGGGCGGGGTGCAGCACAGAAACCGTCAACCTGCACGTAATCACAGCCGAAGACACGACCGTTCTACCGGCCCCCTGTGACCCGGAATTAAATGTCCATGTGGGTATCGTGCCTTGGCCGGAAATCGAACCCGGTTCCAATTTTGGCATCGCGGCCGAAGTCGCGGGAGACGTCTTTTCCCATCGAATCCGTCTCCAGGTACCTCTTGATGGGCCCAGGGCCAATATACAAGTCGCACCCGCAGGCTTACCAGCCGGAGCACCCGGCTATGTCTGGCTGAAAATGGATAACGATCTCGAGGGCGCCAACGCCCCTGAAATCACCGTGATGGGAGCTATCGTAACAGGCGAGCTGGAGGAGCTGGAACCCCACGTTTATCTGTTGCCGGTGGAGCTGCCACCGATAGGTACGGAAGTCCACGTGCGCGTGCACCGTGACGATATCGATTATTTTGATGCCAGTGTTGGCCCCACCGTTACGCCCTGTGAAATCGTGACGACCCGGATCCAGTCCGTTCAAGATCCAGAGGGAGATCCAGCCGCAGACAACGTAGAGGAACAGCTTATCTTTCAGTTCATTATGAACGGCCCTCGCTGTCCGACCAATGACTTCGAGCTCGGAGCCGTCGGTACGTACGAAGGAGGCAGCGGAGCCGATACACCAGAGGTCCGCCTTCGCGATACCTATATCAAAGTCCTGGTCGAGAGCCTCAAAAACGAAACCCTACATCTGGATATGACGACCGGTGGCCTGGGCGAATTAACCTTCAACCAACATCTGCTTCCGTTCCCAGAGACGCCGGAGCAACTCCTAGCCGAGCTCGATCCAGAACGTGGTTGGCTATTCCCAGTGGCCTATATTCACGCCGATGGCCGCGACATCGCCCCCGTTGGATTCGTCGTGCGAACCATCCATGACAAGCTGATCACGCAGGCCGAAAATTACGAAATCACTATCGAATGTGAAGGGGGAGTTGAGCAGGTCTACCCCTATTCCTACCATTTACCAGCCCTGACGATGGCTCGACTCTTCGTTCGGGCCGGGACCGAGCCCGGTGAGCATCTCTGCGAACTGATGATAGCTGACCAACCAACGGGCATTACCGGCTTCCTTCAAGTCGATGAGGCCCTCGAAAGCCCACCCGTAGATGCCGACAACACCCTGCTGTTGATTTCACCCAGCGGTGGAGGCGCAATGTCGGTAATCGTCTTCCCGAGAGATGCGGCTGGAAACCTGATAGGAGCCTCCACAAATCTCTCTCTTTTCGCGGTAACCGGCGAGGTCACCACTCCAATCAGATATGCTGGCCGCGGTCTTTTCGTTGGCTTGTATACACCGCCAGAAGGATTTGCTCTGGCGAAAATCGAGATTCACGCAAACGGCGAAGATACCGGGGTCGGCGACGAGTTCTTTTCCTACCCACCTGGAGGGTTCGCTTATCGGTCCGTGGAAAAACCCGACTACGAAGTCCCGGACATCTTTTTTCCAGAAGGAAAAGCCCTCAACCCCATCGGCACCACCTATCCACCCATCCCCCCAGACGTGGAAGAAACCCATCAAAACTCGGCTGCCATCAAGCTCGACCCCCGAGTCGGACAATCGACTGGTTGTACCACTGCGACTGTGCCGACCCATATTTCACACCCCTTCTGGATCTTGTTTCTTACGCTCCTTCTCTGGCGGGTCCTGAAGCCGGGTCTTCATACTCGGCAGCGGGTTTCTTGAACTCTGGGTCCCGGCACGACACAATGTACCGATGACTGAGGTTGGAAGCACAAGATCCCCTACAGGTGTGGGGCGTTTAGGCCTGGTTTTTTGCTGCCTTTTGGCCGCGCTGGGTTGTGGTGGGGAATCCCCACCGATAACAAACCCCTTTTTGGAGGTAAACCCGTGGACCCTGACGGCCGAAGATTTGGTCGATGGCACCTTGAACGCCGCATGGTCTTTTGGTGATGAACTGATCGTCGTCGGCGGCACCCCCGGGAACGCAGCCGTTCTATGGCTTCGCGATGGGGTCTGGACTCGTGACGATGTACCCCATTACCATATGTTGTGGTGGGTACACGGAATCACGCGTAACGACGTCTGGGCCGTCGGAGAAGGAGGGGCAGCACTTCATTATCTGGATGGGGAATGGACCCGAAAAGACCTGGGCACGACCGCTGCTCTTGCCGGTGTCTGGGGTGCCTCATCGGACGATATATGGATCGTTGGGGGGCGCCCAAAGTTGCCCGATTTTCCCCCGCTGGCATGGCGGATTATCAACGGCGAACCGCAAGAGGTCGACTTGCCCGATTCCGGGGGCGGAGCGCTCTTAAAAGTCTGGGGGGATGACGACGGCACCATCTATATGGTGGGGCAACAGGGCAAGTTCCTCGTCATCGACGAATCCGGTGCACATTTTGAGCCCTCTGGAATCACAGACAATATCGTGACGGTCATCGGCGGACCGGATGGCAACGTCTACGCAGTGGGCGGTGCTGCCCAGGGAGCTATTTTTCGGTATGACGGTTCCGAATTGAAACAGATCGAAACCGAAGAACCACTACCTGGTCTGATGGGGATCACCTTTGATCCGGAGGGAGGACTCTGGGTTGCAGGTCGTAATGGCTATATTGGTCATAGTTCTGACTTTGGCGTCTCTTTCGACGACGCCGATGTTCCCACTCTTGACGCCTTTCATGGCATCACCATCCACCAACAGAGTGTACTGGGACTGGGCGGGAATCTTCTCTCTGGTAAATATGAACTTACCGGCGTCCTCGCGCATCATGGCCTGCCCGAACTGCCCACACTGGATCTCGGCCCGGTTTCCCATACTGATGACGGCCCCACAGATCTCGGATCGGACAATGGGACCGACGCGTCGGATGTCCCCGACGTCGTGCTTACCGACGAATCGGACACCCTGGAAGACACAGATGGCGGACTCCTGGATACAAGCGACACCGTCGACGATATCGATACCGAAGAGGCCTCTGACACCGCTGAGGATATCATTGAAGACCCGGGATCCATCGAAGTGGTCGATCCGGGAGGATTTTGCGAAGGCCTATTATGTACCGAAGGATACAGCTGTGAATCCCTGGCCTTCGACATGATCTGCACTCGCACTTGTGAACCAGATCTACTTCCGAATGGAGACCCGGATCCTGACGTGATTACCGAATGTCTGGCCGATTTCGGAGAAGAGGCCTGTTGTCTGGCCCCGCCCGATCTGCCCGGTATTCCCTCGCCCGGTTATATCTGCCATCCCGATCTCTTCTGTAACGGCGCAGGTTGGTAGTATGCCCGGTTATCACCCGCGAATAATACCGATCCTCGGATGCCTTCTCGGCCTACTCTGGCCCGGTGGATTGGTCCTGGCGGGCTGGAATGCTCCGCTCGGAAAACGTCAAATCTCCGCCTGGCCCGCTCTCGACATGCAATTGGGGGTGAAGGGGGCGGCCTCCGGGGCGGACCTTCGTCTGTACCGGGTCTATACAGAGTCTATCGACATATTCAAGCCGGTCGTCCCCATACCAGTCTCAGCCGCCGCCTTTCAGCTGGAGAGCAGCCGCATAATCCACATTTCCAGCGGTTCTGATGTTTCAGGAAGCCACGAGATGATCCCCAATGTGATGGCGGCAATCATTGCGGATCTGGACTCTGATGGGATCGAGGATGTGCTCGTTCCAACCCCGTCGCCTGGACGCCCCTTTCGTTATCTAAAAGGGCGGAGTGATGGAGATTTTGATGACGTAACCCAGGCTCGAATCGTAACCACACAGTCGGTCGACGCGTATGGAATTGTAATGTGGGATGCGAATCACGACGGTCACCCCGATATCCTCGCTTCGCCCCAACGGGTTCTCTCCGACGGTATTCCCTTCGGGCTTGCGACCCCACCGGAGGATCTTCTCTTATTCCTGAATGACGGAGGGGGCCGGTTTTTCGACGTACAGAGGATCCCTTCAAGCACCCCGTTTGCCAATACGTTATTTCTTTTCGACACCGACAACGATCAAAGCGCCGAAGTGTGGATCTCCGAGGATTACGGCTACAACGAATATAAAGATGTCATCCTCAACGCGGAACCGGATGTCTCGGGACCCGTCATCGAGAACATCATCTCTGAACTGATCCCGAACGATCTTGCCAGGCACGGTATGGGCCTTGATATCACCGTACCGGGTCCCGGAAAAGCCCCTCTGGTCTACCATTCATCCATCGGCCCGAGCATCATGCACGAGTACGACGCCGATACAAATCAATACACAGTGGTGCCAGGAGCAGCCTCAACGGAAACCCCTTTTGACCGGAATGCGTTTCGAACGAAATGGGCTCCCATCTTCGCCGATCTGGATCTTGACGGATTCACCGACCTGGTCGTCCCCGGCTTCGGGGTGAATTCACAGGTTATCGGTCTACCC
>CAUZEG010000007.1:0-52991 GCA_963578775.1 Myxococcales bacterium
TTTTTCCCCAGGCGCTCACTGGAATCAACTGCTCTTCCAGATGATCGGCGCAGCATGGGCCGGTGCAATCGAGATTCGTTTCACATTCCATAACCGGTGTAAACGTACAGACCCCACCGCCGCAGGGTGCTTCCTTGGGGACGTAGGAGGCCTCGTGCCCCGAAAAGACGGCAATGCGCTTCGATGCGGTAATCGTCGTCCCAGACAGGTCCTGGCCACGCCCATTGGTTTCAATATTCAAGACTTCAAAGGCCTGCAGGGTAGCTGTATAAACATCTCCCGGGTTCATGGCCGGAACCCCCGGCCCACCCAGGGTCGTTGCGGTCACCGTAACGGTGATATCCGTATTGTCGCGAGTTGCCACGATCGTCACATAGCCATGCCACGAGCCCAGATCTGGCCATCCCAACACTCGATACGTCGTCCCCAGACTATTTAACGGCAGCAGCAACGACGCATCGTTACTGTAGACCAATACATTTTCAAGTGGATTGAACTGGTAGGCGATAATGGGGCGATCGGAGGTGATCTGGTAGCTGCGCATACCGCGCATGGAACCATCTACATTATAGGGTGCCAGCTCAAATATATGGAGCTCCTGGGGGCCAATGTCGACTTCATCGATGGGCACACCAGCTCGAAGTACAGTCACATGGGCAGGAAGTTCCTTACCGACATTGGACACAACAAAGGCAAAGGGACTCCCATGACTGGCCGCATCGGCCTGGTCCAGATCTACACCCCAGTATTCACAGCCCACATTGCTGAAATTCTTTAAATCGCCGGAGCAGGGATCAAGGCACTGGCCCTGCACACAGACCTTGCCACCCGGTTCGTCCGAACAATCTCGTTCAAAGACATAGCCACTCCCATCAGCAGCACAAATCTCTACTTTGTCCTCAATACAACGAGCATCCGACGGGAAACAAGCGCCACATACACCAGCGACACAACCATTCTCACAGATATCTACGATCTGCTCGAGGTTCCCATTCGCATCACATAACGCGACATTGCCGTCCTTGCAGCCCAACTGGCCGGCCGAACATTCGACACATTGTCCGTTGCTGCACAGGGCCGGACAGACTTCCTTGTCGAACCCACGCCCATCGGCTCTACAAACCCACGCCTGGGAGCCCTGGCAATGCGTACCCCCGGGGAAACAGGCACAAACAGATTGTACACATACCAGACCCGTCGAGCAGTTATTATCATCGAAGCACTGCACACATTGATTGGTATTCAGATTGCAAAGTGGTTTCTCTGGTGGGCACATATCCGGGCCAATGCAGGCGGTTGTGCCCCCCGCATCGATGTTCCACTTTTCCGGCGTATTGAAGATGATCTCACTATCCTGGCCCCCTCCACTGCTGCCGCAGCTCGCCGACAACGCCCCCAGGACGCATATCGCGGGCCATAGTCTACACAACATAAATCGACTATGAACCGGATGACTCCAGCACCGAAAGGCCCAGGAGGTCGCGTACCGAAGCATTTGAAGACCAGCCATGGTTGAAGTGTAGCCTGGTAATCCGCAGGACTCAAACCAATCGGAATCTTGAGCGATGCCGGCGGAGGGTCTATACCGACTCTAATCTGGGCAATATAGACCTTTTCGGGGCGCTCAGACCCCGATTTTGGCCATCTGGTGTAAACCTCAGTTATCACATGAATTTAAGGTGTTGCGCATAAATTTCTCTTTATCACTTTTTTATTTTTTTTTAGATTTTTCCGTTCAAAACACGTTTTATCCCCATTTTACTGGGCAAACCCCACTTCTACCCCACCCCATACAGGGGGTATAATCGCGATTTTTTGTACGAATTCAAGGATTTGCATTGACATTCGGCACGTGGCTTGCAGAAATATAGGTCTACTGGGGCATTTTCGCCCCGGTCTGACTAGCTCGGTATCATGACGGATACAACTCGACATATCATGGATCACATCTTCGGCTCGACGCAGTCGAACGAGATGCTTTCCTATGCGGGTATTCAGGGCAGTCAGAGCTCCGCTGACTTCGCTCAACGTACCCAATAACTAGCTATTAGTGAATCTATAGGGAGGCTCACCATGCTATCAAATAAACACAGCTTAATACGCTATCTCACCGTGGCCGGCCTGGCTCTCCTGCTGGTCTTCGCCATCGGTTGTGAAAGC
Organism: Myxococcales bacterium; assembly: GCA_963578775.1. Lineage (GTDB taxonomy): Bacteria > Myxococcota_A > UBA9042 > UBA3505 > UBA3505 > UBA3505. Next base: position 2,161 of record CAUZEG010000007.1, read on the forward strand.
AGTGAACAGGGTGTTGAAATCGACAATCCAAATGTCACACAGAACAATACCCATCCGACACAAAACAACAACACGGATCCAAACAATACGGATCCGAATCAAAATCCGGTCGATACCCCCGATCCGAATGACAACACTACAAACCCGGTCCCCGATCCGGTGGAACATGTCACCCTCGACGAGCTCAGTGAGCAGGAACTTGAGGTTGTAACCCATCTTCGTGGTGCGATTGCTATCGGTCTTGACGTCGGGCGAGAGCATTATATCGAAGAAGTAGAATTGGTCCTCGAAGACTTGGATGTTCTCCACGATTTTGAATCGGAGCTCAATGACTGGTCCATCCTTGAAGAGGCCCCTTCCACCTGCCCATTCGTAGAATTCTATAACAACGGTGACAACTACGAGCCGAGCGGGATTACCTGCGAGTATATGGTCGACCTTGCTAAGGTTGAGGCCTATTCCGAGCTTACCCAGAAGCTTGATTCCTATGAACTCCCCGCCAACATTCCCGCAGAGCTCATCGACGAAGCTCGTGGCTGGTATGAAGAAGGAGCGATCAGTGGTCTTGAGCAACAACGTATTCTCGTACGGTCTGATCTTCGCGCCAAAGGCACCTGCTACAAAGAGCCCACCGTGAAAGAAAGTGCCACGTCCAAAGGTACTATCGTTGGACGTCAGCTCTTCGCGCAGCAGTTCAATGAATGGCTCCTGAACAATGGCTATGTGGCGGATTATCCCACCATGAGTTCGCCGATTCAGGTCTGCAACGTGGATCAGTCCATGCTGGACCCCGCGTATCAGAATGCCCTTCAGGCTGTGGCAGCTAAGCTCGAATCCGAGCCGCTTTGCGAAAACTACCAGGCCCCGACCCAGGCCGCTGCATTCCAGTATGGCCAAGCCCAGATCGACTACGAAAAAGCCGTCGAGCAGGGTGTGGAAGATGAGCATGCGCTCGCTTCTGTAGTGGTCTTCCAGGTTGTTCCCTGCAACGTTTCCGACCCGATTGTCGTAGACCTCGACAACGACGGAATCGAGCTTCTCCGTATCTTCGAAGGCCCGAACTTCGATATGTGGAGTGTCAATCGCCTCCAGGCCGTTGGTTGGGTACATCCTGACGATGCGTTCCTTGCCTATGACCGTGATGGTAATGGCATGATCGACAATGGTAGCGAGCTCTTCGGTAACGTAAATCAGGGCTATGCGGATGGTTTCGCGCAACTCGCGGAACTGGACATGAACGCGGACGGTGAAATCACCGACGCGGATGCCGCCTTTGGTTCCCTTCTGCTCTGGCAGGACACCAATAGCGACGGTGTTTCGGATGTATCCGAACTGCGCCATATCAGCTCCATGGGTATCACCTCGATTCCCTGTGTAGGTGAAGAAGCGGACCTGCATATCGCAGGCAACCGCGTAGGCGTGACCGCGTACGCGACCACGGACACAGGCCCAGTACTTCTGGGTGATGCATTCCTCCGCACAGCACCTCACGCGAAACTGGAGCGTTAATGCAGAATCTCGGGTCGTGAATCCCGGTATCCTCCAGGATTCGCTACTTTCCGAGAACTTCGATAGAATGGCCGGTGTGTTTCTCAGTAAGCGAGAAACACACCGGCTTTTTTTTTAGGATTGGGAATGAAAATACGTATTTTCACTACTGTGATCTTGATTTTGTCGTTGAGTGCCTGTGGTGGCAATGGGAATGGCGGACCACCTATCCAAGCCGACAATGGCACCCCAACAGATGGTTCGGCCGATTGTAGTGTGCCGGGCACGGAATGCCCGCCTGGTTACACTTGTGTCAACCTGGGGCGCGCTAGCTTCGAATGTGTCCTGATTCCGAAGGACGGAACAGGCACGGATAATCAAGGAGACTCTGATTCGGGAACTCCGTCAGAGCTTCCTCCCACGGATCCAGGAAATCCAACGGATCTCTCCATACAGCTGAGTACCGGTGGCGATGTCCTCTCCGGTCTTGCCATCGTCTCCGCCACGGTTACGGGTGGAGCGGTCATTGTCGGGGTTGAGTTCCAAGTGGACGGATTGACCATTTCAACCGACGTTATCCCGCCCTATTCTGTGGCCATAAATACCGCCCAGTTCAACGATGGAGCCCATATGGTGGCAGCCTATACAGCCGACAATACGGGTGCCGCCGCGCAAGATCTGACGGAGATCATCTTCGACAATTCTCCACCGGAATTCTTCTCCTTTTCTCCAACAGAGGAGGAAACAGTCTTTTTTGAGGATGGTCCCCTTACCATGAAGGCTGAGGTCGACGACTCTGGCTCGATTGATACTGTGACCTTCCGAGCAAATGGTCTTCTGGTTGGGCAATTTACCCAGCCACCTTTTGCAGCCTCTGTCCCGCACGAGACATTATTCCTGGACCTCGAAGAGCTACCCAAGAATATCTATGTCCAGTACCAGGCTCAGGATACGCTGGGGCAGTTGACTGAGATCGCTCACAATATTGAAGTACATCGACGCCTGGCCTGGGAGTTCAACACTCTGGGCGAGATCTGGGGTGCCGCCGCTGTCCTCCCGAACGGGAATGTCGTTTTCGGAAACAACCAGAGCAAGATCTACTGTGTTAATCCGTCTGGTTCCGAAGTATGGCAGTTCCAGTCAGACGGAGGCATCACAAACGTTCCGGCCGTAGATGCCGATGGAAACATCTACTTCGGCTCTCTCGGCGGTACGGTCTATTCTCTCACCTCCGGTGGCGGACTTCGATGGTCGAATTTCATCGATTCCCCCGCAGGTGGTACTCCGGTGATCCGCGACAACTCCCTATACTTAGCGGCATACTCCGGGGTGATCTACGAGTTTGATCGCAACAGCGGTGGTATCAATTGGACGCAGACGCTGCCCGATTACATCTCATCGAGCCCCACCATCTCGGACGAAGGTGTCCTCTACGTGGGCTGTCAGGACCATTCCTTATATGCCGTTTTCTCCGACGGGATCCAATGGAGTTACGAAACGGCCGACGAAATATGGTCGTCTCCCTCGATTGGATTTAATGGCACTGTATACGTTGGCTCCAACGATGGCTGGCTTTATGCCGTAAAGAAGAATGGCCTTAGTCTCTTCGAGGTGGAGATCAAAGGGCAGATCTGGGGCAAACCCCATATTGGCGCCGACAACTCCTTATACGTGGCATCGTCCGCCAAATACGTCCATAAATTGGATGGACTTGATGGCAGCACCTTCTGGAGCACAAAGCTGGACGGAATCACCTATTCCTCGCCGGTTCCCGACGAAGATGGTGTTCTCTATATCGGAACAACCGCAGGCAATGTCTACGCCCTGGATCCGGAGACCGGTTCGGAGTTGTTCTTCTATAATGTGGGATTGGACCAGACGATCCACAGTACCCCGCTCGTCGTCGGAGATCGGGTCTACTTCGGTTCCATCGATCGCAGTCTCTACTCCATCTGGAGATACGGCGCGGACCTGTCTACCGGAGAGCTGGGTACCGATTAGCCAGGCCTTTCGGATAGTCTGGGCTCTCGGAGGCCGTGTCTATTATTGCTCACCGACATTACCCGTAAAGCGGGTATAGTCCGAAAGCCTCGTCGCCGACGCATTCTCCAGGCCCCATACCGTGCCGGCGGGAAGCCCCAGTAGATTACCGACATCAAAGACCGGTAGCGGTATCAACCCAATGGATTGCGCCAGTAGATTGGGAGTCAGCATCGCCAATACACCCTCGAAATAGGCCTGCAGGTCACCTAAAGCATCCAGCTCATTCAGGTCCGTAAGCTGCACATGCACTGCCGTTTCCCCCGTTACAATAAACATAAGCTCATTGGTTGTCGGATCCACATCGATGGCACCGGGCACGATAACGGACGCGAAAAGACCTACGTTCAGTGTTCCAAAGGGGGCTAACGTCGCCTCCGCTTCCACATAGACATCGCCAACTCCTACGTAGATCTCATGTTCGTCGTCGCCTGGCATTAGCACCGGCGGCGCAAGAGCTTCCACCGAGATCTCGAGATCGGAGAAGTTTTGTCCCAGCAGGGCGGTGGCATCCTCAATCTTGAATCCCCCACCATACCAGAGGGCCCAGAACACCTGGTTGATGAGATCGTCGGATAGACCTACGCCAAAGGTATAGCCACTACTGCTGAAGGTAGGAAATTCGCCGTCCTTCTGAATGGAACCTTTGGCTGTGAAGGGAATACCCACTGCACGAGTCGCAGGATAGACCTGGGTCCCCAGGCCCAGGGTACCGTAACCAGCCCCTGCGGGGCCCGAAAACTCCACATAATCAAAGGAGGAGGCAATGGAAAGGTCGACATCCAGCATGGGCAAAAGCGGCAGCTGTGTATCTACCTGGAACTGGCCCAGGAACTCCTCGAGTTTCGGAATCAACTGCTCCGCCACGGTCTCACTCAGTTTCTCGGCAAGATTGTCTTCGAATCGGTCGATTATGAGGTTGGCGACACCATCGAGAGCCCCGCCCATAAAATTCAAAATGCCCCAATCGATGTCAAAATAAAGGCCCGTAAAACTCACCTCGACACATTCATCACAGGTGGAGATCTGGGGTTCCCCGTTCTCCAGGTAGACCTCCGCATCAACAAGAAGATTGATCTTGTCGACATCGAGAAATCCATTTACGTCTGCTCCATTTTCTCCAGCACAACCAAGGTCTAAATGACCGTGTATCCACAAGGGCAGGCTGATATCATCGATATACATCGCAATCTTCAGCCCCCCATCAACGGCTCGTACATACTCAATGACGGGGTCTCCATAGGTTAAGAAGCCCGTCTTTACTGCACGAAAACCAGTACGCTGGTTCGTCTCGGTCCAAGTAATAGGAAAGAGACCACAACTGTGGTTGACGAAGTCGATATAGCCGTCACCATCCCCGTCCGGATTGACCGCCAATGGCTCTGGAAGCATGGCATCCAAATCCGTATTCTGCATTACGTCCTCGGCCAAATGGGCAATATCGGTCGAATTAAACGGATTTAGATCATCGATAAAGGCCTGATTCAAGCGACCGACGATACCGTGTAACACCGTCGATTGTATTGCCGGGGTGGTCGACGCCGCATAATAGTCGGAGCTATGCAAATACGATTGCACGACTCGAATACTCTGACCGCATGCGTCTTCGGCCCAGGCCGAAATAATGTTCAGTCCCCAGTTGCTGGTCTGAACCACATTGAACGAGGCCTCCGAACTATCGTCCGCCACGTCTTGAACAACCCCATTAATTTCCAGACCAACAAGCGGGCTGGCGCTATCGACGACCGACCCCTGGATAGTCACCTCGGAGCCCGCCGCGCCCACGAGAGTCGCAGCACGATCCGGCGTGGTTATCACGAGGCTCGGCCGACTCCCGTCTACATGCATACCAAGAGTCGCGGGCGCAATTGTGCCAGCCGGATCCACTTCGCCGAGATAGGCAACAGTCATATCGAACGACCCCTCCTGGTCGAATAGAATCGTCCCAGCGATCAATTCGGAAAGCATAGACGGTGGGGTAGTGGTCACCGAATAGCCTGGGTCGTCGATTTCGTTCCCATAGACATCGGAGACAACAACCTCCAGGGCCAGAATGGTGCCCGGTTTATTGCATGTAAGGGATGGAACATCCACAGACCAGCTATGCGCCAATCCAGGTAGGAGATTAAAGCTGACGGGATCTTTATCCACGATATCCCCCAGCCGACAAGCCACCTCGTAGGTTCCCGCCACGGTGCCCGTCACCCGAAAACTACCCGGGCCCACCTGCTCTACAGCGATTACTTCTGACACCACCAGATCGATCGCATCCACCAGATCCACCAGATCCACCGGATCACCATGTTTATTGGTAAGTGTACAGATCACATCAATCGGTTGGTCCGGGGTTGTCGTAACGGAACTCAACTCGGTTTCGATCAGCGCTGGTACCGGCGTACACAGAAAACCGTTGCCTTCGTAGCCGGACCCGCATGTGCAATTAAAGCCACCCTCCGTATTCTCACAGGTCGCCTCCTGATGGCAGGTATGACTGCCCTCTATGCACTCATCAATATCAACATTACAGGTTGGCCCGGTGTATCCTGGCTCGCATTCCACCTGGCATTCCCCGCCCACACATACCGAAACGCCAAACTCGGTCTCACAAGCCCGGTTGCACTCCCCACAATGCGCAATGTCATTGGAGAGGTCGGTCTCGCAGCCATTGGCCTCGTTGGAGTCGCAATCAATATAGCCGGAGATACAGCGTTTAACGGATCCGATCAGGCTGAGCCGAAACGGTTGTGCGGCTTCTCCGTCACGCTCTCCTACGATATCCACGGAATCGGCTGGAAGGGGTCCTTCGTTCCCACCCGTTTCAACGGTGATATGAAGTACGATACTGGCCTGGCTCTCCAACGTTACCGGGGTCGCCACAAGCACCCTCTGCTCTACCGCCAGGGAATCCTCCACAAAATCCAATATGATGGATCCAGACGCAACGATGGTATCTTGCAGGCTGACAGCCGCATCGGTGGTATTGGTCAGACGAACGCGACGGAGATGTGTGGTCTGCAATGGAAGCTCACCAAAATCAACAACAGTGGTAACGGTGCAGGAATCATCACCGCTATCGTTAAACACACAGGCTTCCAGACCCAGGAGTACGTCCGAAGGGGAGGGATCGGTGTTGGTATCACTTGAACCACAGCCGACCAATACAAGAAGCAAGGCGGCTCCAAACCAATGCAGTCGAGTTATACCCAGTGTCCTATGCATAATTCCTCCATCCATTTTCCAAAGCAGATTCTACGCAAATTTGATGGATTGTTGAATTCTGTATGGTTCAGATAAGATGCAACCTCGAACCCATACCTTCAATGCTTTCTGTTGACCCAGGGCCAACGTCGTTTTCTACCATGTCACGAATCGCCAATAAAACCGAATTTTCAAGCGGCCCCCAAGGCCGCCTGAATGGGGGCCGTATACGGCCGGCGCATAGCTCCAGTGGGACGATGGGATGGCAGTACCGACGCTCTCTGCTAACAATGATGCTAACCGTCTTTGGTTTGAGTTGTAATAGCCCTACCCTGATCGCACAACAGGCGGGACAACCCTACCCCGACCGGATCCGGTCGCAATTCCTGGAGGCCTGTCCTACCTCGCCAGCCTTTGCGAATCTTACCGGCTTCGACCCGGCCACCATCTGTGTAGATATCTTAGAGAACTTCGAAGAACACATAGCCTATACAGAGTTTACCAAGGTCTACGGTGGCTTCGCGGAGCTCCGACCCGGATGGCGACCCCAGCAGCCCCAGGATGATCGCAACGGCAAATATGCCCTGCTCGTTCAACTACTCGACATCCAAAATGGAGTCCTCAAGAAAAACTTCCTTGATGGGGTGGACGAAACCTGCCGAAAACCACAAGCGGCCAATGAGAAGAGTCGAGATGCCCTATGCAGCTGCATACGCAGCAATCTGGACAAAAAAAACACCTGGAGCACGATTGTTTCCCGATCGAGTAAAGACCGGCTCCACAAGCATGTTATGGATATAAGTAGCCTCTGCGCCAAGACCCTGAACATCAACGCCACCACCGAAAAGCCCGCCACAAATCCAGACCCGACTCCGCGGCCTGAAGACACCCAATGAGCATATAATGAATCAACCACCACCCCTTCCCGAGCCCACGCATGAACCCCTGGATATGATGAGTCTGTTCCAGATGGTGCAAGATCTTCGTAGCCATTCCGAGGACGGCATTTTGACCCACGACAAGTTGAAAGAGGTTGCGTCATCCAAGGATGTTCCTGTGTCACACGCCTACGCCGCCATGGTATTTGATCCCGGCCTGGCCATCGACGCGAAAGAGCCTCTGATCATCGCCATCTGTGCCGGTCGTTGCCAGTTGTTCGGAGCGATCCCGTTGCTGGAACATCTGATCGAAACCAAAGAAGCACGAGCGACCGCAGGCGAGGGAGGCTTCGACATTGTACCCCGCAACTGCCTCGACCAATGTGACTATCCTCCGATCATGATCAGTCGATCACCAGCCGGCATCTGCTCCCATCGATATGCCAAAATCGAAGATGCTAACGAATTGATAGAAGCGCTGGCTCAGGACTCCTGATGTGGCTTCGAGACCGAGACCTGCGGACGATCCGGCGGTCCGGACTATTGCTCTGTCTGCTATGGCTCGGTTGCGCCCATACGGCCCCATCCGATTCGCTGCCGGGTGTTTCATCGCAGGAATACCAGACCATCGTACGCCATAATATCGATGCCGCCGCTCTACATTGCAACGGACATCGCGCCTGGAGCCAGACTCTGAAGGAGCATGTCACGGAGACCACCGAGGCCGTACTTGGCGTCATTCCAGACCAGCGTACACAAGAGACGCGAGAGGCCATTTCCAAGAAGGTGTTCTGGCGTCTGGTCCGCTCGGCCATCATCGACGGCAATCTGAACAATCTGGGGGCCATTCGGCTTGGTGGGATCCGTACGGCTGCTGGAGACCCGATCCTGGTCTTCCGCACGGGCCTGACCCCAAACCCCGCGCAAGACGGGTCCTGTGTGCACAGCTTGATTCATACGGGAGGTGTCCGGCATATCGTAAATCTATACGCTGGAGAGATCCCTACAGAAAGACTGGAGCAACAGGAGGCGCAGGCCATCAGCCAGGTCGACGGCACCTATTTTGCGGCTAGAGGAGCCCCCCCAGATCTGGCCCACTGGCGTGACGAGATCCGTGACCACAATACTCCAGAAGAGTGGATGAAACCGGCACAGGCCGCGGCCAGGCTCATCAACGAGCATATTCTTCGTCCCGATGGACAGTCACCACGCGGAAATATCCACGTGCATTGTGGTGGCGGTATGCACCGGACCGGTATGATCATCGGTATTCTCCAGCGATGCATCAATCATGCTACAGAGGCACAAATCGCTTCGATGTATCGCCGCCATGTCGCCTGGCAAAGCGACGCCAATCCGGGCGGTTACGAACAAGGAAATCTCGATTTCATTCAAGCCTTTGACTGTACTCTCCTACAGCCGTAATCAGTTAACTGCGGAGCCCTGTTGGAAATTACCCCCCGGGGTCTGCTAAGGTCATCCGCGGACTGGCACCCCCATCAGACAGGACAAAACCATGCGCTTAATCCATCGGCATCCTTTCGCTTCACGACTCCTGGCTCTACTATTCGCATCCATCCTCATCCATGGTTGTGGGGGCGGCGAGGAGGATAACGCCGACGGAGTCTCCGACACGGCGAACGCCACGGACACGGCGAGTACCACAGATATTTCCGATTCCGACCCGGGTACGAACCTCGAGGATACGGTCTCTGTCAACGATCTGGCGGCCACGGACAGCAGTACAAGCAACGACCCGGGCACACCTCCGGTCGATCCACCCGACGAGATCGACCCCAATTGTACCGATGGCCTCTACACCGAAACTCTACCCGACCCGAACGGCAATATTCAGGGTGCAATCAATAACTATTCAGCCAATGGATATATGGAGTTTATCCAATCCATACTGGAAACGCGCTTCCCCATCGGCTGGTACATTCTGAATGGAGGATTGCAATCCAATGCAGGCTTTGGACCAGACAACTGTGTAGACGCATTCCTACACAATAAGAGTACCGCCGGAGACGTCATCTCCAGCCTATCTACTCTCGTACACGAATGTGGCCATTTCTTTGATCTGGGCGCCATGAGCTTTGATATCAGCACCTACTATATCAATCCCGATATGAGCTTCAGTTGCTACTTTGGATCCAATCAATTCGGCGGTAAGACCTTCGCTCGAAACCTGCTGATTGAAGACGAGTATCAGAGTCAATTTGTACCCTGCGAATCCGGGCAATTCTCGGGCTGCGACAGTTACGCATCCCTTTATCTGACCGGACAGATGGGCGACCAGGGCTTTGACACCCTGCTCGAAGAGACCGTCCAATACGTCAACTCACTCGCTACGGGTTACGCGTTCCACGATCAGTACGTCTGGCAGGTCAGCGAACGGGATGGGATTCTTACCTTCCTCTGGTATGTGGAACGATATCTTCGGATGGCCCGCCTGCAGTATCCCGAGACCTATGAGCTCTTGTCCGACGACGGCTGCTGGCGTTCCGCTATCCTCACCGTATGGGGACGCGCCTGGTTGTTCCTGGAACAAACCAAGGACATTCAAACTCTGGGATTGGATGACGACCTGATTATCGATCTGGTCCGCACTCCAGAGCTTCTTGAGGAGATCGAACGGCTGCGTGACCTGGAGGGTTGCCAGTAGTTCTCGGTTCGAATCAACCGTGTGAGCGGGTCAGAGGCGACGTATCGAGCCCCTGTGTCTCCGGCTCGGGCCGGCGATAGGCACTGCTATCCACGTCTACCTCGAACTGGCTCCAGTCCACCCGTGGGGGCCCCTCTTCCGTGATCCACTGGCCCTCGTTCATAGCCCGGTTGACCACATATTCCTGGGCCCGCTGCAGATCATCGGCAGACATGGTCTGGGTCTGGGTTACCCGATAGCGGGATTCGGGATCGAAGTCGATTCCCAGAGCTTCGTGATTCTGGTGCAATTGGGTCCCTGGTAAGACGAGTAATCGATGGACTGTGACATATACCCCGTCCACTGCCATGACTTCATCAAAGCTGGAAACAAAGGAATCGTAGGTCTCCCCTGGCAGACCGAGGATCATCGCCACATACATGGGCGCTACGCCACGAAAGACATCCACTGCGCGGTGTACGTGGTCGATGGTACTCCGCCGTCGCATCGGGGCCCAGGTGTCAGGTGACGAGGACTGTAGGCCAAACATAAGCTTCGCCACCCGGATACCCTCCAGAGCCTTACGTTGAACCGGCCGTGAGATGGCGGGGTACAGCTGAAAGGAATACCGCAATCGCTGGTCCGGATCCCCTCGCCGAATACCATCACAGACATCAAGAAAGTGCTGGTCCGTCACATTGGCCGTGCTGGCTCCAGCATCAATCCAATCCGCCTCCGTCCAACGCGTGATCGCCTCGATCTCGGCTCCAATCCGTTCGGGAGTGTTGCTCAACCATAGGCCTTGGCGAGACGAACGGGCATCGCTGCAGAACGTACATTCAAAGCGACAGCCGATGGCCATCTCCACAAAGGGCCGCGCCACCTGATGGAGCGCCCCCTGGATATAAGGAGACGCAAGTTCCATCAGGCTATCTGGAGTGCGAGCCGGTGGCCCATAGCTTAGCTGTCCATCCTGGCAGATGGCGAGCCCCTCCAGCGGATCGGAGATGCCATGACCGGCCGGGTTCACCATCAAATAGCGAACCAGATTCTCCAATGTGTACTGGCCCATTCCGATCGCAACCGCATCGACAGCGTCCCAACCATGGAACCAATCATTACGATCGCGAAACAACGAAAAGGAACAGCCACCTAAGACAATTGGTAGATCCGCCCGCTTCTTTTTTATGCATCGTGCCGTCTGCTCCGAATATCCCAGATTCCAGCTATAGCAGGTGAATCCCACGAGATCCGGTTCCTTATCGAGTATCTCCTGGCAGAACACTGCTGGGTCTGTCCCCGTCTGGAAGTAGATATCCACCTCGATCCGTTCGGCCAGGTCCCCGCAAGACAGAAGATGCGCTCGCAGGTATTCCGAAGCACCGGGGCCATAATCGAAGAAATCGGCACCGATATTTGCGAGCACTACTTTAAAAACTTTGTCCTGCGTGACCATAACTTCCCAAAAAAAGGCCAAACTCCAATGGACTACTATAAGCAATAGATCAGCCAACCTCCAGTCAGGCTCGGTACGACCAGTAACACAACGCCCCCAGCGCTGACCGACAAAATCGGATTTTCGTTTGACTTGCGGGCTGGATTCCCTATTTATGCGGCCTTCTGATCTTCTTTTCCTTTGAGGTACCTCATGTTTGTTCGACGCGCCGCGATGATTCTATCTGTCTTATTTGCCCTGGGCTGTGCGGAAAAAAACCAGAAACCTGCACCCAACCCATCGACGCCAGATAAGACACAGAAAGCTGCGCCAAACACAAATCAGGCCCAAACCACACCAACAGCCCCGACCAATACAGCCGCCACAAAGGCAGCAGTCGAAGCCCCGAAAGTGGCTACTGCGGGTAATACTGGTGGCGGATGCGTGTATGACAAAGCCATCCAGGCTGTAGATCCCAACCCGAAGGCCAAGCAACATAGATCATGTGGGAAGGTTATCGCACCGGTAACCTTGACCATCGGTGAAGAGACCCACTTTGGAGAGGCCTTCACCGCTGTCACACCAGTTCCCGTGACCGACGTACTGGCGAATGCCAACACCTATCATAAAAAGACCGTCCGGGTCCGTGGAAAGATCGCCCAGGTCTGTAAGACGAAGGGCTGCTGGTTCACGGTCTCACCGGCCGATGGCCAGGGTGGTACCATTCGTGTCTCCACCAATCATAAGTTCTTCGTACCCGTCGATTGTGACGGCAAAGAGGTAGAGGTTGAAGGATCCTTCGTCAACGTTCCCTTGACCGAGGGTGCGCGAAAGCATCTGGCCGAGGATGGAGGCGACGACCCCGCCAAGGTCTCCGGACCGGCCACAGAACCCACTATCATCGCCACCGGCGCAAAGATCCGCGGCTGATCCACAAGAGCTTAGAGTGGTTCGACCTCGAAGAACTCCAGGTCGTCCACATTGCGAAGCGCGAAATCAATCGCCCATTGATTCTCTGCTAAGACAACCGGGTTCCCGTTTCGGTCCTCGACGAAGCGATAGCTCTGTCGTTTCTTTAGCCAATCCAGGGCCTCTTCGCTTGCGTTGATCCATCGGGCCACACCGTAGGAGAGTATCTCCAGTTCGGCCGTCACGCGGTATTCATTCTTCAATCGTTCTTTCAGGACTTCAAACTGCAAAAGCCCAACGGCACCGAGCCAGGCATCCTGACGCCCCAGCTCCGGCCGGTAGAATAACTGGATCACGCCCTCGTGGGACAGTTGCTGTAGCCCTGTGTCCAGTTGTTTACGCTTCAACGGGTCCTTAAGAAGGACGCGAGAGAAATGTTCCGGTGCAAAGCGCGGGATTCCGTCAAACTTCAAGACCTCCGACTCTGCGAGGGTATCTCCGATCCGCAGCTTTCCCGGATCGTAGAGGCCTATGATATCTCCAGGCCAGGCTTCATCAACGATGGACCGCTCCTGGGCCATAAATGTATGTGGTTTCGAGAGCTTTAACGTAACGCCACTGCGACCGACTATTGCGTCCATCCCCCGCCGAAAACGTCCACTGACCACCCGAACAAAGGCCACTCGATCCCGGTGACGCGGATTCATATTCGCCTGAATCTTGAATACAAAACCAGAGAACTTCTCGGCCGTCGGCTCGACGATGATCACACTATCATCGGATCTCCGAGCTTCACGCGGCGCAGGCTTTGCGGCGTTCTCCGCTAGAAAGGCCAGCAGAGGTTCCACCCCGAAATTAGTCATAGCCGACCCCCAGAAGATGGGACTCAGCTCCCCTTTAAGAAAGCGATCCAGATCCCAGACGTCACCGGCCCCATCGAGCAATTCCAGCTGCTCACTGACCTCATCCATACGCGCCTGCCCCAGTCTCTCCGCTGCCTGGGAGAGCGGAAGTGAATCGGCTTCCGCGATATTCTGACCATGGTCCGAATCGGAATACAACTGGACACAGCGAGTCGCCAAATCCACCACACCGTCGAAGTCCCGGCCCATCCCAATGGGCCAATTTATAGGACTAACACCTAGATTCAAGGTACTCGCTACTTCGTCGATAAGCTCCACCGGATCCCGACCCATCCGGTCCATCTTATTCATGAATGTGATCACCGGGAGGTTGCGCATACGGCAGACCTCAAACAACTTCAGGGTCCGGCTCTCCACACCCTTGGTATGGTCGATCAGCATCACCGCCGAGTCCACCGCCGCCAACGTCCGGTAGGTATCCTCCGAGAAGTCGGCATGGCCCGGAGTGTCCAACAGATTCAGGGCCCGATCCATATACTCAAACTGAAGAACCGACGAGGTAACGGAAATGCCCCGCTCCTGCTCCATTTTCATCCAGTCGCTGACCGCATGGCGGGACGCTTTTCGGGCCCGAATGGAGCCGGCCAGATGGATAGCTCCGCCGTATAGAAGAAGCTTCTCCGTCAGGGTGGTCTTTCCCGCATCCGGGTGGGAGATGATCGCGAAAGTCCGTCGTTCCGTCGCTGGTTGGCCGGGGGACATCCATATGCCTCGTGGTTGAACGACCCGGAAACTACACGAAGAACCGAAAACCGCAAGGGGACCATCCGCGAATGCCGGTGTTTCAACGCGCCAACGGTGCAGACGGATCAGTCATACCTGCAGTTATCGGACGGACCAGCGGTCCCGGATGTTCCGGCATGACCAAAGGACAGACCACCGGAACCACCCTCCCCGGCCGAACCACCAACAAAATTGTTGTCCGACACGGGTTCACAATAATTAAGCGCGCCTGTCACGCCCTGGGTAAAGACCCCGAACGAACCGCCACCACAGCCGCCGCCGCCACCACCGCCATGGCCTCCAGCGCCGCCTTCACCACCTTTGCCGGCGTTCTTATAACACCAACAGCTACCGGGACATTGACCACCGGCGCCTCCATTGCCTCCGGTACCACCAACGCCTCCGTTTCCACCCAATCCGCCGGTACCACCGATTCCACGATAGAAAGTATTTCCAGCGACCACCGGGGCCTGTCCCCCCAGTACGAATACGGAAAAGGAGCCACCACCCGCCTGGCCACCACCACCCAAACCACCGCCACAACCACCAGAACCGCCACCACCACCGTGGCCTCCCAGACGATCATTGTTGCAGCCAGAATAACATTCGCCGCCGCCACCAGCGCCGCCACCGCCGCCACCGCCGCCGGCCGCGCCCAGGCTGCCGGCTGTACCAAGCCCACCAACCCAATGATCATCGACTACGGTTCCAGTCGCTGCGCTGGCAGAACAACCCGATCCTCCAGACCCAGCCGCCCCAAAAGACCCATTCCCACCATTCTTACCGGTCATCGATCCCCCGGGAAGAATACAGGTCGTTCCGTCGAGCAAACCATCGTTTCCAGCATCTCCGCCCGAACCGGCCGCCCCACCACCGGCACCGCCAGCCGGCTGTCCAGGCCCGCCGTCCAGGCCGCTAAACTCAAGGCCACCAATGGCGGGACATAGATTTCCACCGCCGGTACCACCATCTACAGTATCACCGGCACAGGTCCGTTTTCCCCCATTGTCGTATTGGCGATTGTTACTCGCCCCACAAATCTGCCAACCCGTCGCTACGAACGCGTCATAGTCGGTACCTCCGGACGGACGACCATCTCCGTCCGCTCCGTTTTGGCCCGCCAATGCCGAAAAGGCGGCTGCGCCCGTGCCACCGGAACCCGCGTAGATGATATTGGACCGGATCTGTAGAGCAGAACTAGAATCTCGCACATACAGGGCATAGGAATTCCCGCCCCCTATCGTATTGGATGGACCATAGATGACGAAACCCTCCACCCAGCTGGAGCCAAGGATGTCTTCGGCTACAATCGTGCGTTGGTGAAGACTGAGCTCTGTCCCTCGAATGGTCGTAAGGGTCGATTCCAGATGGCGTTCCCAGGTATCGGCTCGGAACGCACCCAGCAAAGAAATACCGCTCACCAGATGAACGGTCTCTTCATATAGACCATCCGCCACCAGAACCTTGGTACGGCCCAGGGACTGGGCACGCGCCATCCCCCCGCTCAAGCTGACACATGGACGATGATCGGGGCCGGTTCCGGCCGGACCAAGACCACAGCCAATCAGATCATCCGCGTCGGGATCAGCCGAAGAGACATAGACCGCATTGGGATCCAATACAAACTCACAGCCATCGTCCGGAACGCCGTTAAGATCAAAATAGTCCGTACTCACACCGTCACAGGCCGGATTGGGATCTGCAACCCCACAGCAGACCATCTTACACGTCGGACTTCCCACCGTGTTACAAACGCCATAAGCATTTGGTTTTTCATAGATTTCCGTGCAATTTGTAAAGCAGTTTCCACAGGTCTCTGCGTAGGCGTATTGGCCGCCGATTTTCCAGGTCTCGTCGGTCTCGCCATCGCAATTATTATCCACCCCATCGCAAGCTTCTACGCCCGGCTCCTTGGGGGTGGCATTGCAGATGGTTGCTGCGGTCGAGTCGCTTGGATCACAGATGTGGATTCCCGGATTGGCGCAGGCTCCTTCGCCATTGGTGCAGATATCGCCCCTATTGGACCAGAGTGGACCTTCGTCGATCCCTTCATCACAATCGTTATCAAACCCATCGCATTGTTCCGGTTCGGGCTCGCCGGGTTCCGCATTGCAGACCGTCCCGGTTCCATCGTCGGTGCATTCGAAAAAGCCCGGGCGTTCACAACTTCCCAAGCCCGCAAAGCACGCCGAAAAGAGAGTGTTGAAGTCTTCATCGGTGGCTCCGTCGCAATCATCGTCCACACTATTGCAGGATTCCACCGTGGGCTCCTGACCAAGACATATGAGGTCTTCACTTTCCTCCGTACAGTCCATTACACCCGGACAGCTACCGATCCCGTTCTCCACATTACAGGGAGCCCCACGTCCCAGCACATCATCAATGGCCTGGTTGCAATCATCGTCCTGGCCGTTGCAGGTTTCGGCGCTCGGTGCGTCCGTGCTGCAATCGATCCAACCCAGGTCCGGATCGCAGCTTTCCTGCCCGTAACAGACTCCGAGATCATTCTGACGAATGCAGGTTCGTAATTTGCCAACATCCTCCGCCAGACAAGTACACGACAGGGATATGGGCTGGCATTGATAGTCAGCATCCTCGACCTCGGTACAGACAAAGCCATCGGGACATTCCATCGCAGGCGTACCGTAGAGGTTGTCTTCGCCGCAGTCGCGGCCGCAATAGCCGCCCCCATCGAGTTGCATACAACGATCCCCCGGGACCGCACAATTAATAGCGGTTTCACAGGGTGAACACAGACTATCGTTCAGGGGCAGACAAGCCATCGGCCCGGCTTGATAATACCCCAGATCACAGCTCTCAACCTGGCATTGGGGATTGCCATCATTGGCCGCACAGGCCGAGATCGCATTGGGGATCACATCGTCACAGCTCACCCCACAGGTGCCGCAGTTATCGTTGAGGGTCCAGGTTCCGTCTTCCGCACGGAAGTCTTCATCCGCCTCGCCGTCGCAGTTATTGTCCTTGAAATCACAGATCTCCGGCTCGGGGATCAGGGCATTGCAGACCCACCCCTGTGCACCCACGCAGATCTGGGTTCCCGTACAGGTACCGACATCTTCGATCGTATTTTCACAGTCGCCGCCATCCACCAGGCCATCATCCACAAGACCGTTGCAGTCATTATCGAAACCATCACAGTCTTCGAGGCTTGGCTCGGGTGCCGTGCAACCGACCCACCCCAGCTCTGGATTACAGGTCTCCAGGCCATAACAACTGCCCAGCTCGCTCTCGCTCCAACAGGTTCGTACCGCCCCATCAAACTCCGCTGTACACCAGCAGCTTCCGCTTAAAGGCTGACAAAGAGGAGCGGCCTCGTCGTCATCCGGATCGGGTCGACAGCCATAGCCATCCGGACAGTCGTCGTCCGATTCACAGATATAGGCGCAGCGGCCCTCACCGTCGATGGTCAGACAGCGCCCGCCCGTGCATTGGAAGTCTCCTGCACAAGGGGTGCACAATCGTTTCACGAGGGGCAGGCAGAGAAAGGCCAGATCCGATCCCCCGGTATCCACTCCCTTGCATTGCCAGCCTGGCGGGCAGTCTTCAATACAGTTCGATGTACATACAAAGCCTTCGGGCCCCTCAACACACCAGCCGCTCTCACAATCGGCGTTACTGCTGCACGGTCCACCAAACTGTCCGGGGGGTGGCTCCCAGCCATCGAGAACCTCGGGCAGATCAAAGGGTGATGTGCTGCCTCCATCGGAATCCGAAGTTCCCTGGCTCCCATCATTCAGCAGAGCATCCTTATTCGTATCACCGATCTGGCCATCCGGTCCGATCTGTGTCTCCGGTGTATCGGCCCCCGAATCCCCCGATGACACCCCAACAGAGCTGCCGCCACAAGCCCAGAACAAAGCAATAACAAGCCCAACGAAAACCCGAGCTACCATCCGATTCAAGCGCATAATGAACGTAACACTCCCGACCGACCAGAAAAGGGAAGGCACAGGGTAACACTCTAGCCTCTGTGGTTCAAAGGCATTGCGAAAAACCACCCCAGAAATCGTGCTGTCCGTATCGGGCTTGCCCGGCCTCTATCAGTCCGCTAGGTTGACGAGCCCCAACCCCGGTCAATCGGAGAATCAATAATGCAACTGCTGTCCCCGCCATTCGCTCCCATCTATCGAATCTGGATGGTTGTGGTGTTTCTATGCTTGAGCACCATCGGCACGGCATTGGGTTCGACCCTTTCACCTCTGGATATCGCTCGGCTTGAATCGGTAACTGAAGTCCAGATCAGCCCGGACGGACAACGGATCGCCTATGTTCGGGCTGTGCCGAGAAAGCCGGGCTCCGAGAAAGATGGGCCCGCCTATCTGGAGCTCCATGTCGTCGACAAAGATGGTAACACCCGTCCCTATATCACGGGCCATCAAACGGTATCGAAAGTGCGCTGGTTGGGAAATGGTAACCTCTGTTTCCTGGCGAAACGTAGCGGAGACAAACACCCGAGCCTCTACCATATCGCCATCGACGGCGGGGAAGCCGAACGGATCCTGTCTCATGATAGCGGCATCGCGGATTATAGCTTCTCCGCAGATGGAAACACCCTGGCCTTCGTAGCCAGTGCGAAGAAAAAAGACGACCAGAAAGTAAAACCCCATGCCACGATTTACGAAGAGTCTACTCCCCGAAAACTGGTCTGGATAACCACGGTAGAATGGCAGGGAACCGGACGGCGTCAGACACCCACAGCGAAAAAGGCGCAATCTATTGATCTGACGGGTTCCGCATCCGCCCCCCGTTTACGGGCAGACGGCAAGGTCCTGGCCGTAGCGATCGCGCCAAGCCCCCAGATCGACGATCATTATATGAACCGTCGCATCCATATCGTAGATCTTACAAAGAAAAAGAAGAAGTCCCAACGAGAGATCATACTACCAGGAAAGCTAGGTGCCTTCCGTTGGAGCCCAGACGGTTCGCAGCTTGCCATCCAGGCCGGAATCGACCGTCATGACCCCTCCCCTGGCCGCATCTGGCTTGCGAAAACCCAAACAGACGACCTCAAGGTATTATTGGGTGAATTCGATGGAGCAGTAAGCCAGCTAAGCTGGAATGGAAATAACGAGATTATCTATCTGGCTTCCCATGGCACGGCGTCGTCAATCCGTCGGATCCAATGTAGCGACGGAACAATCACCTCCGTCGCCCAGCAGGCGGGACTCGCCCTGCGAGCTATGTCTCTATCCGATGATGGGAGTGTCGCCGCTCTTAGCGGCCATAGTGCCAGCCATCCAATCGAGGTCTTTCAGCTCCGCCTCTCCGACGGTAGCTGGACTCGGCTCACGGACTCGAATCCATGGCTCGCCAAGAAGAAGCTCGGCAAGCAGGAGGTCATTCGCTACAAAGCGCGAGATGGTATGGAGATCGAAGGGATCCTTATCCACCCGGTAAAACGGAAGAAGCGTAAACGGGTACCCTTGATCATGGTGATCCACGGTGGACCGGAATCCCATTACTCCAACGGTTGGATGACCTTCTACAGTGGGCCCGGTCAAATGGCGGCGGGCAAGGGCTTTGCCGTCTTCTACCCGAACTATCGCGGCAGCACAGGCCGTGGAATCGCCTTCTCCAAGATCTCCCAGGGAGATCCCGCCGGTGACGAATTCAACGACATCGTCGATGGACTGGATCATCTGGTAGAGAGTGGCCTGGTCGATAAGAAGCGGGTCGGTATCACCGGTGGATCCTACGGCGGTTACGCCTCCGCCTGGGCGGCCACCCGCTTCAGTTCGAAGTTCCGGGCCAGCGTGGTCTTTGTGGGCATCAGTGACCAGGTGTCGAAGGTCGGCACCACCGACATTCCCGAAGAGATGTATGCGGTACATTTCCTGGAGCGTCCATGGACCAACTGGGACAAGTACCTGAAAGCGAGCCCCATCTATCATGCCGACGGTTCCACGACCGCTACTCTCGTCATGCATGGCCGTGAAGACCGGCGCGTGGACCCAAGCCAGGCTAAGAGCCTGTATCGGCATCTTAAACTGCGTGGAAAGGCACCCGTGCGGCTCGTCCTATATGCCGGTGAAGGCCACGGTAATCGAAAGGCAAACGCACGCTTTGACTATAGCCTACGTCTGCTTCGGTGGATGGAGCACTTCGTGAAGAAGGCGAAGACGGACCTTCCCCCGCTAGACCTGGACTATGACAAGGCCCTCGGTAAAGCCAAGAGTGATTAAGCCCATCAGGGATTACAGCTATTCACCGCTGCTGCAGATGTGGTGATCAACAAGCTTCCAAGGGCCCAGCTTCCCACCGCCGATGCATTATCGTTGAGTGTGAAGTTATGGCTACCTGCGGATAGATTACGCGTGCCCAGAAGCTCCCACTTCCAACAGGTATTACAGCCGTCGTCGCTCATGACGAAGGGAGATGACCCATCAATACTCAGATCGATCGCCCGTGAAATGCCCGGATGTTGGTAGGCGTAGGCCCAGATATAATAGTCGTTGGTCTCGTTGACGGTGAAACTGCCGCTGCAGTTCCACGGCTTGAGTGTGGCCGTAATATTGCGGCAATGCCCGTCACAGGCACTACAGGTGTATTTGAAACCGGTAGTACAGCCAATATCTGTCCAATCCCAGACCTGCGAGACGCAACTTCCGCTGCAGGAGCCGATTTCAGAACAACTCTGGCAGGCCCCACAATCGGTGTCCGCCTGGCTGCTATCGAATATGCAACTACCGGATCCATCACATTCCGCACAAACGCCACAGTCCGTGCCGGAGATCCAATTCGACCAGGTGGTAGGGCTGGCGTTGGTATCACAGTATTCACAGGAGTTGGTGGGGTTCTCCTGGGAATGAAGTGCACAAACATTATCGATCAAGCAGTAGGCAAAATGGCGTGGGTTTAAGCATGTGTTATCTGGGATCCCGTTGTCGGGAACGAGGTCACAGGAATCGATGGTGCAA
Organism: Myxococcales bacterium; assembly: GCA_963578775.1. Classification (GTDB taxonomy): domain Bacteria; phylum Myxococcota_A; class UBA9042; order UBA3505; family UBA3505; genus UBA3505. The sequence continues at coordinate 23,337 of CAUZEG010000007.1, forward strand.
ACCAGGCCGTCATTACAGTCCGAATGCGCACAGCACTCGGGCGCAGCACCACAGTCCTCGGTACAGTTACAGGTGTCCTCGGAGTCCGAACAACAATAGCCATCCCCACAGGTGGTCAGCCCACAATCGGGCGGACAGTTGCAGGGATCTTCATTCCAGTCGGAATTACATACACCGTCGTTACATACCGAGGCCGTCCCTACACAGTTACCAGCTCCATCACATGCGTCGTTTACCGTCGTAACATCGAAGTCATTACAAGCGGCTTCATTGAATGGGTTCTGACAGCCCAGATCGATATCACAGCTATCATCGGTGCAGACGTCTCCATCGTCACATTCCACCGCTACATCACCGGCACAGGATCCATTCGCACAGATGTCGCCGGTGGTGCAGTTGTCACCGTCATCGCATGAAATTATATTGTCAGGATTGGTACAGGTATCGTCCCCATGGCAGTTGTCGTCGGTGCAGACGTTCCCATCACTACAGGTATAGGACACGCCGCCACATTCGCCGCCGGAACAGACGTCCGTATGGGTACAAAGATCGTCGTCGTCGCAGGTTAGACTATTGGCTGGATACGAGCACAGATCATCACCATTACAGACATCATCCGTGCAGAGCTCGCCATCGCTACAGGTAAAGGCTGTACCAGCACAGTCTCCGGCCGCGCAGAGGTCTGTATGGGTACAGTCGTCGCTGTCATCACAGCCGATGGTATTGTTCGGGTTGTCACATTCCCCTTCTTCATCGGCGTCCGTCGTACCCAGACAGATATCATCGGTGCAGACGTTGGCATCGCCACAGCTATAGGTGGTTCCCGCACAGGCCCCTCCACCACAGACGTCCGTATGGGTGCATAGATCACTATCGTCGCAGGCAATGTCGTTGTCGGGGTTGGAGCATTCCCCTTCCCCGTCGCCGTCTATCGTGCCCAGGCAGACATCGTCGGTGCAGGCATTCGCATCCCCACAGCTATAGGTCGTACCACCACAAGAGCCCGCGCTACAGGTATCGGTATGGGTACATAGGTCCGCGTCATCACAGACGATGACGTTATTGGGGTTATCGCAGTTGCCATCCCCAAGGCAGACGTCGTCCGTACAGACATTGCCGTCGCTGCAATCGTAACTGGTTCCCGCACAGCTGCCGCTTCCACAGATGTCGGTATGGGTACAGTCATCCGCATCATTACAGGTGGCTGTGTTGTCGGGGTAGTCGCAATCACCGTCCGGATCGGTAGCAACCGTGCCCAGGCAGATATTGTCCGTGCAGACCTTACCATCATCACAGCTGTACGCAGTGCCCTCGCAGGCTCCGAGCAGACAGGTGTCGGTATAGGTACAATCGTCACTATCATCACAGCTGACCGTGTTGTCCGGATAGTCACAGTTGCCGTCGCCCAGACAGACATTGTCGGTGCAGACGTCGCTATCGTCACAGGTATAGGCTGTGCCCGCGCAGGTGCCGGCTGCACAGAGGTCGGTATGGGTACAGTCGTCACTGTCATCGCAGCTGGCCGTATTATTCGGATAGTCACAGTTTCCATCGCCCTGGCAGACATTGTCCGTGCAGACGTCATTGTCCTCACAGGTATAGGCTGTACCCGCACAGGTTCCGGCCGCACAGATGTCGGTATGGGTACAGGTGTCGGAATCATCGCAGACGACGGTGTTGTTGGGGTAATCACAGGTGCCATTCCCATCGCCGTCCACTCCGCCCAGGCAGACATTGTCGGTGCAGACGTCGCTATCATCGCAGGTATAAGCCGTCCCGACACAGGTTCCGGCCGCACAGGTATCAGAATGGGTACAAATATCACTGTCATCGCACGAAGCGGTGTTTTTCGGATTGTTGCAGGTGCCGTTGCCCAGGCAGACATCGTCGGTGCAGACGTCGAAGTCCTCACAGCTATAGGAGGTTCCGGCGCATACTCCATCGCTACAGATGTCATCGAAGGTGCAGTCGTCGCTATCATCGCAATCGACAATATTGGGCGGATTATCACAGGTCCCGTCTCCTAGACAGACATCGTCCGTACAGACATCGCCGTCGCCACAGGAATACGGCGTCCCGGCACAAACACCGTCAGCACAGGTGTCCGTATGGGTGCAGAGATCATTATCGTCACAGCTGGCCGCATTATTCGGATAGTCACAGTTGCCGTCGCCCAGACAGACATTGTCGGTGCAGACATCGCTATCGTCGCAGGTATAGGCCGTACCCCCGCAGGCCTCATCCGCGCAAATGTCCGAATGTGTACACGTATCGCCATCATCACAAAGAAGGGTATTGGCCGGGTTGTCGCAGGTGTTATCACCCAGGCAGACATCATCGGTGCAACCGTTCGCATCCGCGCAGCTATAGGTCGTACCGCCACAGACGCCATCCGTGCACTCATCCGTATGGGTGCAGTCGACTGCATCATTACAATCCGTGCCGTTTAGCTTCTCCGGATCACTGCATATGCCCGTCAACGAATTACAGGTTCCTGCATCATGGCATTGATCCAGGGCGGTGCAGGTGACCGCATCTTCCCCGACACAGATCCCGAGCTGACAGGTGTCGGCCGTGGTACAGAGGTCGTTGTCGTCGCAAGTGGCGGTATTGTTGGGATAGTCGCAATCGCCATCCGGATCGACAGCAACCGTGCCCAGGCAGTCGTTATCGGTGCAGACGTCGCCGTCATCGCAGGTATAGGCGGTACCGGCACAGGCCCCACCCGCACAGGTGTCGGTGTGAGTGCAGACTACAGCGTCATCACAGCTGGCCGTATTGTTGGGGTAGTCACAATCGCCATCCGGATCGACAGCTACCGTGCCCAGGCAAACGTTATCGGTACATACATCGGCATCGTCACAGCTGTAGGTTGTTCCGCCACAGACCCCAGCTGTGCACGCATCCGTATGGGTGCAGACGACCTCGTCATCACACCCGATGCCGTCGTCTTTGTCGGGGTCACTGCATACGCCCGTCAACGGATTACAGATTCCTGCATCATGGCATTGATCCAGAGCTGTACAGGTGACCGCATCTTCCCCGACACAGATCCCGAGCTGGCAGGTATCGGCGGTGGTACAAAGATCATTATCGTCGCAGGTGGCCGTATTATTGGGGTAGTCGCAATTCCCGTCGCCAAGGCAGACATTATCAGTACAGACGTCACCGTCATCACAGGTGTAGGCCGTACCCGCACAGACACCGTCATCAAAATTGGAGCAGGTGTCGTCCTGGGTGCAGTCGTCCGCGTCATCACAGGGAATGGTGTTGGAGGGATAGGAGCAGGTCCCGTCGCCATTGCATTCGTCGTCGGTGCAGGGATTGGTGTCTACACAGTTGTAGGCGATACCATTGCACGCTCCAGCAGCACAGACATCGTTTTTGGTACAGGCCACCCCATCGTCACAGACGACGGTGTTATTGGGATTGTCACATTCCCCTTCCCCGTCGGCGTCCGTCGTACCCAGACAGATATCATCGGTACAGGTCTCCGCATCATCACAGGAGTAGGTCGTGCCCACACATACTCCCGCTGAGCAGGTATCCGTATGCGTGCAGGCTTCTGCATCGTCACAGGCCAACGCGTTGTCGGGGTTGGAACAGGTCCCATTCCCGTCTGCATCCACACCGCCCAGACAGATATCATCGGTACAAAGGTTGTCATCACTGCAGCCGTAGCCTTCACCCGCGCAAACTCCGGCGCCGCACACATCCGTATGGGTGCAATCGTCCGCGTCATCACAGGTCGCGGTGTTAACCGGATAGTCACAGGTCCCGTTGCCTTCCGCGTCCAGGCCGCCCGTACAAACGTTGTCGGTGCAGACATCCCCATCATCACAGGTATAAGCGGTACCCGCACAAACACCATCGGCACAGGTGTCCGTATGGGTACAGGGATCATTGTCATCACAGGCTGCTACGTTGAAGGGATAGTCGCAGTTTTCATCACCGAGACAGACATTGTCGGTGCAGACATCCCCATCATCGCAGGCATAGGTCGTGCCGACGCATGTGCCCGCTCCATCACAGGTATCCGTATGGGTACAACCCTCCCCGTCATCACAAGTGGCGGTATTGTTGGGATACGTACAGGTTCCATTACCGTCCGCGTCCAATTCTCCCTGACAGATATTGTTGGTACAGACTTTACCATCGTCGCAGCTATACCCCGTACCGCCACAGGTCCCATCAGCACAGGTGTCCGTATGGGTGCAGGTAAAGCCATCGTCACAGGGGGCCGTATTATTGGGATAGGTGCATTCCCCAACACCATCCGCATCCAATGTGCCCAGACAGGTGTTGTCCGTGCAGACGTCACCATCATCACAGGCGTAGGTGGTCCCTATGCATATGCCCGCCCCATCACAGGTATCCGTATGGGTACAGCCCACAGCATCATCACAGGGGGCCGTATTGAAGGGATAGTCGCAGGTCCCATTGCCTTCCGCATCCAGACCGCCCGTACAGTTATTATTTGTGCAGACGTCACCATCGTCACAGCTGTACCCGGTACCCACGCATAGGCCTGCACCATCACAGGTGTCCGTATGGGTGCACTCCGCGGCATCATCGCAGGGCGCCGTATTGAAGGGATAATCGCAGGTCCCATTGCCTTCCGCATCCAGACCGCCCGTACCAACGTTGTCCGTACAGACATCCCCATCATCACAGGAATAGGTCGTACCTACGCATGTACCCGCGCCATTACAGGTGTCGGTATGGGTGCTGCCCAGGACATCATCGCAGGGAGCCGTATTGAAGGGATAGTCGCAGGTTCCATTGCCATCCCCGTCCAGGCCGCCCGTACAGTCGTTGTCTGTGCAGACATCCCCATCATCACAGCTGTACCCGGTACCCAGGCATAGCCCTGCGCCATCGCAGGTGTCCGTATGGGTGCAGGCAACGGCATCATCGCAGGGAGCCGTATTGAAGGGGTAGTCGCAGGTCCCGTTGCCTTCCGCATCCAGACCGCCCGTACCAACATTGTCCGTACAGACATCACCATCATCACAGGAATAGGTCGTACCTACGCAGGTACCCGCGCCATTACAGGTATCGGTATGGGTGCTGCCCAGGACATCATCACAGGGAGCCGTGTTGAAGGGATAATCGCAAGTTCCGTTATCGTCCGCATCCAGGCCGCCCAGGCAGACATTATCCGTACAGACATCACTATCATCACAGCTGTAATCGGTGCCGAAACATGCCCCTAGCAGGCAGGAATCCGTATGGGTACAGCCCACTGCATCATCACAGGGCGCCGTATTGAAGGGATAATCGCAGGTCCCGACTCCGTCCGCATCCAAGGCACCCAGACAGACATTATCCGTACAGACGTCGCCATCATCACAGGCATAGGTGGTACCTACGCATGTTCCGTCCCCATCACAGGTGTCCGTATGGGTGCAACCCACGTCGTCATCACAGGGAGCCTCGTTGAAGGGATAGTCGCAGGTCCCGTTGCCTTCCGCGTCCAGGTCGCCCGTACAGACGTTGTCGGTGCAGACGTCCGTGTCATCGCATTCGTAGAACGTGCCTATGCAGGTGCCCCCTCCATCACAGGTGTCGGTATGGGTACATTGTATCGAGTCGTCGCAGGGAGCTTCATTGAAGGGGAAGGTGCAAGTGCCGTCGCCCAGACAGACATTATCCGTACAGACATCCCCGTCATCACAGTTGTAGTCCGTACCCAGGCAGGCTCCGAGCAGGCAGGTGTCGGTATGGGTGCAGGACTCTTCATCGCTGCAAGGGGCCGTGTTGAACGGGAACGAGCAGGTGCCGTTGCCGTTGCAGACATTATCCGTGCAGACGTCACCGTCTTCACAGCCGTATTCCGTGCCCGCACAAGATCCCCCACCACATACATCCGAATGGGTGCAGGCTACGTCGTCATCACAGGGATCGGAATTGTTCGGGAAGGAACAGGTGGCATCCCCGTTACAGACGTTATTGGTGCATAGATTGCCGTCGTCGCAACCATAACTGGTACCGGCACACACACCACTTCCACAGATGTCGCTATGGGTGCACGCGTCGCCATCATCACAAAGGAATTCGTTGGGTATATTCTGACAGGATCCGTCACCAAGGCAGGTGTCATTGGTGCAGGGGTTGTCGTCGTCGCAGCTATAGGTGGTACCGTTGCAACTACCAGCCGCACAAATATCGGTATGGGTACACACCAGACCATCGTCGCATGAGCCAACATTGGGCGTATGGGTACAGTCTCCGTCCCCAATACAGGCATCATCGGTACAGGGATTTCCGTCGCCGCAGGAGTAGATGGTGCCTAGACACAACCCGTCGGAGCAGGTGTCTGTATGGGTACAGTCGATCGTATCATTACAGGGAATTTCGTTGTCGGCGTTGGTACAGGTGCCGTCCCCGTTGCAGGAATCGTCAGTACAGAGATTGTCGTCTTCACAACTGTAGTCACTACCTACGCATTCTCCCTCCCCACAGGTGTCGGTATGGGAGCATGGATTGTCGTCATTGCACGGCAGGGTATTATTCGGGTTCTCGCAAGCCCCATCCCCGAGACAGACATCGTTGGTGCAGGGGTTTGTATCATCACAGCTATAGTCCTCGCCGACACATTCGGAATCCACGCAGATATCCGTATGGGTGCAAGCCACCCCATCGTTACAATCCAACGTATTCGCGGTATGGGTACAGGTACTGTCGCCGTTGCAGGAATCATCCGTGCAGGGGTTCCCATCACCACAAATGTAGGGTGTACCCACACAGCCACCGGCGGCACAGGTGTCCGTATGAGTGCAATCCTGCGTATCGTCACAGGGGTCCTCGTTGTCGATATAATCACAGTCTCCGGCCCCATCGCAGAGGTCGTTGGTGCAGGGGTTCCCATCACCACATTCGTAAGCAACTCCAACACAGGAGCCTGCGCTACAGGTATCGGTATGGGTACAGTGGAAACCATCATCGCAGGGAGCCGTGTTGACGATAAAGGTGCATTCCCCATCTCCATCGCAACTATCGTCCGTGCACAGATTCCCATCCGAGCAGCCATAGGTTTCGCCGAGGCAGACACCAACCAGGCATGCGTCGGTATGTGTACAATCGATGCCATCATCGCAGGGGGCTTCGTTGAAGGGATGTTCACAGGTTCCCGTGCCCTCGTCGTCCACTCCCCCTAAACAGATGTCATCCGTACAGACATCGTCATCCTCACAGTCGTAGGTAGTACCGGAACAGCTTCCCTCACCACAGATGTCCGTATGGCTACAGGCCGTATCATCGTCACAGGGTAGGACGTTGTCCGCATAGGAGCATTCGCCGTCCCCTTCTTCGTTCACCGTGCCCAGGCAGGTATCGTCCGTGCAAAGATTTTCATCGTCGCAGGAATAGGAGGTCCCACCGCAAACGCCGGTCAGACAAAGATCCGTATAGGTGCAGGCGTCCTCGTCGTCACAAGGAGTATCGTCCTCCTGGTCCGGATCGGTACATATACCGGTATCCGACTGGCATTCCCCCGCCACATGGCATTGATCGAGGGCCGTGCAAATGACAGGATCACTGCCCGTGCAGACCGACTCCTGACAGGTGTCCACCTGGGTGCAGGCGTCCAGATCGTCGCAAGCGGTATCATTCTCGAGTACCGTATAGGTACAACCAACCCCGATCACACATTCATCGGATGTACAGGGATTACCGTCATCGCAAACAACGTCCGTATTTGTGCAGCCCTGGTCCCCATCACATACGTCCGTCGTGCAGACGTTCATATCTTCACAATCGCCATCCTGCCCACAGGGCTTGCCCAGGAAGCTGCAGCCCCCGGTATCATACATACACCAGCTACCCACCTGGTCAGGCACTGCCTTACAAGCAAAGCTCGCAGGGCATTCGTTGGGCACGGGGATACATACGTTCTGCAGACAATTCTCCACAATGGGTAGGCAGACACCGCAAATTCCGCCACAGCCATCGTCACCACAGGTCTTTCCGCCACAGTCCGCCTCACAGGTCTCTACGCAAACCCCGCCCTGGCAGATCGGAAGGTCATCGGAACATTCTCCGCACAACCCACCACACTCGTCGGACCCACAATCCTTATCGGTGCAGTCGGGCACACAAACGGCCGTACACTGCCCGCCCTGGCAGACCGGGGCCGTGAAGGGGCAGTTTCCACAACTCCCTCCGCAGCCATCATCACCACAGTCAGCTTCGGCACAGTCTGGGGCGCATTCGTAGGGACAGGACTGTAGACAGAAGCTACCCGCACCGGCTCCAACACAGGAAAGCCACGGTGGACAGTCTTCCGGTTCCGTACAGGCTGTGCATGGGCTCTCCGACGCCACTCCACACATAGTGGGCAACACTTTGTCGAACCCCGGGTCGCAGATTTCCACAACGCAGCCAACCTGTCCCTGCAGTACACCACAGGTTCCCGTGCCATTGGCGAAGATATCCACGCAGCCGTTTCCACATTCCCCACAATGGTCCGGATGGGTATACACGCCATCGGTCACGAAATCTTCATCCGTCTCACCGTCACAATCGTTATCCAGGGCATCACAGATCTCATCCACGGCGATCTGGGCACTACATTCGGATAGACCTTCCGACGTACACACCCGCTCCCCATAACAAACAGTACCGTAGAAGCAGGTCGTGGCGGCCTCGTTCAACGTCGCCCAGGAAGAACATTCACATATGCCTTCGGCAGGAATGCACTGATGGATGGGTTCGGCCCCCTCCTCCAGAACAAGCTCCGAGCAGATATAGTTTTCGGGACATTCATCTTCGCTACAATCGATGCCGCAGAAATTACCGCTGGCCCCACCGTCGATTGGCACGCAGAGATCCGTTTCCTTGCCCCCCCCTTCACTACATTCCTCATCGGTCGTACAGGCGCGACAAAGGTTGAGATCGCGTACCAGACATACCTCCGTTTCCAGGGCCTCCACGTACGTACAATCCCAGTCATCGGGACATTGCTCCGTATCTTCTTCGCGTGCCTCTGGACAGAACTGGCTACAGACCGATCCTTCCGTGGACGCGACGCAAGGTCCTTCTATACAGTCTTCATCGCTCACGCACGGATCACCAAAGATGCCCACAGGTCCTGTGTCTATAGCCGCATCCACATCCGGCACGCCGGAATCGGTGGTACCCGGATCCGCCGCTGCACCATCTGTGCCGTCTAACTTGGCGTCGGCCAGATCGTTGGTGCCCCCATCGGTACCCGTTTTATCGGTGCTATCGGGCGTGTCCTTCAGAGTACCTGGATCTGTAGCGGGCGGTGTACCGTCGCCCGAGCAACCTACCGCCAAAAATAACAGTCCCAGACATGTGACTACGAATACGCTTTTAAAGCGTTGACCAAAACCCATCGTCAAGAATCCTGAATCCCGATGCAATGTTTCAACATCTTATGACATTCCTGCCCACAACAGCAAACTCGTACAAGTCGAACCTACCAGCCAATACAGTACTGAACATTATGTGAGATCGGTTCAAAGTCGGGGAATTGAAATCGTCCAGGCAAAAAAAACACCGGGTGTTCGCGGTACGAACACCCGGTGTTCAGCTGGGAACAGCTGGAACGGAGGGGTATCTATTTCAGAGCGGCACAGGTGAACTTCAAGCTATCAAAGTCCGTCGGGCCTTCGCAGCGGCCCTGGTAGAGGCCAAAGTTGATAAGCCGGCCATGATTTGCCTTGCATACGAACCGGGCGCGGCGCAGAAGCTCTTTGCCGTCGGTGCAATGATGAAGGTCGGAGACGATGGCCACGAAGTACTTGCTGGTTTCCACGGGAACCGCGATGTCCGCACCAAGATTGGATTCGTCACCGTCTTCGTCGAAGTCCAGCTCGTCAAAGTCGAGTTCTGGCTTCTCTTTTACGGGCTCGTCGGTATCCAGAACCGGTTTGGTGTGCATCTTGATGGGAAGTACAGTTGCCATTACGGGCTTGATTTTGATCGGGGCATCGTCGGCCATCTCGGGCTTGGTGTGCACTTTGATCGGAAGGATAGTGTCCACGACGGGCTTGATTTTGATCGGAGCATCGTCGGCCGTCTCGGGCTTGGTGTGCACTTTGATCGGAAGGACAGTGTCCACGACGGGCTTGATTTTGATCGGAGCGTCGTCGTCAGCGGCGGGCTTGGTGTGGACTTTGATCGGGAGGATAGTGTCCACGACGGGCTTGATTTTGATCGGAGCATCGTCGTCAGCGGCGGGCTTGGTTTTTACAGGGGCGATGACAGTCCAGTCCGGCTTCTCGTTGTCGGAATCATCGTCGAGTTCTGGTTTTTCTTTGATGGGGTGAACGGGAACTACACTAAGAACTGGTTTTTCCAGGTCGGTGTCGACATCTTCGACACCACAGTGTCCGGTTACGGGGCATGCCAGGAATTTAATGCCTACGAAACCACCGGCGCCACATTTCTGGCCCAGTCGGTAGCGGACCATCTCCAAGCCACGGTCGGCGGACATGGAATCTGCATAGAAAACCCAGGCTTTCTCGGGTTTGCAGGTCGAGTCGTCACCAAATTTGACCGTTACGCATTCGGTCGCATCGATGTCGAGGCCTTCGGCGCTAAGGGCACCACCTGTGCTACCCACGGAGTCGTCGTCTACGGGTTCACAGCCGGTAACCATAAATACAATATAGATGGAAAGAATAAATCCAAGGATACGTTTTGCTGGTGTTTGATACGTCATGTTCTGTCCTCCAGTGATGAGCTGGCCCTTTTAAAAGCAACCCCCGTGCCAACACCTGAGATCACGCATAACACACTGTTTTTATAGTCATTTAACGAATAAGCGCATACCATGCGTTGGTGGGAATTCGTCCCAGCGTCACATGCCTGTCCCGGGACATCTGGGACACTTTCTATCGAAGCGATCGGGGTCGGGTTCGACCGGCTACCACAAAGCCCCGCCTTGACGTCCGCTAATACGAAAAGAGAAGATCTCCAATGGACTCGATGAGGCCTGCCCTGGCTGTGAAAATCCAAGCAAAAATCCCGCCCAGACTGGGCTCGCTTGGGGGCATCCTCCTGCTGGTATGGGCCCTTAGCGTGCCCCGGCCAACGGAGGCGGCCTGGCCACAGCCACATCACGACAGCTATAACCAACGTCATGTCCCGGGACCAGGGGCCCTGGCAGAGGTTCCTGGGATCCACTGGTCACAATCCCTCGGGGGGACCGCTCTGACTCCCAGGGCCCGTCTGGTAGACCTCAATGAGGATGGTGAGCCCGAAATCGTAGTACCCGGGCTGGGGCGGGTCTGGGTCTATGGACTCGACGGCAGCACTGTTGGCCGGGGTCCCATCCTGGGTATCACAGACATTGTGGACGACGTAGACATTGACGGTGACGGTCAACGGGATCTACTGACCACCTCCGGAAAGCCAGGTAGTGGCCTATGGATTCTCGACGGACAATCCTTTGCCCTGCGCTGGCAACTGAAACCCAATCCACAATCCGAAGCATTTTCGGGAGACGAGCTCATTGTAGCCAATGTGGACGCATCCGCCGGCATAGAGATCGTGGTCAGCAGCGATGGCCCTGGAACTCCGGACATCTCTCTATTGAAGCCCATCTCCGGCTTTGACGGATCTGTAATCGTTCAGAATGACTTCGGTACAGACGTACAGAAGGTGTGGGTAATGGGCCAATTTCTGGAGGATGGGCATCAGCAGATCGTAATTCCCCTGGGAGAAGACCTGCAGATCGTAGACGCCAGCGCCAGCGCCGCGGGGAACAGCATCGTATATACCGTTTACGAAGAGATCTTCGGGTCCGGTTTCGGGACCGGCTCCCACCAGGTGGTAGACATCGACCTGGACGGAACCGATGAAGTCCTATTTACGGGCCACAGTGCCCTGTTGGGACAGCCGGTCGGCGTGGTGGTCGTGTCGTTGACGGATCCAGCCGGAGATTGGGTCCAATGGGGCTGCCAATGGAGTTATGAAATCGACGAATTGGCATCCACTGCCGCTATTTCACAACAACTCGGTCGGCCTGCGGATCTGGACGGAGACGATCGGCCGGATTTTGCCATCGCCTATCGAGATGGTTGCCCTACGCTGCTTTTCGATGCGAAAGGGACATGCCCCATATCTCCCCATATCCCGGCCCTATCACCAGCCGGTGACTGCGACCCGGCAGTCAAGACCGGTGCCTATCGAATGGTCATCGTGGATCTCAGCGACGGCACGGAAAAGGCGAGTTGGGACAACGCCACTCCCCTTGGCCCAATCGATGTGGATGGAGATGGCATAGCCGAACTACTGGTACGAAATCACGATGATGACGGCGTCGAACTCGGTGTACAGGTTCTGCGCCTGCAGGGCGGCGTTCTCGAATCCGTCGCCACCCTGCCCGTCGATTGGTCGCCTCGGCTCATTGAAGCCTTCCCTCACTATAACGACCGTTCCGGGACAGAGATGCTCATCACCCGAACGATGGAGACCGGGGCCACCGAGCTTCTCGTACATAACGGACTATTTCTCTATGGCTGGGCCCGATTCAACGACACGGAATTCCTGGAAGTGTTGGAGCCGGCCCTGAGCAACCCCGCTTGCGGTGCCCTACGGGCCGCCTTCCCGGCGACCGAGAACCCGACGCATCTCCTATTCGATGGAAATGGAACTCGCCTTTGTGTCTCCGACGGGGAATTCAACTTCAGCACCGAGATCCCGGCTATCCCCGTGGAGCGTTCCCTTTCCTTTTTAGCGGCCGACATGGACAGTTCTGCTGGTGGGTCCATCCATCCATCGGAAGAGATCCTTATCAACCAGACCCTATATGAATGGTCACCGGCAGAGGAGCTTCAGAGTCGTGCGGGCTACCAGGGTGTCGCTCGTTTTATTCGTGCCGCCGATGATGGCTCAGACGCCGAGCTTATCACCATGATCGGCTCAACGATCCGGGGATATGGCCCCGACGGAGTCATCAATTGGTCGACTGGGCTTCCTGCGGAACATGAAACATTCTCCTTTGCGGATATCCGATCCGGCCGCTTTTTCAGTGCCGATGACCCTCGTGGGCTATTTGTTCTGATGGAAGAGTCAATCGGCCTGAAGCGCCGACGTGGCAGCCTCCTGAAAACCGACCCAGCCCCGACATTTACCGGGCCCCTCGACCTACACCGTGAAGACGGCGACATCTGGAGCTACAGCCAACACGCCATCCTTCTTCCCCTGGACGTAGACGGCCCCGATTCCATCGAATCACTGCTCGTTCGCGTCAAGGGAGGACAGACCTACCTTCTGTCCGAGGCGGATTTTCTAGCGTCCGGACTCGCGACTCCACTGGAATATGGAGTTACGATGCCCGGGACCATAGCCGCGCGAGCGGAACTGAACGGCGACCTGGACCCGGAATTTGTACTCAGCTTCGAATCGTCCAACTCCGGCTTGTCACAGAAGGCAAGCTACGATGTACAGTCGACCGGGATTGTGCCCCATTCCCTGCCCCCCGGCGACGAGAACCCCTGTATCGAAGAGCTCATCGATCTGGGCGATAGTCCGGCACGCCTCTGTCGATGGCGTAAATTGGTGGGTGAAAATGCGTTTCGCCAGAGCACGAACGCCCGGAATTTTGCCCTCCTCGACGTAGATGAAGACGGCCGGGATGAATTTGCCTTCGTGGATGGAAACGGCCGGCTCCATCTGCTTGCAGCCAGCACAGGGTTACTATTGGAGGGGTATCCGGTGGCGTTGACGGGCGGAGAACTACGAGTCGAACCCGACGCGATCATCGGCCCAATCCGTTCCCTGGCTGCGGTCGATATATCGGGCGATGGGGCAACCGACCTCGTAGCCGGAACCGCCGACGGGTGGATATACGCCCTGTCCTTCGACCCGACAAACGCACCGCTGCTCCTATGGTCCTTATACCTCGGGGTACCGGTCCACCAGATCTCGCCGGTCGACTGGAACGGAGATGGTAATCTCGAGCTGGTGGCGTCCTTGGACAATGGGGAGCTACTTGGGCTGGGGAGCACAACCCTGCAGGTCGATATTCTCGAACCCGACCCAGACACGGAGTTCATCCTCCCGGATATCTCCCTGGGGGGCACAGCCTCTGGGGCCGATCTGGTGACCGTCCGGGTCGGCGGAGAGGTTGTCGTCCAGACCGCGGTCGTGGACGGACAATGGTCCGCCCCTATGAGTCTGCCGGCGGGCACATCCGATATAGAAGTCGAAGTGCTCTCCGGTACCCAGAAGGCACTGAGTAATCTGTTGTTGACCTACCATCCGGATCTGGACCTGGATGGAGTGGATAATGTCGACGACTGTTTCGCCGAGGAGGGGTATCTGGATCCGACCGTATATCCGGAAGCTCCCGAGGAATGCGATGGACGCGATAATAATTGCGACGGCGTATTCCTACCCGACGGGACAGCCTGTGATGACGAGGATGTCTGTACAAGCGACGATATGTGCAACTCCGAAATCTGCCAGGGCAGCATTATCACCGGTTTATGTGATGACGGGAACAGCTGTACAACCGATAGCTGCGACCCCCTGGCGAGTTGTGTGCATGTGTTCAATCATTTGAACTGTAACGACGCCGACGCCTGCACGACGGACGACGTCTGCTCCCTGGGGATCTGCGCCGGAGTCGACACATCGGATGTGGACTGTGACGACGGAAACATCTGTACTACCGACGGTTGTGAGCCGAATTCGGGCTGTCAACACAGCCCCTCCGAATTGCCATGCGATGATGGGGATCTGGCGACATATGATGATAGTTGCAATCTACTCAACAATTGCGAAGGCATACCCTACGAATGCGTACCGACCGCCTGTGAACTGAGCAGCACTCCCAACGGCGTGGATTGTACCGCCGTCTATGTTCCCCAAGGGACCCTCTGTGACGACGACGATGCAGCGACCAAGAACGATCTATGCGATGTAACCGGCGTCTGCGCTGGGACTCCCTTCGAATGCCCAGAAGGTCCTTGTATCGAGAGCAATGTCCCGAATGGAATCGGCTGCGACACGGTCTACCTGCCCATCGGGACGGAATGTGACGATGGCCAGCTGAACACCCGGGCAGACGGTTGCAATCCTCTCGGAGATTGCATCGGCCTTCCCTACGAATGTGTGGCCGGACCATGCGACGCCAGCAGCCTTCCAAACGGTGAGGATTGCGATGTGGTGGAGCTCGAACTGGGCGCCCCCTGCGAGGATAATGATCCCAATACGAAAGAAGATAGCTGTGACGAGGCCGGCCTGTGCGTGGGTATCCCCTACTCCTGCGAGCCGGGGACCTGCGAGATCGAGTCCGTTGCGGACGGAATCGGCTGCTTCCCCATCTACGCCATGCCCGGTACCAGTTGTGACGACGGAGAGTTCTTAACCAAAAACGACACCTGTGACGGAATGGGGGGCTGTGCCGGCGTACCCTATACCTGCGAACCCAACGACTGCCAGATTTCCAGCAGCCCGAACGGGAACGGTTGCGATATTGTACCCAGAGAGGAAGGTCTGGTCTGCGATGACGCCAGCCTCACCAGTCATACCGATCAATGCGATGGCGAGGGGAACTGTGTGGGTATCGCCTACGAGTGCATTGCCGGTCAGTGTGAAGCGAGCAGTATTGCCAATGGCGTCGATTGTGATGTCGTCTTCAAAATTCCCGGTACCTCCTGTGTGGACGATAATCCAGCCAGCCACAGTGATATCTGTGATGATGCAGGTGTCTGTTCCGGCATACCGTTTTCCTGCGAACCAGGTCCCTGTGTCGTATCGAGCATTCCCAACGGGGTCGATTGCGATATGCTCTACCACCCATCGGGAACGCCATGTGACGACGATAATCTCAGCACCCATACGGATGTTTGTGACGGGGTTGGGGCTTGCGTTGGATTCCCCTTTACCTGTCCGACCAGCGCGTGCGTCCCCGAGAGTACGCCGAATGGTGTCTATTGTGACGAGGCGTTTGCGGCCCAGGGCACTCCCTGCGATGACGACCAGCTCAATACAAAGGACGATCTCTGTGACGGCATCGGGCTATGTTCTGGGGCTGGTTATACCTGCAATGCGACGGACTGCCAGCAGAGTAGTGAGGTTAATGGGGTCGATTGCACTGTGGTCGACAAATCCGATGGAACGGCCTGCGACGACCTCAACAACTGTACAGTCAACGACATCTGCGACCTGGGCCAATGCGCCCCTGGGCTCCCTGTAGACTGCGACGATCTCATCGGCTGTACGCTTGACGACTGTGATCCGGATACCGGCTGTGTCCACGACCCAGACGCCTCCCAATGCGACGACGGTCTGCCCTGCACAGACGAGTCCTGCGATCTGCTCCTGGGCTGTGTCCCGACGGCCGATGACAGTCAATGCGACGATACCAATCCATGCACCCTGGACCGCTGTGATCTACAGTCTGGCTGCCAATCGACCAGTTCTGAATTGGAGGGCGAGGCCTGCGGACCCGATCGGATCTGTGTGCTGGGGGTATGTACAGACCAGACCGTAGATTCGACCGATGGCGATACCTCCAACGGATCGTTGGATACTGTGGGCACGGAGACATCACCGACGGAAACCGGTTCGTCCCCCGATGGCTCGTTCGACAGCGACGACATACCCTCGGTGGAAGATACCGGGCCGCCCGGACCCGGCTGCGGCTGTTCTACCGCATCACGGACCCCTATGCCGGCCGGCACGTTCCTTCTAGGTCTCTATGCTCTAGGCCTGTTTATAACGCGCCGAAAACCGTGGCTTGAATAGCCGGGAGCCGATCAGGTATCGAAGATCTCCGAGGCGTCGTCTTCCTCAACTTCGTCCACGCTACTTGTCACAAACACAGCACCTGTACCTTCAAGGGGGCGTACGATCTGGATCTCCGGATGTTCGAGAAGATCAAGGATTTCATCGGTGGGTTCCACCTCCGAACCTTTCAACGCCAAGATCCGTATACTGGGTCGATCAAACGACTCGGGGCCCCGTCCCAGACTCAGGCTCGCACCAAAACGATTGTCACTGAGTTGAACCGGAGTTCCCGGCGGGTATTTGCCCAGAGCATTGACCAGGCATTGTACGAGGACCGGATCATATTTGGTTCCACTGCCCTTGATGATGCGCTCCAGGGCTCGAGCCGGTGACAACCGCGGTCCCCCCGTCCGGCTACGTGTCATACTGTCATAGTCATCCGCGATCCGAATGATCCGAGCAAAGACAGAAGGGTGGGCCGTATCCGAGTCGGTCGCATAATCCTCATGATGTTCGATCACCGCCAACATTCGCCGGATATGGGATTCATGAAAGCCCCGCCGCTGGATCAGAGTACGTACTCCAGCCGAACAATGGCGTTCAAACGGAGTGGCATAGCCGTCCTCACGGCAACCATATCCCAGATCGTGGGTCAACGCGCATAGCACCAGATCGGCCTGGTGATTATCATCAAAGCCCACCTCACGAGCCATACAGATGGCGAGCTGACCCACGGTAATGCAATGGGCCGCAAAGGGTGAACTGATAGCGGCCGCCCCGGCATCCGACAAGATATTGTCGTCCTGGGAATCGACGAGGTTATTGGCCACCTTTCGCATACTCAAAAGATCGACAATTCGCTGTTGTCCGGCCTGAAGCAGCGTCCGGTCGACGGCTCGTTGGGCCGCATGCTGAACCGCTTTGACGGACACCTTTGCGCCACCGTGTTGCTTCTTCCCCTTTCCGGCCACCTCACCCGCTTGAAGGAAACGGTGAACGCCCGGCATAGCGATATGCTCTAAACCCTTTTCTGCCAAGGCTTTGAGAACATCACCCCGGTCCCCTTCAAAGCCGGCGATGATCTGAATCAACTCAAGGATTTCCCTGGGTTCCATTGGCTGGTTGAAGGTCATTCCACCCACGCCAAAGCCTGAAAAATGCTGGGACATTTCCAGCCCGAGATCGAGACGCGAATCGTATCGAATACGAATATCGTTCAGGTATACCTGATCCTCGACGAACACCACGGCCGCGACACCCAGTTTTTCAAGAACCTCCGTTATAAGCTCGGCCAACTCGACCGCCGGCTTTTCAAAGGCCTTATTTTCATGATGGTGGAATTGTCCCAATCGGACCATGCCAAGTAGAGAACGTACCATGCGCTCCCCGGTTTCACGGATCCAACGAGCCATAGCCCGATCCTCACCGGAGGAAGCCCGTTCCATCATCTTGGCGAGACGACCCTGCGCCTGGTCGAGTTTATTTTCTTCAACCATCCTTGCCACCTGTTCGGATCAAACGCTGCCGACCCCGAGCCTCTTCGATTTCCCCTTTGATTGTCCCCGACACCTGCGCCACCAACTGCTGCAGAAGTTCGCCTGCCTTTTTGCCCGGGATGACTCGTAGGACACCGCCAAGAAGACGAGCCTGGTCATCAGCCAGAGTACGTGTCGCACCCAGGAACGTAGCCTTCCCCAACAACTCAGAGCAGAAGTGAAGAGCACGGGCCGGACCTAGACGCACGAGCTCTTCGCCATATATGACTCCTTCTTCGGCGGTCAGGCCAACCCCCTTCTTGGCCAAAGCAGACAAGGCCGCAAATAGACCGAAAATCTGACGGCCACGTAATTGACTGAATGCCTGCTTACGTACCTGGGGATAGTCGCTCCGAAGGGACTGCAACCGAATCGGGTCCAATTCTTCGCCCACCGCACCGGACTCCGCAAGAATCGCAAGCATAAGGTCTGGATCCGGATTCTTCACACAGCGCTCGGCAAAATTAATCAGCCGACTACCATCAACCAGACCGATGACCCGCACCAGATCCTGTGCCATATTCCCCGTTGACGCCAGAGCCTGTACAACCAGACCGTCAATGTCGACCCCGCCGTATTTAGCAACCAACTGTATACCGATCTGACGTTGGCTCTTTCCCTGGGCCAGCGACAGGAGTTCCAGACTCATGTCCAGCGGCTTGCCCGATGCCTTGTCAGCGATGGCTCTAAACCCAGACGGCAGGTCCTCCTGCTCCGAACCAGCCGAACGTAGAGCACGCAACAATGTGTCCTTATTATAAACAAGGTCCAGAAACGCGTCCCGCTTCTCCTGCTCCTCCTTGTCTCCAAGATCCATATTCTCGACTAGAGAAGCCAGTTGTAACAAGTCATCGAGGCGCTCTGCGTGACTAAAAAACAGACGTGCTTCGTTGTAAAAGAGAAGGGCATCTTCGAGGGAGAATGAATCCGTACGGTCCTCGACAAGATGCCTCAGCTTCGACGCAAGCGACATCGACAGTTCGGAGATATCGCCCTCTTCCAGGTCGGTCACCATGGAAGCTAATTCCCCTTCATCCGACTCCCTGTAGACCGGAACCGTGCCCTTATCCGGGATGTTCAATGGAAAGTCGAAGTCCCATGGATAGGGAGTTCCATCATCGAGCGCAATTTCGCTCATGATCGACGTTTCCATATCCATGGTGGTCTCCTGCTCCAACTCCACATAACCTTCCACGGCCCGGACTGTGATCGCGTTAAAGCCCGCCTTCCAGAGCAGAGTCACCATGTCGTCTTCTTCCAGACGAACACCGACATACCGAATCGATAGAATTTCCAACAAACGAATGATTTCGTCCCAGGTCACATCTTTTCGAATGGTCACACCCGACACACCATCGCGGTACAGCTTGAATGCCAACGAGCGTTCGCGATCACGCTCCAGATAGACGGCCCTCCCATCCATCATAAGTTCGAAGGGGCGAACCTCGAGTTCAAGGTCGTCATAGTTGTCGAAATATCCCTTTGTGGCTGCTTCAAGCAAACCCAGGAACTTACGGATCGCATCGTTTTCGGTGTCGTATAGCAAAAAGCTTCGGGCCGAACTGGCCATGCAGCGCAAGAATTCATTGGCAGCCAACTCCTGCGAATCGCCACCCAATACTTGACTGGTGTCGGACGCGCCCGACTCGTCTGCCGCATCAAGATATACGGCTTCTTCCTCTTTCGAGCCGGTCTGTTCGGCCGTCCCTACAGCAGCTTCCTGCTCCTCCCCGGGGCCATGTTCATCGGCAGCCATAAAGGAACCCTTCTCTCTCCCTCGTACGTAGCTATACCATCAACTGCAAGCCCATTTAGTGTACACGCTTTCCAGCAGTTGTACACCCTCGGACATACTCCGGCTTAACCAGACTACGGCACAGCCAGACAACGTGCCGACTATGTTATCAACTCAGGAACCACAGCAGAAAACTATACTTCGCCAGCCAATCCACACCGCAAGGAGTCCTAGACCGTTACTCAAAAACACATACAGCAGGGCCTGTCCCGTTTGCCCCCCATGCATCAGTCGCAGGGTTTCCAGACCGAAACTTGAAAAGGTGGTAAAGCCTCCGAGAACCCCAACCAGAAGCGCCAACTGCACCTCTTCACGAATGTCAGCGCCGGCCTGGGAGACAGAGAACCAGGCCGCGAGTAAGCCGATAGCCAGGCATCCAAGCACATTCACCGTTAATGTACCTACCGGAAAGGTGCCCGGTGATAGGCGCTGGCTAAGGCCGGCCAGCCCATACCGCAATCCGGTGCCCAGGGCTCCCCCAAGAACGATGAGTGTCCATGTCCACATAGCTGTTCCAATATCCCAACCTCGGCCTGCTTGCCAACCTGTTTTCATCGGAGGTCGCCCCAAACGCCCGGATGGCGCATAATGGTCCGTGCTGACCAACATTGAGAATCTGCCCATGACCTCCGCTCCCGGAAACCACTTTCCGCCCAAGGCCGTTCCTCTACGCGAAGACGTGGGAATTCTGGGGGCGCTGCTGGGTGATGTGATCAAAGCCCAGGGCGGCGAAGAGCTCTTCAAACGTGTGGAGCGTGCACGCATTGCAGCCAGGGAACGTCGCGCGGGCGATCCAAAGGCCGAGGTTGAATTGGTCTCGGTCCTGGGAGATTTAAACCCTGCCGATGCACAAGAGCTGGTGCGCGCATTTTCCGCCTATTTCGGGTTGGTCAATCTTGCAGAGAAGATTCACCGTATCCGTCGTGGACGTACCTATCTTGAAGACGAATCCGTCCCTCAACACGGCGGTATACATTGGGTAGTCGCCCAACTGGCGGATACGGGATGCTCATCCGAAGACCTGCTGGCAAAGATTCGCGCCATGCGAGTGGTACCGGTGTTCACCGCCCATCCAACGGAATCCCACCGACGTACCCTCTTGCTCAAAGATCAGCGCATTGCACGAGCCATGGTGGATCGTATCAATCCTGCTTCACTCCTGCCCCGCGAGAATCGGGCCGCATTGGCGCAAATCAAAGAAGAAGTTGCCACCGCATGGCAGACCGAGGAGTTCCTGCGAGTGCGGCCGGAAGTGGCCGATGAGGTGGAGCAGACAGCCTTCTATCTGAGCGATGCCATCTATCGGGTTTTGCCGGCATTATACGACCAGATCCACGACGCTTTTCTGAAAACGTACGGGTTGGATGTGTCGGAAAATATTAATGAACCGGTGCTAACCTTCGCGTCGTGGGTTGGCGGCGATATGGATGGGAATCCCAAAGTGGGGGCCGATACCATCTCGGCCACTCTATTCCGACATCGTGAGCTGATCCTGCGGCGTTATCGAGCCGAACTGGAAGACCTCTTTGGTCGGTTCAGCCACTCTCTTTCGCGAGTCGATATTTCGTCCGACCTTCGCGGGCGTATCTCTACCTACGAAACGGAGATGCCGACCATCCTCGAGACAATATCCCCTCGCTATCGGGACATGCCCTACCGGGTATTTCTCAGTTATGTGGCGGCGCGGGTGGATGCGACCCGGGCGGATGAAGACCAATGCTACGATAGTCCCGAAGAATTCCTGTCGGATCTGGGGCTTATAGAGGAGAGTCTTCGCGCCCATCTCGGACAGCATGCCGGTCACCATCGTATTCGTCGCTTGATTCGCAGGGTCCAGACCTTCGGTTTCCATCTTGCGACCCTGGACGTGCGGCAGGATGCCCTGGTGCATCGCCATGTGGTGGGTCATCTGCTTGGGGTCGACGGGTTTACCGAGATGGATAGCGAGCAAAGGACATCTTTACTTGAGGCTGCACTGGCGGATCCGGCGCATACGCCAACGAGTATCGATGATTCGCAGGTTGTCCAGGCCCTGGCGGTGATTCACGCCATTAAGGATGGGCTCCAGCGATTTGGAACACGGGCCGTCGGCCCCTATATCATCAGCATGGCACAGGGGCCCGATGATGCCTTGGCGCTCCTCTACCTTGCGAAAGTAGGCGGACTTGAGGACGCCAACGATTGTATTCCCCTGGATGTGGCCCCTCTTTTTGAAACCGTAAACGATCTGGAGGACGGGCCGGCCACCATGACGGCCCTTTTTGCAAACCCGCTGTATCGGGCCCATCTCAAAGCCCGTGGTGATCACCAGGTGATCATGCTGGGCTATTCCGATAGCAACAAAGACTCGGGCCTGGTGGCGTCCCGTTGGGCACTTTATGAAGCACAGATTGGCTTATCAGCCGCGTGCCGCGATGCCAACATTGGCAATACGCTCTTTCATGGCCGGGGTGGCACCGTAAGCCGGGGTGGTGGAAAAACCCGTGAAGCCGTGCTCGCCTCACCTCCAGGCACTGTGGGGGGCTCCCTACGGGTGACGGAGCAAGGAGAGATCATCCACGCAAAGTATGGCTTGAGAGGTATCGCTCTACGAACCATGGAGCTGATGCTGGGTGCCGTGCTAGAAGTAGACGCACGCGACGATGCAGAACAGGCACCCAACCCCCGTTGGATCGAGGCCATGGACCTGATGGCCAGGGAGAGTCGCCGAAGTTATCGTGAGCTCATCTACGACGATCCGGCCTTCGTACAATATTTCCGCGAAGCCACCCCGATCGACGTCATCGAGCGACTTCTAATCGGATCGCGCCCCGCGTCGAGACGCTCGGGGGGCGGCGTAGAGAATCTCCGGGCGATCCCCTGGGTCTTCGCCTGGACCCAATGCCGCCACATCCTACCGGGCTGGTATGGTCTGCACGCCGGCCTGCAAGCGGTTCGGGAACAATCGGGGCTAGAGATCCTGACGGAGATGGCGGCCAACTGGCGACCCTTTACAAATCTACTGGCCGATGTGGAGATGGTTCTGGCGAAGGCCGATATGCCCATTGCCGCACAGTATGCGCAGCTCTGTCCCAACGTTGGACAGCACTACTATAAGGCGATCCACGCCGCCTTCGATGAGACATGTGAACATCTCTGTGCCATCCAGGGTACGACGACATTATTGGAGAATGAACCCGTCCTACATCGCGCGATTCAACTGCGAAATCCCTACGTGGATCCCATGAGCCTGTTGCAGGTGGACCTTCTGAAGCGTTGGCGTGCTGGCGGTCGCACGGACGAGGAATTACTCCACGCCCTTTTCACTACCGTAAAAGGCATCGCAGGCGGGCTACAGAATACGGGCTGAAGAACGGAACCTTGCCATAATCCCGTGCCAGCTTTATGTATCTACTTCCCAGGATGTACCAGCCCCAATTTGATCCATATGTCGGAAGAAAGCACCACAAACACCGGACTCTTTTCGCAGGTCCGGGACATCTACAAAGCCTCCCGGAAGGAACGTGACATCTTCTGGAATGTCTATGTGGCGCGACCCATCGCGGCCGTACTGATTTTACTACTGCGACGAACGCCCATCACGCCGAATCAGCTCACCTTCCTCGGCATTGCCATCTTTATGGCCGCCGCCGCCATTCTGGCCTGGATCCCCGGCTGGCAGGGGATGTTGATCGCAGCGGGGGTACTCGAACTCTCCTATCTTATGGACTGTGCCGATGGCCAACTGGCGCGACTCAAAGGAATGACCTCGGCGGTCGGTGCCTATCTGGACTTTCTTATCGACGAAGTAAAGGCCTGCCTACTGGTGGCCGCGGCTTCGGTTCGACTCTACAATCTTGACCAGGACGAGCGGTATCTGATGGTGGGGATCGTGGGGGTTCTACTCGTATCCATCGCCACATCTCTGACCACCTTCGTACGGCGTCCAGAATACGCCGGCCAGGAGATCCAACCGGGGAAACCGGTGGTAGACAAAGCCCCATCGGGCCTGATCGCGATTCTTCGTTGGGCCGTCGGGCGCTTTCTGCGCTGGATCGTCCATTACCCCTCCTGGTTCGTCTATATCGCTCTCCTGGATGGGCATAAAGAGATCGACGGTACCGTCTGGTTCCTGGCGGCCTACCTGTCCGTCTACGCCTTATATGTGGCGGGAACTTCGCTTCTTATCGTCTTGAAGCTGGGACGTCCGTCCTTCTACAAAACAAAGGACTGACCCGCCTCAGGGACCACAGATTTCGGGATCGGCCTTGATATCCAACAGCGGCGTAATGCCCTCGATGATGGATGAAACATCATTGACATCCACGTGGAGATACTGCCCTCCCCCGTGTTTGGCCAGGATGGAGTTGCTGTTCACAATACTGGAGACATCCACCACATTCACCGTCACCGAAATCGGCGTGCCCTCGGCATCGCGAAGCACATTCTCTCCCACCTCATCGCTGAAGTCGGCACCGGTCCCTTCACACTTTCCGGAGCAGGTGGAAACCGAACCACCACAGGGATAGGGGAAGGCTGTACACTCTCCATGACTGGTACAAGGCACATCGGTGAGGTGGCAGACCTTGACCGGATCGTTCAGCTCCGGAACGCTACAGACACCCTGTTCGCAGGTCGCCCCATTCATACAGTCCGCGTCGCTACTACAACCCAGACCATAATAAAGGCGTTTGGCCTGAACCAACGGATAGAAAAATTTATCAGGCCAGACATCCAGGCTCTCTACCCCATCGGTCAAAAGAATGATCACATTGGGACGACAGGCACGGAAGGGATCCGTACAAACCCCATCGACACAATCATAATGCGGTGAACCACAATCGGCCTCCTCACTGCAGGCTTTACCTTCCAGAACCACAACATGCCGCATATATTCGCCCGCATAGAAGAGGCTGCGCCCCAGAGGTGTATTGCCCATAGCGCGGAGTTCCGGCTCGGCCATGGTGACACACTCGCCTTCATGACAAGCCATTTCGACATTATAGTCCGTGCATTGGGTAAGAATCCCACAGGTCTCGCCGGTTAGGGTATAGGTGTGATCAAAGTCGATCCAACGCATGATCTCGTCGTGGGTTGGTTCTTCATCCGCGTTGAAGGACACGGGCATGATCTGGCTGAGGGAACTACCGGCCATCACAGTCCCGTCGATGACGTGTTCCAGATGAACGACTGTATTGTCGCCCGAGAATTTATCCAGGCCCCAGAGAGGAGCCCCTGCACAGGTCGGCCCGCTCGAGCCGAGTAGCGACGGAAGATAGAAGAGTTGTGGAAAGCGCTGCAGGGCCAGCCGAAGATTCGCAGCATCGGGGCTCGTAATGACCTCCTGCAGGGCCTTCTTGACCTTGCCAAGGCGCGTACCCGGGTCCTCGGGATCATCACAATCCGGCCAGTTCCAGGGTGGGCATGCCTCGCCGGTGCAATCGTCGGGGTAGCTTCCTTCTGGATTGATCCAATTCATAGAACCAGAGCTGTCGACAATGAAAATCACATTCGGTTGGATCGGAACACAGACTCCGTCGGTACAACTCGTTCCCCCGGGACAGTCGAAATAGTTGTAGCCAACGCCCAGGCTATTGCACTCCTTTCTCTGGCCATCTTCGCAGACGGCCGGGCTGTCCGGATCACAGATCGGTTCGGTACATTCGCCCAGAAAACAGAGCGTGTCTTCCGGACACGGAAATAGCTCAAAGGCCGATCCGTCCTCATTGCATACTTTTCGCTCGTCGAGGGACTTGCAGGTGGCACCCCCCTTAAGACAGATATCGTCTTCACAGTCGCCGTTCTCTGTGCAGTGTTTGGTCGGCGGGCAGATACAGCCATTTCCTGTATCGGTTGGAAGTCCGGAGTCTCCCGGATCCGTCGGAGCCCCGCTATCCGCATCGTCCGATTGGGTATCCCCAGAACCCGGATCCGATGGGAATAGGATGTCCGGACCGCCCAGATCGTCATTCCCAGAATCACCCGTGTCCGGGTTGGAACCGCAAGCGAAGGGGAGTAATCCCAACAACAGTATGCCGAGAACTCGAAAGGAAACCACCCGCTTCATGACCCAACTCCTTACCAACTTCATCAGAGTCTAACGGAATTCAGCCTGACTGTCCTGCCGAGTCGGCCTCAAACAGGGACAGCAACAACGCCACCCCAAAGCCAGTCCCCCGCTCCTGCACAAAACTGGGCCCCGCCAGGTCCACATGCAACCACTGTCCCTTGAAGCCCCGCAGGCTCTCGCCGATAAACTGTCCCGCGCAGGAGGTCTGGGCATTCAAGCGGTCTTTTACCGAGTTCTTCATATCCGCGACCTTGCTTCGGAACTCGCCGCGAAAGAACTCGGGGCAATACGGCAGGGGATGTACCAGATCACCGCTGATACGACCCGCACGCACGGCCGCCTGCTCCAACCCTTCATGATTGCTGACGATGGCCGCGTGCCTTCGCCCGGTGGCGATCATCTGCGCACCGGTCAGAGTCGCAAGATCGACGATCACATCCGCCTCCAGATCCCTCTGGGCATAGGCAACACCATCCGATAATACCAGGCGCCCTTCGGCGTCGGTGTTGTTGATTTCTACCGTACGGCCCGAATACAACTGAATAATATCATCCGGTCGCGTCGCATCGGGCCCCACCGAGTTCTCGGCCAGGCATAATACGGCGTGCAGACGCTGGTCGAACCCAGCCTGCACCATGGCCTGAAAGGCACCAAGAACCGCTGCGGCACCGCCCATATCGCATTTCATACCGGGCATGAACATCTTTCCTTTGATGCTCAGGCCACCGGTGTCGTAGACGATACCCTTGCCGACCCATGCAATGGTCTTGCTGGCTCCTGCCGGCTCGTGGGACAGAATCACCAGGGCCGGTTCACGGACCGAGGCTCGGCCCACCGATACCAGCCCGCCAAAACCACCCTTCTCCAATTCGCGCGCTCGTAATACCCGGATGGACGTTCCCAGCTCTTGCGATACCGTCTGGGCCTCCTCGACAAATTCGTCGGTATTCAACTCGCTGGTAGGCATATCCACCAGACGCGCCGCCAATCGAACCGACTCGACGGCACGCTCTACCTGTCTGCGGATTGACCGATCGATCGGCCCGCCCGCCTCCGAGACAAAACTGATATCGACCGTCGGCTCGGCGGTCTTGCTCTTACGGGAGTAGCTCGGAAAAGCCCGGGTCACGGCACAACCGGCCGCCCGTGCATATGCATCGGAATCCAGGGCCACCCAAACACGAGTCCTCCCTTTCCCCAGACCATGTGCTTTTACCTGTTTGGTGATGGCGTGGACTCGTGCGGGGCTATTATGGCGCGAGCAGTTTTCCGGCAATACGCAGACCGAAAGTTGTGCCCCGGTCGTGCCCAGAAACGTCGTCGCCGATCCGCCATCATCCCCCACCGAAACCTTCGTCAGAAGTTTCTTCCAAACGCGTTTTGCGTCTGTGGGTAGATGGTCAGTCACATGGGCTGATTCGAGCCGTTTCTTTCGCCCGACAACAAGAAATCTAGCTGTCTTCGCGGGAAGGCTCAGGGGGCCGATAATTCGAATCTTCTTTGCCATACCATCTCCAATCGTTTCGGCGCAGTGTAACAGCTTGGCTCGTGGATGCACCCCGGCTGATTACTTCTGTCGGGGTTCTCAGAAAAACAAGCCCATGCTAAGGTCCCCATACTATGATTGATGCCGTCGCTCCACTCCGAAAATCCCTACGCATTGAAGAGAATCCAGGAAACCCCGATTTTCCTGCCGTTCTGGTCGATGCCGAGTTGGGCCGCAGACTACGACTGGACCCGCGGGGACTGGAGATTGCGCGGGCCCTCGATCAAACCCAGACCGTCGAGGAGTTGACCGAACGTGTGGGTGGAGAGACATCTGGAATCACTCGGGTTATCGATTTTTTTTCCGGTCTTAATCTGCTCGACACAGACGAAGCACGGCTCTTTGTAGCCGGGACCCAGAACACACAACAGCAAATGGCCGACCCCGACACGGTACCTCTTCTGATTCGAGACGACGCCACCTTCAGCTGTACCATGTGTGGCTCCTGTTGCGGTGGCCATAATGTGGGACCCGTCGACCCCCAGACGCTGACCGGCCTACAACCGATCCGCGAGGAGTTAATCGCCAAAACCCACGCCGCCAAAGGGCTGTTCCTGACAGTCCAGATGGAACACGAGGGGAAGGTAGAAGATCAGTTCGTCTGCCAATCCCGAAACGGTTCCTGTATCTTCCTGTCGGACGATCGCCGCTGCATCATTCATAGCGATTACGGCGGCGATCGAAAGCCTAGCATCTGCCGCTTATTTCCCTACCAGTTTATTGCAACCCCGAACGGAATCGCCGTCAGTCTACAGATGGAATGTCGTGGATTTACCGAGGCCCGAGTGGGAACTCCTCTGAAAGACCAGGAAGAGGAGTTACGTGGTCTGTTGAAGCTGGTTCCCCAACTTCGTAGTGTACGCCCCGTCATCCTTCTGGACGATAAGCAGCCTCTTCCCTACCCGGAGTATGAGCGCCTGGAAGACGCCATCCACCAGGCCATCGATGCGCAGCCTGACAATCCAGCTGCGGCTCTTTTGAAAATCCGTGCCCTGGTCGAATCCGAGCGGGGCCGCAATCCAGATATCGAGCCCGAGCCGGAAGCTATAGCTGCCTATACGGCCGAGCTCCGAGAGCTGATGCAGACCCTCGGCGACACCGCCCGAGCGCTTGAAGAAGAATACGGCCGAGCCGACGAGACGGTCGTTGTCCATACGGGATCGCTCCCTGTTTTTG
This sequence comes from Myxococcales bacterium, assembly GCA_963578775.1. GTDB lineage: Bacteria > Myxococcota_A > UBA9042 > UBA3505 > UBA3505 > UBA3505. The sequence continues at coordinate 52,148 of CAUZEG010000007.1, forward strand.
CGCAGGCGACCGACCTGTTTCTGGCGGAGATCCGTCGTATTGGACGGCCCCTGGAGAGCGCAGACCAACGTTCGCTATTTCGGGAAACAATGCACCATCAGCTGATGAGCAAAGAGCTTACCACCGCCCGGACCCTGCGGTTGGGGCTGGCACAGATGAACTTTCGCTGGTTGATGGCGAAGGCCATTATGATCGACCGGGCCCGGGCCGTAAAACGGCGCCATCTCGTAGCCCAGGATGTCACAGACGCGGTCGTCACGATGTCCTTTCTGGGACGCCACCAGACATTTCGCGAGATCCTTCAGGCCCAGGCCCAGACTCTGGAGAAACTGTTCTACGACGACCTGCCCATCCTGCTCCAGAACTTCGACGGGATGATCCCGGCCAACCCGCCGGTAGAGTTCCATAAGTTCTAGAGAAGCCGGAACATTCGATGAATACCTGGCCTCTTCTTTTCCTACGATGAAATCGCAATCGAAGTTTTTTCTAAAACCACCTCCCTCGCGCGAGAGCGCGCACTAACCGCTCTATTTCTTGCCAAGATCCAGGTAAATTGTTTACCTTGGAAGCGATGTCTCGTGCATTCTTAGTCGGGTCCAGGGTTACAGTAGAGCACACTGGGAAAGTGCGGCATTGGATACGTATATCTGGTCTGGTTTTCGTGCTGGTGGTGTCCGGCTGCCTGACTCCCAAGAAACCCGCCGAAGACGCCACGACGGATGCGAGCGAAAGCGCGGACACCCTCGTCACCCCGACGCCGCCGGACGTAGGCTCTCCAAGCCTGGACGCTGGAACCGATATTCCCAGTATGGCGCCGACGGATCCGGGCTCACCCGACCCCGAG
>CAUZEG010000008.1:0-50511 GCA_963578775.1 Myxococcales bacterium
TCTTGAAGAGCAGCGCGAGGAAAAAGCAAAGGTGGTGGAGACACTGGGGGAAACGAAATCTGATTTGGACAGGGTTCAATCGGAGGTCGAATCTCTTCGTACCGAACTTCAGCAGTTGGATGTGGAGGTGGGCGAACACCGACGACGCCAGCAGGTCGCCGATGGGAAACGCGAGGCGCACGAGAGTCATAATGAAGAATTGATCGCCGACAATGTGAGTCTGAAGAAGCGCTGTGCGAGCCTTGAAGACGAGCTAGCGGCCAGCCCAGATCCCGAAACGCATGCCCAGCTCACGGCCGATCTTGACGCACTTCGAAAGGAGTACGATGAGGCCAAGATTCTGTTCAGTGACGCACCGACGCGTCAGGAGTTTAACGAGGCAAAAGAGGAGGCGAAAGAGCTGGAGTCAACTCTGAAACAGGCACAGAATGACTGTAAGAGTAGCGAGAAGAAGGTTAAAAAACTCCAGAAAGCCGTATTGTCCCGCGAGCAGAAACTCGAAGAAATGGAAGCCGTGTTTGCGATGCAGCAGACCAATGTCTCACGAGCCAAGACCGACGCGAAGAAGACCGGTGATTTGAAGGTTCAGCTCGGTAAATTGAACGGAGAACTCGATGCCTTGCGTGCTACGACAGAGAAGCTGCAGGTTGCGGTGTCGGCGGCCCAGGGGGAGGCATCAGAGCTAAGAGAAGAGAACGACATCCTTCGAAAGTCCAACAGTCAAAACGTCAAACGTATCGCCGGGCTGATCGACCAGGCGGATACGACCGAGGCGGACAAGGAACGGGCCGAACTGGAAAAGAAACTTGCAGCCGCCCTGAAAGAAGGCGAAAAGGCGGACAAGGAACGGGCCGATCTGGAAAAGAGTCTTGCAGCCGCCCTGAAAGACGACGAAAAGGCCGACAAGGGTCTGGCGGATCTGGAAACAAGTCTTGCAGCGGCCGTGAAAGAAAAGGACCAGGCGGACAAGGAACGGGCCGATCTGGAAAAGAGTCTTGCAGCCGCCCTGAAAGAGGATGAGCAAACCGAGAAGAAGGCGGATGCAGAACTTGCGAAGGTCCAGAAGATGCTGGAGGACGCCAGGCAGGAGCTCGACGCCCTGCGTGCGGAGAAGGCTACGGATACGTCAGCGGATCCCTCCGATATGGCCTGGATGTGGGAGTTCTATAATGAAGTCAATGATGCGGTCAGTCAGTGGCGTAATGACTCCCTGGCGTTGCAGGGATTGGTAAAAGATCTACAAGACGAAAGTTATGTGACCGATAATACCCGTATATCTCTGACAACTGATTTGACCGCAGCCGCTCTTCGTGTACAGGAACTTGGTGAACAGATGAAGAAGGCAATTCGCCAGTATCGCACCCGGTTACCGGACGAGGAATAAGTGCTAGAAGGAGTATCCATGACCCACGCGCAATACCCGAAAGATCAACAGCAGGTTACCGTTGTTCTCGTGATGGGAGGTGAGGCAAAAATCGGTACAGGGTCTATTGTTCATTGCGATGAGGACAATGCGGTTGTTGAGGTTTCGAACGTCGCGGCGACGCCTTCCCCGGGTGCCCACATCACTCTCCTATACGCTCTCGGTGATCGAGTGATGCGCTGGAAGGCACGCTGTGTGGACACCTTTGAAGAAAGCCGTTGGATTCTCAGTGCGGAGCAGCCCCCGACACCGGGGGAACGCCGTGATTTCTATCGCGCTACGCTGCCCTTGGGGATCAAGGTGGTTCAAGGCCTGCCAGAGGATCCGGCGGAGGCTGCGGTGGACATCGCAAATTATGCCGAAGAGATCAATGGACCGGCTCTACCCCAGAAGGACGTGGAAATCAGTGGGTCCGGGATCCGCTTCAACAGTGATCTTCAAGTGGCGAAAGGTTCGGTGCTGGGCCTGGTTGTCTGTTTCAACGAAACGGCCCAGATTTATGGAGTGGTGGCCGAAGTCGTCCGCAGCAAGGGCGATGAGTTGGCGTGTACGTTCTACTCGATTTCCGAGTCCTTACAAAATCAGATTGTGGCCGAAGTGTTCCGAGCACGATACGCCAACGTCGGCCTCCTAGACGATTGAGCCCTATCTGACGTTGATACGATGACGATGCGTTGCCTTAGTCCTCGTCGTCCGGATCGTATTCCGGCTTCTTCGGAGCCTTTTTATTACCGGTCTTTTTCTTGGCCTTCTTAAGAATAACTCGCTTGGTGGCCCGCCAACGATATATACGGGACCTTTTGGATGTCCGAATCCGGATAATCTTGAAGTCCCTCTTTTTGATCTTGACGGTCAATGTCTCGAAGTCGTCGCCACCATTTACGATCAGGGTATGCGCAACGGTACGATCCACATTAAAGATGATGGCAATCTTGCCGTTGGCTCCTTCGAACTCGGCATCCGCCGTATTCCCATCGAGCGAAAGCATGGGATATTCCACATTGGAGACGACCTTAATGGAACCTTGCGTCACGCCAGCCGACTCACCATCGTCTGCAAGGGCATAATTGGTGCTAAACAGGGCGAAAACCAATGCCACGGTAGCGAGTAATGTCCGATTCCTAATTATATTCCTCTTCATTATCCTTCTCATAACATCTGGGATGGTGCGCTTTCCCTTTCTTGTACCCAATGTAAGCACACCGCAATTCACTTACTACAACGGTCTGGACAGAAACGGAAGTCCCTCAATTGTTTTTTTTGCCTGGGTCATAAAATTATACTGCATTCTTCGATCACGTAGTAGGGATCCCAGCCACGAAGACTTGAGATATCCGATCACTTCCCATTCGATAGGGTATCTCACGTACATCGCGAACGTCCTCGTCCAACACTACGATATCCGCGCGGGCTCCGGGTACGAGGGAGCCAACCTCGCCCACGAGATTCAAAGCCCGGGCGGCCTCCACCGTGATACCTCGTAATGCTTCTTCTGGGGTCATGCCCAATACCGCACAGCCGAGGGCAGCCACCAGGCCAAGATCCTCGGTGGGTGAGGAGCCGGGGTTACAGTCTGTTGCCAGGGCCATGGAAACACCCGCCTTACGAAATCGTTCAGCGCTTGGAAAAGACTGACCGCCCAGGTACAGGGTAGCGCTGGGTAGGAGCACTGCTACTGTACCCGCTGCAGCAAGAGCTGCTAGATCATCGTCATTGGCGTGGTCAACATGGTCCACGCTCGTTGCTTGGAGTCTTGCCCCCAACCGGCTACCCCCGGTCCATCCGAGTTGTTCGGCATGGAGTTTGAGCCCGAAGCCCAGATCCCGGGCCGCTTCTAGAATTCGACCACAGGATTCCACGTCGAATGCGCCGTTCTCGCAAAATACGTCCACGAATTCTGCCAGGTTTTGCGCCTGTATATCCGGCAACATCTTTGTGATGATCTCATCGACATACTCAGCCGGATCGGACACATCTTTCGGGACAATATGGGCGCCTAGAAATGTGGCTACCAATCGCTGCGGAACTTGTGATTTCAAAAGTTCGATGCTTCGCAGCATACGAACTTCATGCTCATGGCTCAGCCCGTACCCACTCTTGATTTCAACGGTGGTGATACCTTTGGCAAGCATTCGGTTCAAGCGGGGGCGTGCGGCGTCGGCCATGCCCTGTTCATCGAGGGCCCTTGTCTGCGCCACCGTCGTATGGATTCCGCCACCCGCCGCCAGGATCTCTTCATAGCTCATCCCGCGGGTTCGACGACCGAAGTCTTCCAGTCGGTCCCCACCATAGACAACGTGCGTATGACAGTCGACCAGACCGGGCAGGGCCACGCGCCCATGGAAATCCAGAGCTGGTGCCTTCGAATATTCGTGGGGCTCGGCGTGCGTTGGACCCACCCAGATCACCGTATCTCCCGCCACGACAAGCGTCGCGTCCTGGATGATCCCCAGTGGATCTTCATCCGATGAAGTCTCGGGCATGGTGCACAGCTGGGAAAATCCCTGAAACCGTTTCAACTGCACATAATTTCTGGTGTCAGTCATTTGGTGGAGTCGAATCGTTCCGTGTCTTTGAGCATCTGGCGAATGAGCATTTGGATATCGTCTGGGTACTTGGACTTTTCGGCGCTGAGTTGTTGCAGATTCTCCAGAGCCTCCGGGTTTTCGGCTGCGATCACGGCTATTGCATCGAGAAGCCTCAACTGAATGCGTCGCATCTTGATGAAGTCAATACGCTTCCCATCCGGGGTATGGTAGGACAGGGATGGACAAGCGTCGCTTGCATCGCGAGCCGCGAATTGCGCGAAAAGCTCTTTCGTCATGCTGGCCGACCCGAGAATAAGATGTGTTTCCAGGGCAATGCACACCAGGGGAATTGACTCGGATTGGATATATGTCTCCAGCCGATCCAGAACCGTCTTCACATTGGGATGGAGGTCATCCAATGTAGGGCCTTTGGGGCGGTAGTGCTTGAGGATGGTTCCGAGAGTCCACATGGCTGTGATTTGAACTGATTCGGAACGGTCGGCCGAAAGTTCCCCCACAAGGAAGGGAACATCATCGAAGGTGGCCAGACGTTGCAAGGCGATGACCATTACCCGGCGTTCGTCGTCCTTTACTTGTTCCAGAGAGCCGCTCTGCTCAATCAAGAGGCGGAGTTTGTCCGGTTTTAGATTCGCCACCAGAATCCAGGCTACGCTCCGCATATGAGGGGCTGTGTCCGTTTGTATCCAACCCACCGCCTGGGAATAGGCAGATGAGGGGTCTTCTTCTGATGCCAGGATTCTGGCTAGATTGAAGCGCCACCTGGAAGGCTTGTCTTTTAAGTCCTCAGGAGGCCGGGTTACCACCCGGACGAGTCTTGATACCTGGGCCAGGGCGGTTGCAGAGGCGTGACGGAGTTCACCGGTGGTGGTGGGCTGTTCCAGGAGTGCAAGCACAAGAGGAACCTGCTTGACCAGGGGTGGCCCGTAGTCCGACCCGATTCTGCGGACCGTTGACGTCTTGAGATCCGTATTATTACTGCGAAATACGGTCTTGAAGTACCCCACGGCATGATACCGTTCGAAGAAATTTCCCGACAGAGTCTCGGCCGTAAAAAGAATGCCAGCGGTACAGACGACCACCAGGAGCGAAAACTGGAGGGTGCGGGCTTTCATACTCTTGGAAAGAACGGCAAGATCTGCAGCCTCCATATCCGAGTCGAAAGGCTGGTGGGCGAAAATCTCCGCGCGCCATGTTCGTCGAAAGAGCATATCTCCCAGCAGGGTGGCGGAGACAAAGCCGGCCCCCAGGCCGAGGAGCATCGCAATGACGATGAGAATCAGATTGGTTCCGATGGAGGTCGATGAGTTTTCGATCCACGGGATGGCCCAGGCGAGATGCCCCGCCATGGCTCCGAGGAATAGCACCAGAGCGACGACCATACGCGTTTTCGAGCGCAGGGTTGCACCAATAAGGCTCAAGGCGTTTTCCCGAGAATATACTGGTGGGGCAGGGCGCTAGCCTGCTGGATCCAGTTGGTTAGAATCTTCGCGTCGGGGAGCTTACTGGCAATATTATGATTGTGATTCGCAACCCGAAGCTGTCCGAGAAGATGCACCGGATCTTTTTGGGCAAGGGATGTACACGAGTCCACTCCAGCAAGTCGGAACAAACGGGCCATTTTGGGACCAGCACCCTGCACTCGCATCAGATCGAATAGGGAACCGAGTTCGTTGAGACGCTGCACGGGCATGCCAATCTTGCGAGCCAACTTTTTTCTTTGCCTGGGATGTGCGAGGGCGATCCCCCCGTCCTTTGTTCCCTGCACTGGGATCCGCTTCAGGGCCGTGATCTCGGCCTCAGTCAGAAAAGTCAGAGAATCGAGGGGGTAGTGGCTGGCATGGGTTGTTCCGCTCCACCCGAGACTCAAACACATGACGATGAGTGCAAGGAGAATCCCCCTCAACATCATTGACCGACCTCGTATTGTTCCGGGAAATGGAGTAGGACCCCGAAATTAACGGACATGACGTTTTGGAGTTCTTTGGCGCCGATCCCCCCCTGGGTTGTTGTACCGCGGCTCATACTCACAAGGGTGTTGGAGACTTCAAGTACGAAGGCGAGCTGGTCTTTTACGAAAATATGACCACCCCAGGTGATGCGTGGTGCGATGCTGAGCTCGTTGGTGAGTTTTGGTCCGTCACCCACCAATTGGACCAGGCCACCGCCGAGACGAATAAAGCCGTCGTATCGCATGGAGGATTGGTTCAACCAGGATAACTTTCCGTATAGAGGGACCACGGTGATAGTGGCGATGGCGTCGAACCCGAGGCTCACCGTTTCGAATTCGGACCGGTTGTCGACAACCTGGTCCGCCAGACTGGTGTTCAGGCCGAGGGTGTATCCCACGTCCAGACCAACACCGAACCAGTTCAGCAGAAAGTAATCATACCGAAGACCAAGCCGCAGTTCATGGCGATAGGCATGATTGAGACTGATTCCGAGATTGGGAGTGATTCCGTGACGGTTGTTATGCAATAGGCGTGCTTTACGCACCATAGGCGCGTTTTCCAGAGTAGCGGCCTGGACCGTGCTCCCGAAAGTGAGCAAAACCAGGAGTGACGCCATAAGAACAGCCGCCCCGGCACTTCGATTTCGAGAAAATGAATTTCGTCCCTGAGACATCATCGATTGCTCCGGAACCGTGGTGAAAACGGGATGTGTACCGAAAATGCCAACCCGGTCGTAATATTGTGCAATAAGGTGGTTCCGGATGGGAATGACGCAATATGGATGCTGTCATTCAAGGAAATTTCCATCGCCAGCCAATCGGACAGGTAGAAGCGAGAGCCCACTCCGAGGATTCCACTGGGCCGAAGGTCGTCGGCGAAGCCCTGGCTGACACCACCACCTACATTCACAAACACATCAAAATAGCTGATACCAGTACCAAAGTAGGAGAACTTTCCATCGATGGGGCTGAATGAGTACAGCACCTGCGCTTCAAAGCGGATGTCGGTACGTTCTGGGAACAGATGGAGGTCGTTGTTCAGTTGTTTGCGGGTGTCTGCGTCGATGTTCCGATAGGTGAAAAAGCGCGCTGCAAAGGCCTGTCGTTCCGACAGATGATACCGTACGGTACCGCCAAACCCGATATGATGCTGAAGTGGATCGTTTATATTGTACAAGCCACCAACCACGACTCCGAAGCGACCATTTTTCAGAAATCGGCGCCGTTGAACTGCACGGATCTGCTCGGCGAAGATATCGTCTCCTACCGAATCTTCGGCGGGTTTCGTTGGCTTTTCCTTTGCATCCGGTGTTGAAGGAAGGATGGGCACCGCCGCCCAGGCCGTGGAAACGGGGATTACCAACGTAAGGCAAACCAATACGGCCCACAATTGGCAGCAGGTCCTACCGAATCTCGACCTACCGGCAATGCCGGTCCCTCTTTTTGCAGCCTGGCTCATGGGTCGGCATCCTAGCCCAGCCCGGTCTTCGACGCAACAACCGTGAGGGTCCATCAGGCGTGCGTCGAATTGGCTTCTTCGAGGGCGAACAAACCGTCGAGAAACTCGTTGCTGTCGAAGGGGCGGAGGTCCTCAACCCCCTCGCCGACACCCACGTCTCGAATTGGCAACTTCAACTGGTCGACAATTCCCAGAACGACACCACCCCGTGCCGTGCCGTCCAACTTGGTCAGCACGATGCTGTCTACGCCGAGAGCATCTGTAAATGTACGTGCCTGGTGTACCGCGTTTTGCCCGATGGTGGCGTCCAGGACCAGAATGGTTTCATGGGGACAACCCTCATGGGCCTTTCCTGCCACTCGTACGACTTTCTTGAGTTCGTCAATCAGGTTCTGATTGGTATGAAGTCGACCGGCGGTGTCACATAAAACCAGATCATGCCCTTCGTTCTTGGCTCGTTGGATCCCATCAAAGATGACACTGGCTGGATCGGCATCCGTTTTCCCCGCATGGAAATCAACATGAGAGCGCTCTGCCCAGATACGGAGCTGATCAACGGCCGCGGCTCGAAAGGTATCTCCGGCGACAAGAAGGATACGTTGACCTTCCTGGTGGGCGCGGTGGGCGAGTTTACCCAGAGTTGTCGTTTTACCAGCCCCATTGACGCCAAGCACCAATACGACCTTCGGTTGGCTACTCGTTGGTGATTGGTGCTCCACGGCCTCCAACATCTTACCGGCTTCCAGGCGGAGCGCGCTCAAGACGGCTTCGCCATCTTTGAGGTCACTTCGACTAAGCTGCTCTCGTACTTGTGCAAGGAGCAGCTTGGCCGTTTTGACTCCGATATCAGAGGTCAACAAGACCTCTTCGATCTCGTCTAGCATCTCGGGACGAAGTTCTTTGTTGAGACTTCGACGCAGGCGGGCAACGAAGCCCTCGGATCGGGTTTTGGCGAGTCCCTGCTGGATGGTAGCCGGCTGACTGACCGCAGCCGGTTCTTCGGCCAGTTCTTCGGCGGGTGGCTCCGGGGTTGGTTCGGGTGACGGCTCCCATTGGCGGTGTTTTCGAACGCTTTTATCGCTCTTCCCGGTTTTCTGCGTCGTTGGCGCAGCATCCTGCTCGGAAGCTTCGTCGCCGTAATCCTGGCGACGTTTGGCCCAGATCTTACGAAGAATTAATACTCCGAAAAGAACAAGTCCCCCCAACACGGCGATCAGAACGATGAGTTCGGTGGCCGATGTGGTCGATTCTGCCGCCGCGAGAGGCGGCATATGGAACGATAGCGAATGCATCTCCCCAGCCCTGAAGGTAAGAATAACGCCTTCGGCCAGCGGCCGAGAGCCCACTAGTATGCGACCTTCGGATGCGGGTCAATGGCCAATTTTGATGGTTCGAAAATGGCTTTTCTGTCCGGTTGCAGACATTCCATTCTATGGTCCATAACAGCGGTCTTCAGACCGGAGTAGAGAAGGCGAATTTGGACGTGACCTTTGTTTACGGATCGCCTATAGTCCGGCGACCTTCTGGGAGGCACCATGGACAAGGAACCCAAAGCCGCGAACCCTTCGGATATCAAGCTCCGTCTTACCTACGACGACGTGCTTCTCCTGCCCGGATATAGCGAGATTCTGCCCCGGGACGTGTCTATTTCATCGCAGTTTACGTCCGAGATATCCCTGGCTGTGCCGCTCGTGTCCTCGGCTATGGATACGGTGACCGAATCCGCGATGGCGATTTCCATGGCCCGCGAGGGTGGCCTCGGGGTAATCCATAAGAATCTGACCATCGAAGAGCAGGAGCGGGAAGTCCGGCGCGTGAAGAAGTATGAGTCGCGCATGATCACGGATCCCATCGTCATCCGTCCGAATCGGCCTCTCAGTGAAGCTCGCCAGAGCATGGAAGACCATAGCATCAGCGGCATCCCGGTGGTGGAAAACAACCGACTGGTCGGTATCGTCACGTCTCGTGACCTGCGCTTTGAGCAGAATTTTGAGCAGCCGGTCTCTGCGGTAATGACCCGTGACCTGGTTACAGCGAAGATTGGAACCACCCTGAGTCAAGCTCGTGAGATTCTCCATAAATCAAAGATCGAGAAGCTACCCATTATTGATGACGATGGTAGCCTCGTGGGCCTTGTGACCGTTCGCGATCTTCTGAAGAAAGTGGCCTACCCAAATGCCACCAAAGATGTGGAGGGACGCCTTCGGACCGCTGCCGCCATCGGTGTGTCGGGCGATTCCCTGGAGCGTGCGGCTGCCCTGGTGGCGGCTGGGGTGGATGCTCTGGTTGTGGACACGGCTCATGGTCATTCCAAGAATGTAGTATCGGCGGTAGAGTCTTTGCGAAAGAATGTGCCCCAGGTGCAGATTGTTGTTGGAAATGTCGCGACAGCTGACGGCACAAAAATGTTGATTGAGGCGGGTGCCAACGCCATTAAGGTTGGCATTGGTCCCGGATCGATCTGCACCACTCGTATGGTGGCGGGTATCGGGGTACCCCAGTTGAGCGCGGTCATGGAATGTGCGGTAATCGGTGCCAGATATGGGGTTCCCATTATTGCCGATGGTGGTGCCAAGTACTCGGGCGATGTGGTCAAGGCCTTGGCGGCTGGTGCCAGCGCTGTGATGATGGGCTCGATGCTGGCCGGTACCGAAGAAGCTCCTGGGGCCAGGGTCTTGTTTCAGGGCCGGGTCTACAAAGTGTATCGTGGGATGGGAAGTATTGGTGCTATGCAGGAAGGCAGCAAGGACCGGTATTTCCAGGAAGACGCCGTGGATGAGCGGAAACTGGTACCCGAGGGTATCGAGGGGCGAGTTCCATACAAAGGTCATTGTGACGCAGTAATCCACCAGATCGTTGGCGGTCTGCGTGCGGGGATGGGCTATGTGGGGGCGTCGACCATTCCCTTACTGCAGGAAAAGGCCCAATTCACACGGATTACAAACGCCGGCCTGCGAGAGAGTCATGTACATGACGTAGAGGTCACGAAGGAAGCCCCCAATTATAAACGTTGAATTGTCGGGTGCCCGGTTCCTGGCTGGACCACCCGTCCTAGGGCGAGTACTGAGATGTCGTTCGTAGATACTGTAGCTGGCCGGGTTCTCATTCTCGATTTTGGGAGCCAGTACACCCAGTTGATCGCCCGTCGGGTTCGAGAGCAACATGTGTACTGTGAAGTTCATCCTTTCGATTGGAGCATGGACAAGATTCGGGATTTTGCTCCCAGGGGCCTGATTCTTTCCGGTGGTCCCGAAACCGTTACGGAGGATGGTGCTCCGATTCCCCATCCCGAGGTTCTGGATCTCAAAGTCCCTGTTCTGGGTATCTGTTACGGAATGCAATGGCTTGGCCATCATCTTGGTGGACTCGTGGCGCCGTCCGAGCAACGGGAATACGGTCGTGCCGATATTGACGTGTTGGATACCGGGTCCCTATTGGCCGGGTTTCCCCAATCCGAGTTGCATCCGGTCTGGATGAGTCATGGCGATCAGGTAAAGAACCTGCCGGAAGGGTTTTCCGTATTGGCTCGGAGTACTGACGGGGTTGTTGCCTCCATGGGTGATGAAGAGCGGGCTCTCTACGGAGTTCAATTTCATCCAGAGGTCGTACATACGCCCCGAGGTGCGCAGCTTCTGCGGAACTTCGTATTGGATATCTGTGGCGTCGATCCCAATTGGACGATGGATACCTTTGTGGCCGATTCTCTGGCTGCGATTCAGCGTCAGGTAGGGCCAACGGGGAGGGTCGTATGTGGTCTGTCCGGTGGTGTGGACAGCGCCGTAGCGGCCGCTTTGATACATCGAGCGATAGGAGACCGTCTGACCTGTATTTTTGTCGATCATGGACTGATGCGAAAGGACGAGGGCAAGCAGGTCATTGATACCTTCACAAAACTGGGCTTCAACCTTATTGGTGTGGATGCTTCGGATCGCTTTCTGGCAGAACTGGAGGGAGTCGAGGATCCCGAGAAAAAGCGAAAGATCATTGGCCGTGTTTTTATCGAGGTCTTTGAAGAGGAAGCACAGCGTATTGGCACAGTCGACTTTCTGGCGCAGGGGACCCTCTATCCCGACGTAATCGAGTCGGTGAGCTTGCGGGGACCGTCCCATATGATCAAAAGCCACCACAATGTGGGTGGACTCCCTGCGCGCATGCGTATGGAGCTGGTGGAGCCGCTACGGGAACTCTTCAAAGATGAGGTCCGTGAAGTTGGGCGGGTATTGGGCCTTTCCGACGACGTGGTCGAGCGTAAGCCATTTCCCGGGCCAGGTCTGGCCGTGCGCATTCTTGGGGAGATTACCTGGGAGCGACTTGAGGTGTTGAAAGAGGCGGATGCCATCTATCGCCAGGAACTACAGCTGGCTTCATGTTGGCCGGAGATCTGGCAGTGTTTTGCCGTTTTATTGCCCGTCCGGACAGTAGGGGTAATGGGTGATCAGCGAACCTACGAAAATGTGCTTGCTCTGCGAGCCGTTTCCAGCACGGATGGGATGACGGCTGATTGGTACCCGATCCCCCATGATGTGTTGGCACGGATCTCCACACGGATAATCAATGAGGTTCGTGGTATTAATCGGGTGACCTACGATATTTCCAGTAAGCCTCCGGCTACGATTGAATGGGAGTGAGGCGTGCGGAACGGATGCCGCATTATTTTCGGGCTCGTGCTGATGCTCTGGTCGTGGGCGGCGGTTGCCGCACCGACCTTATTGGCGGTGGAGGTCCGTATGGAGGGGGATGCCACGTCCTGGCGTTGGTGGTGTGGTGCGGCTCCTGACCTCATTGCACAAGATGTGTTGATGGGATTGACCCGTGGTCTGGCCGAAGAGCGGGGGCTGACCCTGATGGCGGAGCTGCCAGCCGATACGCAGGCCGTACATCCTATGTATTGCGGTGACGCCTGGGATGACGATCTGGCCCTGAATCTGGCCGGTTTATTGGGGGCTGACAAGGTCTTTGACGGATGGTTGGTGGTCCACGGCGAAACCACGTTGACGGATCCACCCTACCGTAAGATCCCCATCGAGTTCAGAGCACGTGGGCGGACCGCTCGACTCTTCAAGGGGCAATCTCGTGGGGAGAGTGAAGCCACGGCCCTGGAGCCGGCTGGTCTCGAACGGCAGATTGCCTGGGCCTCTCAGGATACGTCTGTTTCTGTGGCTCTGGCACGGTCCGCGCAACGTCTTGGGATTCGATTGGGTAGTCGAGCTCGGCGTGTCTTACGGCGGCCAGTGGTCGGCGAGCGGATGGTTTTTCTGGTGCGAGGGAGCTATCGGATCAAGGATGAAGACGACGTCGTGCGACGATTACGGGCTGCATTGCCGGATGGTTGGGCACTTGATGTTGTCGGCTTCCGAAGTACACATTCGGTATTCGTGATTCGGGCCAAGGCGAAGACCCGGGATAACCTGCTGGCTGTGCTACAGAACGCGATTGATGATCCCCGGTCGGGACCACCGCCGCTGCTATATGAAGGATTGGATGGGGAGGGGTTTCCCACCTTTGTTGCGGTGGATGCCAAAGAACCTCTATGGGTACGCCCACCCGGATCTCCGGCGGCACCTGGGGTGCGGTAGGGACGATGAAATGCCATATGATGGGTTGAAAGGAAGAAAACGATGCGAGAACTTGGTGTAGGATTACTGGGTTGTGGAACCGTTGGTACGGGAGTCATTCGCCTGTTGAATGATGCCGGGCTGGCCGGACGAGTGGGTGCGGCCTTGACCATTCGAGCAGTGGCAGTTCGCGATCTGGAGCGAAGCCGTGCTCCCGAGGTCCCGATGGATCTTCTCACCGATGATCGGAGTCGAGTCACCGGCGCCCCCGATATCGATATCGTGGTGGAAGTTATGGGGGGGATCGATCCCGCGCATCAGGCGATTGAGGACGCCCTGTCCAATGGAAAACAGGTGGTGACGGCCAATAAGGCACTTCTCGCACTCCATGGGGATCATCTATTCCAGCTGGCGCAGGAGAAAAGTGTGGACCTGCTATTTGAAGCCAGTGTCGCGGGTGGCGTACCGGTGGTGCGTGCCTTACGGGAGTCTCTGGCGAGCGATCGGGTGGTATCTATACACGGTATTATCAACGGGACGTCCAATTATGTATTGACCCGTATGGAGACATTGGGCGAGTCGCTGGATGTAGCGGTCGCGAAAGCCCAGGAGGCTGGCTATGCGGAAGCGGATCCATCCTTTGATGTGGACGGACAAGATGCTGCCCAGAAACTACAGATCCTGAGCGCGTTGGCCTTTGGCCTGCGTATGTCCACCCCGGTGGAGCGAGTGCAGGGGATAGGCTGCATACAGCCTACCGACTTCAAGTATGCCGCCTCTTTTGGATACCGGATCAAACCCCTGGCCGTGGCGCGAGGATTGGAGAACGAAGTCCAGTCCTGGGTTGGGCCGGCTCTGGTACCCATAAACCACGTCCTGGCGGGAGTACACGACGTCTTCAACGCCTGTTATTTGAAGAGCGATGCGGTAGGACCTCTTCTCTTCTACGGTCAGGGGGCGGGGATGATGCCCACGGCGATGTCGGTGGTCTCGGACGTCCTGGAAGCGGGACGAAAACTCGCAGCTGGTGCGCCGGGAGGTAGCCTGACGCCGGTTCTACGCGAGCCTGTGGGACATTCGTCGAACGCAGCCGCGCCGGACTTGCTCGGACAGCCCTGGTATCTACGTCTCAGCTGTCGTGACCAGGCCGGGGTCCTCGGGCGGGTTGCCGCTACACTTGGGAGCCATGAGGTCTCCATAAACAAACTGGTCCAACAAAATACGGTGGATTCGGCGAGCGCGGACGTGGTGATCTTGACCCACGGCGCCACGGCGCCATCGGTACGTGCGGCGGTCGCGGAGATTGACAATACCGCCGATACAACGCAACCAACCCTGATCATGCCGGTAGAAGATCCCGCCTGAGAGATCGAAGGCAAGCCATTCGGTTTCGAAACCCATACAGGAGAATCCAGTGTCCGAACACGAAGTAACAACTGACATATCTGGGCCCGTTGCTCGTATTGCCATTCACCGACCCGAGCGGAAGAACTCGTTGACCCCTTCCGTATGCCTTGAACTTGTGAAGGCCTTGAAGACCATTGCGGAGAATGACGATGTACGGGTTCTAATCTTCGGGAGCAATGAACGAGGATTTTGTGCAGGCGCCGATCTCCTGGAATCCCTGAGCGTGATCCCACGGGGCGAGGATGCCGATCTTCATGGCTTCATCGATGACCATTACCATGCCTTGATTCGGGCCCTGTTCTCAATGTCGATTCCCACAATTGCGGCCATTCGTGGAGGTGCGGTCGGCTTCGGCTTCTCGTTGGCACTCGCCTGTGATTTCCGCATCGTGGCCACGGAAGCGAAAGTTGGGCCGGTATTTACCAAAATCGGCCTGGTACCCGATGGGGGCTGTACGTTTTTTCTGACCAATCTTCTGGGTGTGGGAAAGGCTATGGAGCTGATCTACACAGGGAAACGTTTTGATGGGCCCACGGCCGTCGAACTTGGCCTGGCCTATGAGCATGTTGAGGACGCCAAGGTCGATGATGCAGCGCTGGCTTTGGCATCGACATTGGCGCAGGGGCCACCTTTGGCCAACGCCCAGATCCGCCACCTCGTCTATTCCAATAATGGGGCACCGCTCGATGAGTCATTGGATCGAGAAGCGCGAGCGCAGGCCAAGCAACTTGTCACGGCGGATGTGGCGGAAGGGGTGATGGCGTTTCTGGAAAAGCGTGCCCCCAATTTCAAGGGACGATAGGCAAAGAGGCAGATCACAGCCAATGGTGATCGGAACAGATTGATTGGATCCGAATGTGGGACAGCAGGAAGGAAGTAGTGGCATGGACCGCCGACCAGGGATAGAGGGAGTTCGCCTACCGAAACTCTGTCGTGGCGATCTGGGTTTCGACGGCTTCGAGATCGGCTACTCGGAAGATCTGGCGGACCACGTCAATGGTCCGGATGGTGCCATACGCTCCTCGTTTCGGTCGGCCGTCGAAGACGCGCTCCTCCCGTTGGGTGTGGGTTTGTATCGGCGAAATATCGACGTGGAGGGGGCGATCTTATGTCTGGTCGTGGATGTGCCACGTCGGAAGCTGGCGTTGGGATCGGCCAATTTCTTCAGCGAGCGTGTCTTGTTCTATGCCCTGGGGCCTGTCCTGCAACAGGCGGAGTCGAACGCGGAATTCGGCACCCATATACAAAGATTTATTGAATCCAGCAGCGAGACCGGGCCTTCCGAAATCGAAAGGGTGACCGCTCGCCATAAACTTGTTGATCTCATGTCCGAACGGAGTGATGAGACAGCATCAGGCGGTCCACTTCCGTCGGTGGAAGCGGCGGCCCGTCGTCAGGGGCAATCCCTGCTTGGACGGATCGGAAGTTACTCCCCCCGGTTCATGGAGCGTTGTACCCAGTTGGGCTTTGATCTGGCAGCAGACTATCCGGCGTTCCGAATTCATATGCTGCGCTTTGTCGCTATGCTTCCGTCTCTTGATTTTGATGATCGAGGGGACGAGGTAAAACGTTTGTTGGCTGAGACCGTACGGCGAACTCTGCGGGCGTCCAGCCGGTCGGAGAGGGGCAAAGGCCGGCGACTTCCACTGCCGCTTATCGGATCTCTTTGGCTGATGCGGATCGTGATGTTCTTTGTTCCGGCCCGTCTATTAGCCCATCTAACCCGCGCCACTGTCCGACGATTTGCACGCATGTTGATCGCGGGTGAGACCATCGGAGAGGCACAGCGCACTCTCGCCGATCTGGCAAAGACAGGGCGCTCTGCGACCCTTGACCAGCTGGGAGAGCTCGTGGTCAGTGAACCGGAGGCGGACACCTATCTGGAACGCGTGCTGGGTTTGATCAGCGGGTTTGATTCCGAGGCGACATTGGGTCGTAATGCTGCGGGGATCCCCACTGCGAATGTCTCCATCAAGCTATCCGCCCTATGTGCCCATTTTGAGCCTGACGACCCGGATGGTACCTACGCGGCCGTGGCTCCGCGGCTTCAGAAGATCCTGGAGACAGCCCAGACCCATCAGGTTTTCATCAATCTGGACGCGGAACACTACGAAGTCCGCGACCTGAACTTCCAGGTTCTATGCCGGCTGCTTTCGTCGAACCCGGATCTGAATGCCTACCCATACCTGGGGATTGCGGTCCAGGCCTACCTTCGTGATGCGGCAGACCATCTCGATGAAATTATCGGTTTTTCGCAAGAGCGTGGGGTTCGTATGCCGATTCGCCTTGTAAAGGGCGCCTATTGGGATCAGGAGACCATCGAGGCGGATGCCCACGGTTTTGATGCACCGCAGTTCTTGAATAAGGTGGAATCCGATCTCCATTTTCAGCAACTCTGTATCCGGATTCTGGAACATCCGGATGAAGTGCAGCTCTGTCTGGGAAGTCATAATCTTCGTGACCATTGTTTTGCCCGCGCGGCTCGGGAAATCTTGTACCCGGACAGCCCGCCGATCGAGCATCAGGTTCTCCATATGACCAGCGAAGGGTTGGCTATTGCGATGGCCGAGCAGGGGTGGGCGGTACGAAATTACATCCCGGTGGGATCCCTGCTGGTCGGAATGGCCTATCTCGTGCGTCGGATCATGGAGAACAGCTCCCAGGCCGGGGTGCTTACCCAGGCACGTAGGGGGTTGGACCCGAGTCGGATTCTAATGAGTCCAGGCCAGAGATATGTACAGCAACGTTCGTTGCCGTCCTGGCGAATGCATGTGGCCGTGCGGTCCGAAATGTCGAATCTGCCGCGTTTCCGGAATGTAGCCCCGGTCCGACTCTATCGACCGGAACACCGTCGGGCAATGGATGCGGAAATTGAGAGACGGGCGGCCCTGTCCCGATTGGACCGACCGATAGATGGGCGACATGGCGCACGGGTAGAGAGCCTGTCGCCTTCGGACAACGCAGTTGTTGTGGGCACGGTCACCCACGCCAACCAGGCGGATACGGACGAGATGCTGGAGCGGGCCTTCGGGGCGTCCGCCAGTTGGGAACAGCAGGGCGCAGGAGGGCGGGCCGCAACCCTGGTTCGGGCTGCCGATATCTTATTAGCCCGGCGAATTGAGGCCGCGATTCTGGTAGCCCTGGAGGCGGGAAAGAATCGGGCTGAGTCTCTGGCGGATATCGATGAGTCCATCGATTTTCTACGCTTTTACGCCTTGGAAGCTCTCCGCCTTGAGGCCGAAGAGAGCATTGCGGCCCCTCGGCGCCCACGTGGAGTATTGGCCGTGGTCGCACCCTGGAATTTCCCCCTCGCGATTCCCTGCGGCATGACATCGGCGGCGCTCGTCGCGGGCAACCCGGTGCTGCTCAAATCGGCAAAATACAGCCCGCTCATTGCCGAGTATCTTGTATCCCTTCTTCACGAAGCGGGTGTGCCGGAAGAAGTTCTTCAGCATGCCCTTGGGCCCGGTCGGGAAGTCGGCGCCCGGATCCTTGCTTCGGACCGCATTGCGGGCTGTGTTTTTACCGGCTCGAAAGAGGTCGGAGTGGGCATCTACGAGACCTTGTCCCGGCGCGTCCCGCCCTCTGGATCGGGGGCTTGTCGAGTCATCGTCGAGATGGGTGGCAAGAATGCCATCATCGTCACCGCAAGCGCCGATCTGGACGAGGCCATGAGCGGTTGCCTCTATTCCGCCTACGGTCATGCCGGTCAGAAATGTTCTGCGGCCTCACGGATTCTGGTCGATGAACGCATCTACGATAGGTTCTGCACGCGGTTCCTTCGCGCGGTTGCGGATCTGAAAATTGGCCCTGCGCTAGAACCGGGGGTGGATGTCAACCCGGTGATCAGCGAGTTTGAAGCCGACCGATTGAAAGAGGTGGCCCGCCAGGCGGAGGAAGAATGTCTACGCGTAGGCGGTCGCGTTCTCCTGAACCGGGCGCTGGAGGGTGAGGGAATGGCCGGAAATATTGTGGGCCCCTCCGTCTTCGAGCTGCCAATGACGGCGGTGTCCGATCCCGACTCTTTCGGACAGCAAGAGATCTTTGGCCCAGTGGTACACCTTATTCCCTACCGGGGGCTGGAGCAGGCCGTTGAAGTGTTTAATGGTACTCCCTTTGCATTGACCGGCGGCGTTTTTTCGCAGTCGCAGGATGATATCGACCGACTCGAAGGCGAGTTGAATTGCGGCAATGTCTATGTCAATCGAAGCATCACAGGAGCGCGTGTTTCCATCGAACCCTTTGGAGGGTATTGGCATTCGGGGACCGGGCCCAAGGCCGGCGGCACTTCCTATGTGTCGACCCTTCGGCCACAGCGGGCGGTTTCTCTGGACCAGACCCGTATCGCCTGGAAACGGCCGGAGTTTCAGCCGTGGACCACCTTGCCTGGTCCCAGTCCCGATATCCACTCCATGGCGACGGCCCGGGCGGTAGCAAATGGTATTCGGATAACAGGGGAGGGCGTTTTTTCGGAGCCCCATATACTGGAGGCATACGCCCACTGGGTCGGGCACGAACTGCGATCCAAACTGGAGGGTTCGACTCCGAACCGCAGTGTTCCCGGTCAGGACAGCTATAATCGGAAGAGCCTGTCTCGAGGACCCGTGCTGATACTGGCCTCCCAATCGCTGCTTCCGAGTCAGACGGCCGTACATGCGCTGGCCGCACTCTCCACGGGCAACCGGGTTGTTGTGTTGGCGATGAATGAAGCAAGCGCGATTACCTGGCGTCGTTTAAAGCATAGTCTGGACCCGAACCATGCACTCTCCGGGGCTTTGACGGTGGTGGAGACAGACGAAGGACTGGATTCAGGCAGATTCGCGACCTGTGTTGTTGACGGTCCGCTGGAAGCCTTTCGTGATGTTATTGAAAGTATTTTTGGGGCGATCGAGCCGGGCCGCGATCTATGCGCCTACCAGAGTCTGTCGGAAGGCCCATACACGCCGGATTGGTGGGCATTGACCTGCTGCCATTTGTACACCCGATCCTTTGCCGTGAACACACTCCGACATGGTGCACCCTTGTCTCTCGACTGAGGGGGCCCAGACTCAGCGCAGTTGTTCGTGGGGCATTCGCTGGCGCGGTGATCGGAAATACCAGACCGGTGAATAGAGACGGAAATTGGATACACTGCTTGTGTAGATACAAGCGTAATCCTGCATCTGGGCACCAAAACCGCTCAACTCGGCCCGGTCACGCACCATCATGCCCCAGACGTGGTTGAAGTTGACGCAGATCTGTTTTTCCAACCGGTGCACCTCTCGGTTGACCTGTCGAGCTTCTCCCTGGAGTTTGCGATCACGATTCCCATCAATCGCGTGGGCCGCGCGTTCCAGATTAATCTGAAAGAGGCGCGCCTCCAATCGGTCCAGCTCGGTGAGGTCGGAGCCATGTTCCTGCATGCCACATAGCTCCCGTTCAAGCTCCTGAACAACCATGGCTGTGCGCCATGATGTATCACGTTTCGAGCGGAGGATATCACCATAGAGATGGTCACCAACGTAAAGAACCTCGTCCCCGCGCATGCCCGTCCATTGCTTCAATTCTTTGAGATTGCCGCCGGTGTAGATTTCGCCCCGTCTCAACTGGGTGACAGGTGTGGTGCGGGAGGAACCTTCCTCACTACTTTGTAGAAAGGGACTATCGCCTACAAAGAAGCCCGGTTTTCGCGCCGAGGCGATGGAAAAATCAAAGTAATCCTCCCAATTGGCATAGCCTGGATGTTCCTTGTCGAGAAGATAGGACATGACCGCCCGTGTATAGGCCGGTTCACTATTGGTTAGCAGGAAGAGCTTTTTCCCGGCTGAGCGGAATCGATGAAGCGTTTCCGGCAGGTCGGGATCTTTGTAGATGTATTCTGGAATATTGCGGCGAACGATGGTCTTGAGGCTATCGTCACTATGTAGGATATCCATGGCGCCGCGCAGGTCACGCCAGAGGCGATCATAGGTTGGCTTGGACTCCTTATCGGGTTGTTTGTCGAAGAGGGCTACGAGTTGGCAATACAGATGGATCTCCGGCAGGGAGAACTGCGTGTCCACCATCATCAGGCCCGGGTCGGATAGATCGATTTTACGATTGGTGTAGATCCTCCGACGGACCTCTCTGTCCAGCGGACTGTCTCCATGCCAGACCATGCCTACAAAGCGGTGAGCGTTCATCTTGAAGATGTTGCCATGTTTGGTGTCGACGACCAGACCGCGAATCGCGAAGTCCGGATCGTATTTGAGCTCCAATACGCTGCGAGGATAGCCCAGATCATTGACCATGCGGCTCAGCACGAGTTCTGACTGAAGGTGCTCCATGGCCGGTTTGTATAATGCCAGGGAGTAATCCATGTCGAAGCCGATATATTGGATCGTGTCCATACGCAGATTACGATTACAGAACACCCGTCGGCTGTAGGGAATTAGTTCCTGTACGAATTCCGTTCTGGGTTCCGTTTGTGTAACCATGACTTAGATAGTATCGGTTTTTTTTGGAAAAACAGCGAGCGGTGATTCAGATTTTCCAGCCAGTGGTGAGTACCAGCGTCGCGACGCTCAGGTTTTCCACCAGGATCTGGAGGCCGAGTTGGAGTCGGTCCACCGGCAGTTGCCAATCCATGGTAATTCCGAATTGGGTGTAGCCGGTAAGGTCCTGACTGCTGCGTAGATCGGCGTAGAGAATTGCGGGGCCCGGGCCCGCACCAACCCCTCCGCGCACACCAATACGATATAGGCTGCCATGATGGAAATACCCCGCTGCGTACACATAAGCAGTGAGGACTCGATAGTTTTTGTTGGTGCTTGCTACGGAGCCAACCTCAAATCCGATTTCGGTCTGGGGTGTGAGAGTTCGCGAGAGTTCAAGTCGAATATTGGGTTTGAGGAGATGGGGCAGGGCGGTGGACTGGCTTTTCGTGAAAAACGAGATCCCCCCCTTGAAACGAACCGTGAGATCACGCTTCTTTTCCTGGTCTACACTGGCCTGTGCATCCGCATCTACCGGGGCCGCTGCGGGAGCCGGATCCGGAGCCGCCAGAATAGCGGCAGACAAAATTAACGCCGAAAGAAAAGCCATCTTGGCCCCAGCCGAAGTTTATTCGCTACATGTTCTAATGTACGCCCTCAGGGCATATCCGTCCATCGACCAACTGGCCGTCGACCTGGATTGACCGGAGCCACCGACCAAACGTACAATCGGTACGAAGAGGTGCTGATGCGTACAGGTATGGTCATGGTTCTTGCTCTGGTTTTGATGGCGGGTTGCCAGGAGCTACCAGTCGACATCGCTGGCTATGAGTCTTGTATACAAATGAACGCTGAGCCTATTTTACCGCGTGATAACGACCCGCATTTTGGTACCAAGAACGTCTACGCCTGTGGCCTGACACTTGACGAACTCTACGCGGACGGTGCGCTTCTCATTCCTCTGGTAAACCCCTATCCCCTCGGCACGCTCATCGTGAAAGAGTCCTTTCGGGATGGTCAGGATTATCCCTGGTTGCTTGCGACAGCCCAGAAAGGGGAAAACGGGTGGACCTGGTATGAATACAAGCGCAACTTTGAGAATGAAGCCTTTGTCCGTCTGCCTATTGGCCAGTCCGTATGCGTAAATTGCCATGATGATGCGGCTGGTACGGATATGATCTACCAGCTCTATGAACCACCTGGAGCGGTGGAGTCGGAGTAGACATCATCCAGTACGCGGCAGATGCGCTCCATGAATCGGACTAATTTGTCCGCACCGTTCGGCGGCGTTTTCTTAGTGTTTCCGACTTCTGAATGGGTCGCATACATACGATTATGTAAAAAACATGACCGTTTGGTCACAGCTTGGCACGGCTCCTGCTTTTGGTAATCGATGGTTGATCGCTTCAGCCGTTTCCGAATAACCACGACAGGAGTGGGCTCATGTATGAACTTCGTTTATTTCGATTGAATTATTGGTTTACAACCGTATTTACACGTTTCCGCTATGTTCTCGCGGGCCTGGCCGTTCTTCCCGGTCTCGTTGCTTGTGTTCCGATGGAATGGAACACCTGCCAGTCGACGAGTGCGACGCAAAATGTGCGGATTACCCAGGTTGTAATCAGCCAAGACTATGGAGAGACGGATCCAGTGCTATCGACTCTTTTTGAAGGTGAAGCGGGTTTAGTTAACGGTTATACCAGTGCATCGGTCGAAGTGGCGGTCGCGCTGGATATGGGCTGTAATCAGGACGTGACGAGCGTGGAAATCCAATTTCCGGATTCCACAAGCATCGTGTTTACAGATGTCACTGTGAATACGAACTGGTTGGATCCAACACCAACGATCACTCTTTCCGTAGAAAAACCCGCTCGTTTCCTGGAAGGGGCGACTATCCAGATTACGGTGAAAGATACCGTGCAGCATCATATTGTGACGGTGGCTGCAGCCGTTCCGCCGGTAACTTTCGGTGTCAATGCACTAGCCCTTGTCGAAGGTGATGAAGGCGTTTTATGGACCGGTACCAGTCATGATGGTCTTCTCGGCCTTCGGGCGGAAGCTGACGGTTCGGTAACATCCATCCATTACCCGGGCGGACAGCTCCTCTCGGAACGAACAGCCGATTTCCAGGGTCCTCGTGGAAATATGATTACGCGGATGGTTGAGCAGGTAGAGGGTATCTGGCTGGGCTCCTGGTCGCGCGGTCTTACCTGGTTCCATCCGGGTAAGGATCCCCTGGACAAGGGTGACGACTATTGGACCCATTTCCTGCCGCCGGCCCATCCGGACATCGCATCTTTGCAGCTGGGGGAAGGCGATGCATGGCTGTTGCAGGAATTCACAGAGACCATTACTGCGCTTCTTCCCGATGGAGACGAAGGTCTGTGGGTTGGTACATTGGCCGGCTTATATTATCTTCACCATGGGGGAGAGCCCTGGGCCACGATGAATCCGGTATGGACCTATATTACAGACGGGACCGTCTTATCTCTGGCCTCCCAATCTGCTGACCATCTGTGGGTGGGGTTCAGTACCGAACATGATTCGGATTTCATGACGTCGAGTTGGCAACGGGCGAAGACGCCATTGCTGTTCTTGAATACGAGCGGAACCCCCACCGATCCATCCGATGATGAGGAGTCCTGGATGGTCCCCGGGGGAGAAACCGGAGATATGAACAGTACGGTGTTGAGTCTGTTGGTTGGAATCGACGTCCTCTGGGTCGGTACGGACCACGGTCTATATGTGTATGAAACACTGTCTGAAGGCTGCAGCGTAGAGCTTGGAGAGTGGTACCTATGGTCCGATGAGAGAGGGCTTCTGTCGGATGGTGACATTCTGACCCTCACCGCCCAGGGAGATAATGTGATCTGGATCGGAGCCTTTGATGTCTGTGGAGACGATGGTGGCGGATTGATGCGTCTTGATCACGGTGGGACTCCCCTCGATGCTTCGGATGATAAGTGGCTGACCCATAGTCTGGAAACAGGTCTTAAAGATGCCGATGTATCGGCCATCGTTCCGCTAAGCGATGGTCGTGTGGCGTTTACGACCTTTAATCTGGATATCACAGTTCTGGCCGGATTGGGGTTCAACGACAAAGCAGCTGCCAGTGATTGTGAACTACCCAACCCAGGCAAGGATGGTTTGACGATTCTGGATCTGGGAGACGATCCCAACCAGCTGTCCGACGACACACTATTTGATTTTTAGGAGTGCGAAAAAAATGGCCCGGGAAGTTGCCTTCCCGGGCCTCGCCCCTCCCTTTGTTTCTTCGATGGTCAGGCTGCGGGTAGCGCTCGAACCAGAGAGCGTGCCCGCCGCATCAGATCACGGCGCTGAAGGACTCGCCACCAGGGAAGAGTCGTTGCCTGTTCCATAAGATTTGCTCGAGTTTCACTGATTTTCGACGACTTTCGTTCGTCATCCATCTCGTTTTGGATATGCCTCAGATGCTCTTCCAACCTACGACAGTTGGTGGAAAGCATTTCACATTCGGTTTGTGCCTGCGCGCGCGCCACGTCCAATCGGCGGATCTCCGTCTGAAGATCACCGAGCATGCTATTATGGCTGTGCATGAGTTCAATCAACTCGCTGGAGTGATCGACTGTCGTTGCTTCCGGGGGCACTGACGGTTCCGTGCGTTCGTCCGGGACGTCTATGGCGTGCAGGGGACCCGTCTTCGGCATCGGCTCAGGAATTGGCGCCGGATCGTAGTCCGGAAGGGGACCATCAGGAGAAAGAGTAGCCAACGCCAGAATTAACGGGGATGGGGATATCTGCCCAACCGCGTGGATGTCTGTCGCTAGATGAAGTAGATCACGAACTGTGTCTCTCATGGGACCTCGCTATCACACCGAATCGTCTATCATGGTCGACGCAAGTCCCCGGATCGTCAAAAAAACACCTATTTTGGGATGTCCGGGTTTCTACACCCACCCTCTCGTTTCGGGTGACGTGCGGATTTGGACCAACCGTGATAGGTCGCAGCCTGCACCACTGTTTTCAGTGTTTTTCCCTGGAGTGGACAGCATCATGGCAGACGATAAAACGAAACGGGCTCCAATCAAGATTCGGATAGAGTCTGATGAGAAGACCCGTCAGGGCGCCTACTGTAACTCTTCGATGGTCAGTCATACGGCGGAGGAGTTCTTGGCCGATTTCCTTTTCCTCACGCCGCAACCTCCCTACGGTAAACTACATAGTCGAATCCTGATGAGTCCCGGGCATGCAAAACGCCTGGCTCGGATGCTTACCGAGGCCGTTCAGGGATTTGAGAAAAAGTTCGGTCCCATCAAAGAAACGCGTCCTCCGGTTGGAAATCCAGACATTGTACACTGACGTTCGCTGGGATCCGGCTTCGCGACCGAAGCGTCCATAAAAAATAAATTGGGCCCGTAACTTTCACTTTGGTCCTGTTTTCCGTATAAACGAAACTACCTGTTATGCGGTACGAGGTTGAGTTCGTGCGGTGCCTGTCTGCTCTACTGGTGATTGTGTTGGTCGGCACTGTGGCTGCTGAGGCTTCGGCGTATAGCATTTCCATGGTTGGCAATAATGTCGTTCGCTGGAACGCAACCAACATCCCGTACAAGATTCAAGAAGATGGATCGGACGACATCAACAACGGTAGTGATTTTCAGAAGGTGAAGGACGCTTTTGATGATTGGGCGAGTACGGGCTGTACTGCGATCACCTTCAATTATCTTGGAACCACACCAAATAAGGCTATTACCTCGGTCGGAGAGCCTGGCAATGGTGTAAATGAGATCGCCTGGATTGAGGGGAGTGCCTGGACGTATGGCTCTTACGTACTGGGCGTTACGTCTCCTTTAATCAACTGGCAAGGCCAGATTCTGGAGGCGGATATTGGTTTCAATGGTCGACAACATGAATGGTCTACCAGCGGTACTCCGAGTTGGAATAGCTCGGTGCAAGATGTGTTGAACATCGCGATTCATGAGAACGGGCATTTTTTCGGACTGCAACATGTGCTCGATTACAATAATTTTGATCCGCCCACCATGGCTCCGGTTGCCGATCCAAACTTGAAAACGGCATCGCTAACAGACGACGATCGGTTTGGGGCCTGCTATCTATATCCCGCCAGCGGGAGCCATTCCTGTTCGAGCCATTCCGACTGCCCGGATGTGGTTGATAACAATGTGAATAACGGCGAAGAATACTACAGTAAATACGGCCAATGTCTGGGTGGAACCTGTGATCTCGGGTTCACCGAGCCGCCTCCCAGCTGTGGGACAGCCCAGCTGGGGGAGTCCTGTTTTTCGGATGAGCAATGTGACTGCACTCTCTATTGCCAGGACACGGGTTTTGAGCAGATCTGTTCGAAACAGTGCAGTACCCTGACCGATGACTGTCCGCTTGGATTCTCGTGCAGCCCCTACACTCTGGGCGGGACGGATGGGGCCTGCCTGCCTGTGCCTTGTCGCGAGGCTGGGGATGTCTGCAGTAGTGCGGAAGCCTGTTGCTCGGAACTATGCGTAGGGATCTCCCCCGACGCGGGATATTTTTGTAGAGATGAATGTGACACGGGAAACCCCGTCTGTCCCGAAGGTCTGCAATGTGTGACCGTCGATCCAGCTACCCAGCTGGGTGCCTGCATTCCCGAGAAATTGAAGATTGGCGATACATGTACCGGTGATGCCGAGTGTGGGGCTGGTTATTGTCGCTCCATTACCGGAGAGCCAGGTAGTTACTTTTGTACCGATGAATGTGCCTCTGATTCCGACTGCCCGTGTTCGATGCGCTGCTTGACCAATCAGGAGCCTCCCCTCTGTATTCCGGGAGTAAACAGCGCATGTCAGCCTCCGGATACGGGCGATACCACGCAGACAGGGTCCGATGGTGCATCCGGCCAGGATACCATTCCTATACTCGGCTCTGGCACACAAAGCAGTTCTGGATGTCGGTCGGGTACCTCAAGCGGAGGCACCTGGTTCTGGTTGATACTCTGCTTGTCGTTTGGCTCTCTGATTTTCCGGGGTTTGAGAGGCAACATTCTGGAATCCGACGATGATCTACGGTAGAGTGTTCTCATGAAGATTACGAACGCCATGAATATTGCCCATAGCGGGTTGAAAGCCGCGTCCACACGGGCCGCTAACTCAGCCCATAATGTGGCCAATAGCAATACCGATGGGTTTGACCCGGGGAGAGTCTTGGCGGAAGACGTAGAGCCTGGTGGTGTTCGGACCCGCGTAGAGAAGACGGATCAGCCGCACGCTGTCTATGATCGGGACGGTCAGACCGTGGAGGCCTCGAATACTGATATTGCCGCCGAAATGGTTGAGCAGCTCCAGGCCGGTCATGCCTTCAAGGCGAACATTCGTATGATTCAGACTGTTGATTCTATGTTGGGCAGCCTTCTGGACCGTAAGGTCTAGCTGGAGCGAGCCCGATTGCTCCGAATAGGGATCCGCCGGACAGGACAATTGAAACGTCCTGAAATCCTTTGACCCGAGGTCCATCCGAGGTCATTCTTGCGGAATGACCAGTATAGATCCGCAAAAAGGACCGCCGCCGAAGGGCGTAATCAAACGTGGTCTGGGCGTAGTCCTGGGGATAGTTCAGGTGTATCGGCAGAGTAACTGCCCTATGAACGCAGCTGCCGTCGCGCATTTTGCGATGTTGGCGATCATTCCTTTTTTGATCGTGGCCATGGTTGTCGTGGGATCGGTAAAGGTCGAGGCAGGACCGGATTCGGACGAAATACGGGCCAGTAAAACATACGAGCAGGTTGCCCAGCCTGTCCGGTATTTCCTGCCCTTTATCGACGATGATCTTGCCCTGGAGGTACGTGGTCTGGTGCGCTCCCATCGGTTGGACGGGGGGGTCGCATTTATCTTTCTTATCGTCGTATGCTTCATGTTCCTGAACGCATTGGAGAAAGCCGTTTCGAATATCTTTCGAAGCCATCGTAGGCGGCAGTTCGTACGCGATAAACGACGGGTAGCCGTGTTTTTTCTTATGGCTCTACTCCTCATTGTTATGTCCAGCTACTTCTGGGGATTGGTGGACTCCTTATCGGGGCCGCTATGGCGGGCCGTTATGACTGTTTTGGTGTTGACGATGGCATTTCTGGGTGTGGTGTTTGTGTTCGGGGAACGAAAATTGGCTGCCTTCCATCTGGCGGTCGGTTCGGTCACATTTTGTGCCCTGTGGGGGATCGCTCATGTGGTCTTCAAAATCTACATCGATCATCTGGCAGAATTACCGGATACATTTGGGAATACTTTGTCGAGTATTGCGGTATTGACGATCTGGTTGTATTACGCCTCTTCAGTCTTCCTTTTTTCGTGTTGTGTGGTCCGGTATCTACGCGAACAATGGCCTCGGAAAACGTCGGCCTGAGGATAAAAAAACGGTGCTTGCCACCTCATAAACAGAGGGGTAGATTCACGGCTAGAACCAGAACGTATGGGTTCTTTGGGGAGGGTCGGGGTCGCCTCAAAAGAAGCACAGACGACGTTGAACGTATTGTACCGAGGTGGACCTTATGGGGCTTAAGACTGGACCAATGACCTGGAGGGGGTTTCAGACCATGAACCCCCAGATAATGAAGGAACTCGATTGTACGAAGATCCTTGGACTTCTCGAGAAGAATGCCTTCCGGAATCCGGAAGTGGTGGACGGTGAGGTCGAATCGCACGGCTTTGTTGTTTTTGATGAGATTCTGACGACGGAATTCGATGCCAATTCCGAGAAGACCTTCGTCGGATCCTATGTCATCTTCAGCTATCGCCGCGATAGGCTCAAACTTCCGGCGGCCTATACCCGTGCGCTGGTCAAGGCCGAGGAGGCCCAGGCCGAAGAAAAGAAAGGCAGCCGATTGAGTCGAATGGAACGTACGGCCATTAAGGAGCGCATCGAGTTGATGCTCTATAAGAAGGTTATTCCTTCGATTCAGGTGGCCGACGTCGCCTGGTCCCTGACCGACGGTACTGTACGGATTTTTTCGGGTTCGAAGGGCGTTGTGGAGACATGCGCGGAACTCATCGAGGCGTGTTTCGGTGTTGATTTATTGCCCAGTGAGCCCTTTGTCCGGTTACTGGACGAAAACTATGACGACGCCAAGTTACTTAAGCAGGCGCTTCCCGCGCCCATCTATATCCCCGCGTTATTAAACGCTGAATGACGGAGGTGAAGTCATGGATTATCTCGCATTGAAGAGCAAGTATGCACTACTTGGCCGCGACTTTCTGACCTGGTTATACCGGCGTGTGGATGAGACCGATGGGCAGGTGACCGAGGCTGGAAAGGACACAGAGGTCTTTTTTGATGATGCATTGACGGTGGTCGGTGAGGGCGATAGCCCGGCTGCATCCACCTTTCAGGGACAACCGCAGTCCATGAAGTCCGAGCTTCGTGCCGCACTTCGATCCGGAAAGAAGATCACCCGGGCCAAACTCCATCTGATTCGGCCGGACGGGGAATGGTCGTTCGTATTGGATACCGACGAATGGATTGTCCGTTCCCTGAAGGTTCCCAATGGTAGTCTGGATGGTAGCGACGAAGAAGCATTGCTACTGGACCGTCTGGCCCAGTTGGAGCAGCTTGAGTCGACGCTTGAACAGATGTTTGATGCGTATCTCAAAATTCGAGTGAACAGCAAAGCCTATCAGGAGTTGGGAGAGAGCATCTCTGCTTGGATTTCCTGAGGCCCGGTCATTTGCCTGGTTCCATTGCTCGACGTGACAATTTCCCGGTTCGTACGTACACTTCTTTGCTCCGGGGGTGACTGAGGAACCAGGAGTCGTGGCGTAGAAGACCGATGGACGTCTGTGGCTTGTGGGTGCGTCAATACCGGTTCACGGTAGGATATCAGGACAGGGAATGAAGGAACTCGAGATTTTCATATTGGGCTGTGGGAAAACCGGTCGTGAATTGATTTCACGCCTGGACCACCATTGGCGGGTGACCGTGCTGGATACCAATGTGGAACGGTTTGAGAGACTCGGCATTCATCCGAATGTGGAGACCGTGGAGGGTGACGGGACGAGCGAGATGATTCTGCGCCGGGCGGGTGCCGAACGCGCCCGCTACGCGGTTGCGTGTACGACTGATGACGAAGCGAATATCGCCTTTTGCTCGTTGATGCGGCATCGCTTCAACACACCGGTTATCGTGTCATTGGCGGCCGGGGCCGATGCCGTGGAATGGCTTGGAAAGATAGGCGCGACGGCGATCAATCGAGCGGCCGCTTCTGCCGCATTGATCCGGAATCGCATCGAAACGGGCATTGTCGAGACCACAGAGATCGGACTGGCACAGGGCGAGATCCTTGAGGTGCAGTTGCACGAGCGATCCTATTACGCTGGATTGACCGTCGGTGACCTGCCTACCCGAGACTTTCGCATTGCCGCTATTTATCGCGACAACAGCCTGATATTGCCCAAGAGAGAGACGGTTCTTCTACCGCGTGATCGAATCGTGCTTGTGGGGGAGGCCCACCG
Source organism: Myxococcales bacterium (assembly GCA_963578775.1). GTDB lineage: Bacteria > Myxococcota_A > UBA9042 > UBA3505 > UBA3505 > UBA3505. Next base: position 30,267 of record CAUZEG010000008.1, read on the forward strand.
GGTACGAGGTGTAGCCGAAGCGTTTCTCAGTGGCGAACTACAGTTTCCGGCGCAATATGGAAACCGGGTATTACTCCCGATTTTTGGTTTCCAGCCCCCAACGGAGACCACGATTGCCGAGGCGATCTATATTACTCGGACGAGCCGTGCCAGTGGCCTGGACGCCGTCATCTTTCCAGAAGGGCTTGGTAGTCTGGATACGGACGCGATCATGGAGCGTCTACAGAAGTATTGTGCAGAGGCTGATATCAGTCTACATATGGCCACGGCCGAGGATCGCAACCTTCCGTCGTTGACCCACCTCACCGCCGAAGGGAAAGTCGGGATCGTGATTCTGCCGGCTGAGAAGATCGGTTTGTTCCGAAAATTTTCTGGGACATCCTTTACCCGAAGTGCCATCAACGCGGTCGATGTGCCCGTCCTGATTTCACGGGGTTCGTTCCCCTATTCGGAGATTGTGGTCCCCTGTCTCGACATTGATAAAACGCGCCGGGCTCTCGAGATCGCGGTCGATGTGACGCGTCTCGACGGCGCGCATGTTGTGGCATTGCAACTCTTCAATCGAATTCTTCCGACAAGGACCCGTCGCGGGGAAGGTCCCTCCACCCTGGAGCTTTTCCTGGTGGAGCTGGCGAAGTTGCACCGGAAGGAGGTCGCCGTTGAAAAGATCGAGGGGAACCCGGTTACAGTGGTAGCCCGTCGAGCGGCGAGCGAAAATACGCTGGTTATGATGGAGACAGTGGGGATAGAGCCACGCAATATCTTTAATCCGGACGTGGACTTTCACGTCGTGCATACGTGCAACAGCTCTGTGATGGTCCTGCCGCGAGAGATGCATCATGCCGTTTGATGTCTCCTCTCTCTCGTTCTCGTCCATGGCGAATGGGGGCTCTTCCACCTTATGGATACTTGGTATTCTATTGGCTGGAATCTTCCTGATTCCGTTGATCGCCAAACGTGTTGGTCTCCCTGTGGTCGTTGCGGAGATCATGTTTGGAGTGGCCCTGGGAGATTCCGGCGCCCATATGATTGGAAACCCGGATTGGCTCCACCAGTTGGCCGAACTCGGACTCGTATTCTTGATGTTCATCGCGGGCCTCGAAATAGATTTCCGTGAGATCCTGGCTCGTAGTCGTCGTGATGCGGTCGTCGCGTTGGTTATCTATGTTCTGTCGTTAGGTCTGGCACTGCTGGGGATGCTGGCGCTGGACTTTCCCCTGTTCCTTGCCCTTATCATCTCCGCAACCGGGGTTGGTGTGGTCATTCCGGTCCTACGTGAGGTGGGCCATGGGAGTAGTCGATTTGGACGTCTAATACTCTTGAGCTCCCTGATCTCGGAGTTCGTGACCCTGCTTATCGTGGTTGTGTTCAAGGTTGTACATAAGGGCGGCGTGAGTATTGAATTGTTGAGTGTGGTCGTAGTTGGCTTGTTCTTCTATGTCGCCCTGACCGTCTTGCGTGCACTCATCTGGTGGTTCCCCGAACGATTCCGAGTCCTCTTCGATCCAAGCGATCCCTCCGAGACTGGTATGCGATTTTCACTCTTCCTGTTGGCGATGTTCGTCGGTGTAGCCGTAGCCGTGGGACTGGAGCATATCGTGGGAGCCTTCCTGGCGGGCATCACATTGGCAGCCTTATTCCCCAATCGGCAGGTTCTCGATACCAAGTTCCTGGCTATGGGGTTTGGATTTTTGATCCCCATCTTCTTTATCCAGGTTGGATTGCGATTCAATATCCCGGACTTGACCGATTGGGCCATTCTTCAGCCTTTCCTCATCTTGTTGGTTGTGTCCTATGTGGTGCGAGGCTTGGCTTCGTCTACACTTCTATTCGTCGGTTTCTCACCGAGGCAGACCGTTGCTGGTGGCCTGTTGGTGGCAGCCCAATTGAGTCTCAATATTGTAGCCGGCACGATCGCCCTGAAAGAAGGCATCATTACCCAGGAGCTCTACGACAGTATCATCCTATTGGCGGTTGTGACGTCGTTCCTCTTCCCGACAATGGCAAAATATCTGCTGTTGAGTTCACCTGTTCCTGGGGAATCGGAATCACAGGACGACGACGATGACCTGGAGCAGTTCGCTGTGTGGTCGCCGTACGAGGAATCTGCTCACGAATCCTAGGTCTGGATGGTGAGTTTCAGCTGGTCTGCCTCGGCGTCGGCGATTATGTGCGTATCTCCCGTGGCCTCTGTGTCGAGCAGGAGTTCCGCCAGTGGATCAATGAGTAGGCGTGCTACGGATCGCTTTAATGGCCGTGCGCCGTAAAGCGGGTCTGTCCCTTTGGCCACGAGCAGGGCTCGCGCCGCCGGGGTTACTTCAAGGCTGACATCCCGTTCGGCCAGCCTTGCGTCAAGCTCCGTGAGCAGCAGACCGGTGATCGTCACGAGTGCGTCTTCGCCCAGCATATTGAACACAATCATCTCATCGATCCGGTTTAGGAACTCGGGCCGGAAGTGTTGACGTACGACAGCCAGGACCTTTGATTCGACCTCTTCAGCGGTTTCCCTGGCGTCGAAAATGAATTCGCTGCCCAGATTGCTCGTCATGGCCACCAGAGTGTTGCGGAAATCGACAGTACGGCCCTGGCTGTCCGTGAGCCGTCCTTCGTCGAGTAGTTGGAGTAGCAGGTTGAAGACTTCGGGATGGGCCTTTTCGACCTCGTCGAAAAGCACCACGGAGTAGGGTCTGCGCCGTACGGCCTCGGTAAGTTGTCCGCCCTCGTCGTAGCCCACATAACCCGGTGGTGCTCCGATCAGACGTGCGACCGAATGTTTCTCCATATATTCGCTCATATCAATGCGAACCATGGCCCGTTCGTCATCGAACAGGAACCAGGCGAGGGACCGAACCAGCTCGGTTTTCCCGACGCCCGTCGGTCCCAGAAAGAGGAACGAACCAATGGGCCGATTGGGGTCGGCAAGCCCGGAACGGGAACGGCGTACAGCCCGAGACACAGCTTGAACGGCCTGGTCCTGGCCGATGACCCGCTCCTGGAGTCGATTCTCCATTTGCAGTAGGCGCGCTTGTTCGCCTTCAAGCATCTTTGCGACCGGGATCCCGGTCCACGCGCCCACGACTATGGCGATGTCTTCGGCGGTCACCTCTTCGCGTACATATTTCAGCCCGTCTTCCTGGCTCAATGTTTCCAGTTCCTCTTGTGCGCTCAGAAGGACCTTTTCCGCCTCGGGAAGTTCCCCGTACTGGAGTCGAGCCGCCCGTTCCAGGTCACCACTACGGGTGGCGTCCTCAATCTGTGGTCTAAGGGAATCCAGAGTTTCCTTGGCCTGTCGAAGGTTCCCAAGGATCTCTTTATTATGCTGCCAGATGGACCGTTCGGCACGTACCTGTTCTTCCAATTCTGCTATTTCCCGTTCATTACTCTGCACGCGTCGCTGGCTGCGCTCGTCCGACTCCCGTTTGAGTGCTTCCCGTTCGATCTGGAGTGCTATGACGCGTCGTTCCAGGTCGTCGATCTCCTGGGGTACGGATTCCACTTCCATGCGGATTCGGCTCGTGGCTTCATCCATCAGATCAATGGCCTTATCGGGTAATTTACGGCCGGTGATATACCGGGCCGACAGGGTGGCTGCCGAGATCAAGGCTCCGTCCGCAATACGAACACCATGATGGATCTCATATTTGTCTCGCAGCCCCCGCAGAATATTGATCGTCTCCTCGACGGAGGGCTCTTCCACTGTGACTGGCTGAAATCGTCGTTCCAGTGCGGCGTCTTTTTCGATGTACTTTCGATACTCGTTCAGCGTCGTTGCAGCAATACAGCGCAGGGTACCGCGAGCTAATTCGGGTTTAAGGAGGTTGGCCGCGTCCATCGACCCCTCGGCAGAACCAGCTCCTACGAGTGTATGTACCTCGTCCACAAAGAGAACGATATCGCCCGCTGCCGCCGTCACTTCCTTCAGCAGAGCCTTGAGGCGCTCTTCAAATTCACCGCGGAATTTGGTTCCCGCGACCATCGATCCCAGATCAAGGGACAGCAGCCGTCGCCCGCGAAGTCCCTCGGGTACATCATTGGCCACAATGCGATGCGCCAGGCCTTCTGCAATGGCTGTCTTTCCCACGCCGGGCTCTCCGATGAGTACGGGATTGTTTTTTGTCCGACGGAGTAGAACCTGGATAACCCGACGGATTTCCTCGTCGCGCCCGATCACCGGATCAATGGATCCGGCCCGCGCCAGACTTGTGAGATCACGGGTGTATTTTTGTAGGGTCTGGGTTTTGCTTTCCGGCTCCTGATCGCTGACACGTGCGGTTCCGCGTACGGCGGCCGTCGCTTCCAGGAGGGTGCTCTTCTCCAGACCGTGTTGCTGCAGAATATCTGCGGCAGTACAGGGACTTGTACGGCTAAAGCCGAGCAGTAGATGTTCCGTCGATACATACTCGTCGCTCATCTCTCTGGAGCATTTTTCTGCCTCGCGAAAGGCGTTGTTGGCCTCTCCAGAGAAATGGACCTGTCCCCCATCGACTCTAGGTCGCTTGGAGAACCGTTCCTTGATGGATTCACGAATGGTCGCGACCGGCACTTCGGCCTTTCGGAGTATCGGCAGTACGAGGCCACCGTCCTGATCGATCAGCGTGAGCAGAAGGTGCTCAGAACCGACCTCCTGGTGATTCCAGTGTTGGGCCATCTCCAGCGCTGCGGCGATGGCTTCACGGCTTTTGATTGTGAATCGATCGGGGTTCATCATGCCTTCCCCAGGACTGCTCTGGCGCGTTCGGCGCCATTCCTGCTTGGGTACAGAATGGGCATGAATTCACGGATGACAAGGTCACAGGGTGAAACATTCGACCGGCAGTTACGACCCGCTGCCATCCCCCTGGGTGCTATCCCCCGCAGTTCCGGACATGACAGCTTGCATGAAATGATGCTGCAGATCTTGTACGGCCTGCGCCATCAGGGCCGTCTCTGATTCTGTCAGATTGCCGTGAGTTTTTTCCTTCAGCTCAAGCAGGATATCGATATTCTCCCGGGCCATGGCGAGGTTCGGGGTTGGCTTTTCACCCTGGGGCCCCGGGATTAAACCGAGGTGGTATAAGGCCGTCATATGCAGCGAGGCGACGAAACGCGCAAAACGACTTGGGGGAGGCGACTCGGCCGCAGTCGGCTCCTCTATTGCTGGCGCCGGTTCGTCGGATGGTGTCTCTTCGGTTCCTTCGGGCGCGTCGGTATTTGATGTCGGGGTTTCTTCGGCTTGTGATGCGCGCCGATCCCGTACCTGAAAGCCACCTTCGTCGGCTGTGGTTTCGTCGGTGTCTTTGGGTGAATTCGAGGCCATGATTCCAGCTCCCACCATTTGGTCTTTGTTCACGCTACATCTGCGCAAGAACGGGTTCCCTGTCAAGGGCAGATTCAAAGAAGCCTGGGCTGGGCGTCGATGATCCCGGCCAGGATTTCGGAATGTACCGCTCGTCGTACTTCCTGGATGGATTCGTTATTACGATTTGGGTGGACCCGGTTGGTAAGTAGAACAACGACAGTCTCCTGTTTTGGGTAGATCCAGAAGCTTGTCCCCGTAAAGCCGAGGTGCCCAACGGTGAAGGACGAGGCCTGGTCTCCAGCCAGTGAATCTACACTCGATGTGCCGTCGAAGCCCAGGCGCCAGGACGAGCCGCCGACACAATTGGAAGCCGACCAGAACCGTCGAACGGTCGCCTGGGGAAGGTAGTCTGTATTTCGGCCGTAGAACGCGTCGAGCAGGTTTTGTGCCACCCGTCCCACAGCGCTGGCGGTACCAAAAAGACCGGCATGTCCTGCCAGACCACCAAGCACAAAGGCGTGTTCGTCGTGTACATCTCCGTCGATCAGACGATTCCGCCATGGACAGTGTTCCGTGGCGGCCACCTGGCTAAATGCGCTGTTTTCCGCCGACCGTAGTCCCTTCAGGTTCAGCGGACTGAGGACATGGGCGTGGAAAAGCGCGGCTAATGGGGTGCCTGTGGTGCGCTCAAGTGCCCACCCCAGGTACAGGAAGCCAAAGTCGGAATATACGGAGCTGGTTCCGGGCTCATAAGCCATCTCCAACTCGGCGATCTTTTTGGCCAAGGCAACGCGGGCCTGGCCGGGCAGGGGCAGATTCAAGGGGTTGAATCGCTGAAATAAGGGGGCGTAACCCTGGAGACCGCTCGAATGCCGCAGCAGATCGGCGTAGGTGGACTGTTTCAGAAATTGCGGGCAGGGGAAATGCCCCAGGTCGCGTTCCACCGTGCGATTGAGATCAAGTTCGCCCTCGGAATAGAGGCGCATTGCGATCAATGTTGTTGACAGGGCCTTCGTCAGACTCGCGAGATCGAACTGGGTGTCGAGTTGGACCGCTCTCTTTTCGGACACCGCATTGGCCATGCCCATCGCTTCATGCAGGATCACCTCGCCGTTATGGGCCACCCATATCTGGCAGCCGGGATAGGCATGACCGGTGGCGTCTTTCAGGAGCCCCAGGGCGCGTTTTATGCGGTTTCCGTCCATATACCTGCCTCTGGCACCAGAATTTCTTCGATGTCCTCATCGTGGGTTTTTGTGGCTATGCGACGGAATTGGCGTGCCTGTGCGAGACCGTCGATACCCGGTGCCGAAAATCCACTTTTTCCAGATTCGCCTCCCAGCACCTTTGGCGCTCGAAAGATATGAAGGCGGTCCACCAGATCAGCCTGGAGAAGTTGCCCGGCCAATGTGGCGCCACCTTCACACATCAGGCTCACGATACCACGGTTGAAGAGTTGATGAAGACCGTCTTCCAGATCGATGAAACCATCGGATTTCTGTGCCGTTTCGATGATCTGTGCGCCCTGCTGCCCGGCCGACTTTAGTTCTTTGGAGGCGGCTCCAGCGGGGGTGGTAAGAACCCAGACGGGGTGTTCGTTCACCTCATCCAGGAGATGACTACCGTCCAGATTCAGTCCGCCGCGGGTAATAATGACCCGAGTCATCTGGCTGCGTCCGAAGTTTCCACGATCCCGAGGTGTAAGTCGGGGATTGTCCGCCCGTACAGTCTCCGCGCCGACCATGACCGCTTGATGCTGGGCCCGAAGTCGGTGGACTTCGAGACGGGCAGCGGGGCCAGTCAACCACTGACTCTGTCCCTCCTGGTCGGCGATCATTCCGTCGAGTGTGAGGGCAAGTTTGAGGCGTACGGCCGAGCGTTTTTGACGATGTGCGATGAGGAAGGGGGCGTTCAGCGCCCGGGCCTTGTCTTCGAGGAGGGGCCCCTGAACGGTGATTCCCGCCTCCCGGAGCTTGTCTAGACCTTTGCCTGCCACCGCAGGGAAGGGGTCGGCCAGCGCGTATACCACTTCGCCGATCTGTGCATCGATGAGGGATAGGGTACAGGGTGGGGTTCGCCCCTCGTGGCAACAGGGTTCCAGCGAGACATAACAGCTTGCTCCCTGGGCCTGGTCACCGGCGGCCTCCAGGGCCATAACCTCTGCATGGGGACCGCCCGCCTGAAGATGGTACCCCCTTCCCACGATATTTCCGTCCCGAACGATAACGGCTCCCACCATCGGATTGGGCCAGGTTGTACCCCGCCCCAGCTCTGCCAGATCAAGAGCTTCCTCCATAAAGGACAGTGCATCCGGATGGAGATTCAACCCAGGTCTCCCGGGATTGTCTTTTTGCCGGTCGACTCGGATTCGCTCGTCGATAGTTCCCCGTTCCCTTCGTCCGTCAGGTCTCGGACGGTTTCGACGAAATCTCCGATGGCCTCGAAGGACAGGTAGACGGAGGCGAAGCGTACGTATGCAACCTCATCGCGTTCCCGCAGAAAATGCATCACCATCTCGCCGAGCTCTTTCGCAGGTATCTCCCGTCGGCCATTCGCGATCAATGTGCTTTCCACATGATCAAGGAAGCCTTCAATATCATCTCGTGAAACGGGGCGTTTTTGGCAGGCTCGTTGGATACCGCCGCGCAATTTGGCTCGGTCGAACGATTCCCGCTGCTTGTTTTTCTTGATGACGGACGGACGGACGTCCTCAATCGTCTCGTAACTCGTAAATCGGCCTTTGCAGCTGGGGCAGGATCGTCGTCGTCGAATCGCCAGACCTTCGCGGACGATACGACTATCAATGACCCTTGAGTCAGAATGATTACAAAACGGGCAACGCATGATACCGGCGTTCTTGAGTTTAGTTTTTTTCGATTGCGGAGATCTGGTCGATCCTTGACTGGTGGCGCGTTTCGAAGGAGCCACCCAGCCATTGAAGAACGCACTCCCAGGCATATTCTTGTGCCATGAGTCGTCCTCCAAGAACCAGAATATTGGCATTATTATGTTCGCGGGCCATCTGCGCCGTGAAGGGATCGTGCACCAGAGCCGCACGTACGCCCTCAAACTTGTTCGCAACTATGGACATCCCTATCCCGGTTCCACAGACCAGAACACCTTCGTCGACCTCACCGCTGGAGATCATCGATGCGACCCGGGCACCATATACGGGATAATCTACACGCTGTGAACCATCCGTACCCAGATCACGCACCTCAATTCCGGCCGCTTTCAGTTTCTCACGAAGAAAGTCCTTCAACGGAGCACCCGCATGGTCTGCCCCCAATGCGATACATCTTATGGCCATCGGTTCTACCCCCTGATTACTCGGCGCCCAATATAGACGAAACATAGGCTATTTGGTCAAGTAAAGCTACGGGGAAAGGGTTTTCAAGCACCATGTTGCCGTCGATTCGCCAGCTATGGTAAAGCTCCTCCGGATTCGGGTTTCACCCGCATGTCCTTTGCACCAGACATTGGCCCACTCAAACAAAACGAGCAGAATGAGACATAGCGCAGATACTAGAGCTCCCCTGGATTGGACTGTCGACCTGCTGGCTGTTCCAGTATATGAAAATAATTGGCAGGATGATCCGGTTCTATTGGCTTTCAACAAGGCCTTTGATGGGCAAGTACTCAGCCTTCTGGAAACCGAGAAGTTTTCTGGAAAATCGGGCGAGGCGCGAACGATTGACACTCTTGGTACCAGCCATGCCAAAGGCATTGTGATTGTCGGGCTGGGGAAGGAAAGCGATATGAACGCCACCCGCTTGCGGGACTATGCCCATCGGGTAGTCCAACAAGGGGCCAGGCGAAAAGCGGCCTGTATTGGTTTCGCACCCCTGTCATGCCCCGATATGACGCCAGAAGAGAGCCTTGAGCATCTGATGACGGGCGCTGAGCTGGGAACCTATCGATTTGAGCAATACCTCAGTGAACCCAAGCCTGTTGAGATCGAAGAGGTCATATGGTCGGCTCCTTCCGACATTCTTGGAACGGTAGAAGAGCGTGCCCAGGCGATGGCCAGCGGGGTTGTCCTCACTCGTAACCTTGTGAACGAACCCGCTGGTACCTGTACTCCGGAACGTATGGCCGACCAGGCACAGGAACTGGCCCAAAAGTTCGGATTTGAGGTCTCGGTTCTGGATCGGAAAGAACTCAAGGATAAGGGTTGTGGCGGGATTCTGGCGGTGTCCGCCGGAAGCGCCCGTGAGGCCCATCTGATACATCTCATCTACCGACCAGACGGCTCCCCCAGACGTCGTCTCGCCCTCGTGGGAAAAGGCGTCACCTTCGACTCGGGCGGCTACGATATGAAGCAGCGCGGCGAAATGCTGGGTATGAAGATGGACATGGCCGGGGCCGCGACGGTGCTGGGGGTTTTCCAGGTCCTGGGTGTTCTTCGTCCGGACGTGGAAGTTCACGGCTTTATCCCCACCTGTGAAAACCTGATCAATGGTGAAGCCTACAAACCTGGTGATGTCATTACCGCCTTCGGGGGAAAGACCATTGAAATCGGCAATACGGACGCGGAAGGACGATTGCTGCTAGCGGATGCTCTTGGGGCGGCCTGCGACGAACAACCGGATGCGATTTTCGATATGGCAACCCTGACGGGCTCGACCATGATCGCGTTGGGTGGATATACGGCCGCCGTTTTCTCGAACGATGATGCCCTGGCTGAGGGCTTCCTTGCTATGGCCCGGGAGCGGGGTGAATCCTTCTGGCGGTTGCCTTTGGACACCAAGCTACGCAAGCAGCTCGACTCCAAGATCGCCGATATAAAGAATGTAGGGAAGCGCTATGGCGGCGCCATTACAGCAGCCTTGTTCCTGAAGGAATTCATCGGGGAGACCCCGTGGGTGCATCTCGACATTGCCGGTCCCGCGTTTGTGGATGCCGAGCTGGGTTCGATACCTTTTGGGGGCACGGGCTTCGGTGTTTTGACCCTGGCGCATTATCTCGGGGTTCCGTCCGGCGACGAATAGTTTCTTATGCGATCGGAGCCAGCGAATCGATTGGACAGATCCGGCTTCAGGGGACAGCTATCCGCCAACAGCGGTGAATCTTACGGTTCCGGAAGTCGTCGGGAATGCTATCTGGGGTCAGTTCGACCAGCTTGAAGTCGTCGCTTAGGCAGGGGTCGAGCTTGAAGCGCCGGAAGTTGGTGGAAAAGAAGATGGTGCCGCCAGGTCGTACCAGGGCAGCCGTATCTCGGATCATCTCCACATGGTCGTCCTGGATATTGAGCTGTTGGCGCATCTTTTTACTGCGCGAGATGGTCGGTGGATCGAGGATAACCAGGTCGTACCGAGCCCGGTCGGTTTTGGCGTTATGTAGAAAATCGAGTACATCGGCACGTTCAAACTGGTGGGCCGATCCATTGATGTCGTTTAGAGAGAGATTGGTTTTTGCCCAATCCAGGTAGACATTGGACATATCGACCGTGAGGCTACTTCGAGCGCCCGCCTGCGCAGTACAGACAGTAAAGGCCCCCGAATAGGCAAATAGATTCAATACATCTCGGTCACGGGCTTCCTTCGCGGCTATAGCTCGCGTATTCCGATGGTCTAGAAACAGGCCGGTGTCGAGGAAATCGGACAGGTTAACAAGAAAACGGTTGGCTCCCTCATGGACGACTTCCGTGCGGGTTGTGCCTTCCAATCGTTCGTATTGGGCTTGTCCACGTTGGCGGTGGCGTATCTTCACGAAGATGTCCGATGGATCTACGCCGAGTGTGGGGCCGATGATGGGTAGCCAGGACGATCGAAACTCCTGCAGTTCACCAGCATGTTTGGGATCTCTGGACTCGTAAAAGGAGATATGTAAGCACTTCCCGTATCGTTCGATGGCTATAGGGATCTCCGGGATGTCTTTATCGTACAAACGGTAGCAGTCGACCGCGTTTCGTTTCGCCCAACGTTGGAGATGTCGCTTCCGTTTTGCCAGCCGATTGGCCAGCATTTCGGCCTGTCCACCTCCAGATGATACTGGTCCTGGTCCCGTCGAACTCATATGCTGTACTCCATGGATGGGACTTTAGGCCAGGCCAGCCGTGTATTCAAGGTGTGAATTATCCCTGGTCGGATCCGAAAGTTGACGTTGATGTTGCGTAGCGGCCCAGGCTTCGGTATCTTGCCGCCAATTGCTATCGAATGGAGTTCCTGGAATGTTGAATCGTTGGGTTAGCGTAATCGTTGTTTTATCATTCGGCCTGTTGTCCTGTTACAACACCTACCGGGTGAGCCCGGAGACCTTCGCAGGATTACAACGCTCTGAAGACGGAAATCCCGTCACAGTACGTTCGTCCAAGGGCAAGAATCTTGTGGTCACACAGGACTCCAAGCTCTTTGTTCTGTCGGACGGTGGACGTCGATATCCCATCACCCCGTTCAACTTTAAAATGACGGGAAGCCAGCTTGTGGCCCCGGATCGCGATTATATCCTCAAGGTGAATAGCCTGAAGGCGTTCGAAGTGGACGTTCCTTCACGGACCAAGACTTTGAGTTTGATTCTGGGAAGCGTGACGGTCGTGGCCGGGGCGATTGTTGGCCTCTACTTCGTGTACGGACAGAAGACGGTCGGCTCGAATTAGTCGTCGTTCGCTTTACGTCGATACTCCACGAACGCATAGCTGACACCTGCTTCGACCATTGGTTCGGAGCGGTGTGTAACCGCGTAGTCGGACCCCACCGACGGAAAGAATGTGTCACAGGGGAACGTGTCTTGTACTTCGGTTAAGAGGAGTCGGGTACAGTTTGGTTCTTCAATCGCTTCCCGATAGATCTGTCCACCGCCTATCACGAACACTTCTCCCACATTCGTCTCTGCGACGAGTTCGAGAGCAGCCTCGAGGGAGTTGGCTTTTAGAACTCCCTCGGGTAATGAATAGTCGGCTCGCCTCGTCAATACTACGTTGAGACGCCCCGCCAGGGGTTGAAAGCGCGCCGGTATGGATTCCCAGGTCTTTCGACCCATGATCAGCGCGTTTTGCTTGTCTGACGACCCCAGGGTGGTCGCTTTGAAATACGCCATATCCCTGGGCAGATGCCACGGTAGATCGCCGTCGATTCCAATCCCCCGGTCGGCATCGGTTGCGGCAATGATCGTGAATTCGATCATATAGCGACCTTGAACCGGATGAAGGGATGGTGCTTGTAATCGACGAGCTCGATGTCTTCGTAGCCCAGCTCCCAGAGCGACTTGTTCGCAATCTGTACCGTGGGCCGGGTAAGGGGTTCGCGCTGCAGCTGCGCCTGAAGACCTTCTAGATGGTTCCGGTAGATATGTGCATCACCGATTGTATGCACAAAAACCCCCGGCGTCAGATCACATTCCTGGGCGATCATCATGGTGAGTAGGGCATAACTCGCAATATTGAATGGAACGCCCAGGGCAACATCACCGGACCGCTGATACAGCTGGCAATCGAGCCGTCCATCCACGACGTAGAATTGAAAGAAGGAATGGCATGGCGGCAGAGCCATTTTTTCCAGATCACCTACGTTCCACGCACTTACGATGATGCGTCGGGAATCGGGTTGTGTCTTGATCAGGTCGATGGCCCGCTGAATCTGGTCAATTCCAGTGCCCCCCCAATTCCGCCACTGGTAGCCGTAGATCGGACCCAGGTCACCGTTCTCATCCGCCCAGGCATCCCAGATGGGAGTGTGCTCTGTCAGATCGTCGTTGATATTGGTCGAGCCACGTAGAAACCAGAGCAGCTCACGTACGATGGCCGAGAACAGCACCTTCTTGGTGGTGAGCAACGGGAAGCCCTGGCGTATATCGTAGCGGGTCTGGGTTCCAAATACGGATAGGGTTCCAGTCCCGGTTCTATCGGCACGTTCTTCGCCGTGGTTCAAGATGTGTTCAACCAATTCGAGATATTGTCGCATATCCGAGATGCCTCAAGACGTGTACTCGGTGAACGAACCACCGTGCATGCGGTTAGAGAGAATAACGATACAAGCGGAACGCTCCCTTGGCACGAGGATCCGGCCGAAACTCTACCGGGGCGGGGCTCGTAAAACCATTCACTTTGCGTACCCAACGTTTGATGAAGATCTTCAGCTTATCCTTATTCGATTGTTTTTTGTCCAGATGGGAAAAGACACATTTCGCATAGAGCCGTGTGAAGTCTTTTCCCTTACTGGATGCATGCCACCAGAATCGAAAGGAGTCCAGGGGAGCCTCGGAATGGATGAGAGCCCGAAACGCGCTACTTTTTCCGTTCATAAGAATTGTGCATAGATTGGCGGCCAACTGTTCTGGCTGGGTTGAAGCGGCCGGCCGTGCATCTGGAGCGGGATCTGTTCTGGGCGGTGCCGGCGCTTTTTCTATGGGCGGAGGCGGGCTGGTGGGCTGGACCCCAAACGCAAGAACAGGAGCGAATAAGAAGACCGCAAGCACCAGGGGGATGACTTTTGACATGTCAGGACCTCAAAGGGTTCGAATCAAGACTCGTGAAGATCGGGTACCACCAGGGGTAGACGAAGCATACTTCTTTTCATTCATACCGTGTCCGTACTCCAGCGGAAAGACGTTTTTTCCGGGTTGGAACTGAATTTGATGAAATGTTGAAATACTCGTTGTTATATTGACACAACGGTATCGATCAAATAGCGTCCCGCAATGCGTTTTGATTGTAATGAACCTCGGATTCAATCCGAGAAATGAGGAGGCTGGTCATGCGCCGGTGGCTTGTCCTTACCCTGGTCTGTTTTCTGTTCCCTTTGAACGCCCACTCCAAAGAGCGTGATGTTGATGTCACGTTTTCTATGAAAGCGGGCGGAGGCGGAGAGTTCTGGAGTCAACCGAGTAATACCACGGTTGTTCCGGATCTAAACCAGACTTCAGAGCAATTTGATTTCCCGTTATTCGCCGATGCACGCGGTGGTTACAACTACAGCGTGGGCTTTTTCGGACAGCTTCGCGTCATACGCCACTTCGGCATAGAAGTCGGCTTCATTATGACCCATCGGACATTTATCGAGCAGACCACCTTCACCTATCATGATGTGACCAACAGTGACATCGACACAACCAAGTTTGATGAACGTATCCATTGGGCCGTGTATCGGGTGCCCATCATGGCAAAATTCCTGGTTCCTGTGAGCAATAGCCTGGTGTGGGTCGGGGCCGGCGTAGAGTTCTCCTACGGTCGCTACGCCAACACGGTATTCGACAAAATGAGCGGTGATGATTTGCAAGGAAAACGAAGGGATTTCAAGTACCTGCTAGCTCAGGAGCAGGACGATCTCTACTTTACATTTGGGGTTGGTACCGAGGTCTGGGGTAGCCCGAACTTCCGCGTGCCTATCGAGTTGCGGTTTGGCTATAACTTCCGCCAGCCCAGCAACTACTTCGATCGAGCTGTATTTGATGCTTTGCCGAATGCAAACCCAACCACCGTGGATGGTAAGGATGTGTATCCCTATCCCACGTCGATGACAGTAAAAGCCCGTGACTCCTGGTACGGCGAGGTGCTTATCGGCATCGCGTACGATCTGTATTAGGGAGGGCACGATGTTGAAGGTCAAATCCATGACATTCGGAAATGTAACAAAGTTGGTCTCCACAATGGGGCTTTTCACATCCCGCGTTGCTCGTGCACAACGTTACGGACTGATGTTGTTGTTCGGTCTGGCTGTGTTTCTGGCGCCGTCTGCGTCGGCGTTGGCCCAGTCCTATGTGAATGTGCAACGTTTCGAGCCAGCTATCCACACATTCGGGCAGTTTCGTCTGGAGAGTGCCAAGGTTACTCGTGGTATGCGACCGAGTTTCTTTGTTGTGTTCAACCACGCGGGCGAACCCCGTGTACCGGAGTTTACGGCGTATTCCTTAACGGGTGGAACCACCCCAATCAGCGATGGTGGTACATTCCTTGATCAGCTTGGTACCCTGAATATCGTGGGTGCGTTTGCATTTCTCGATTACGGCAGTCTTGGCTTCGATATGCCCCTACACATCTATCGCAGCGGAAAGCTGCGGGGCGAGAATGTCGAAGGCTTCTCAACAGGTGATCTTCGGATCAGTTTGAAGGGAACATTTCTCCCGCCACGGGTCCGACGGCTTGGCGCCGCGATCGCGGTGGAGTTCGGGGTCCCAACGGGAAAGGATGGCGTATTTACGGACGAGGCGGCCTTCTATATGGAGGAAAAACTCCTTCTCGAGGGACGTTCGAAGGGCGCACGACTTCTGTACAATGTCGGCATCCGACATCGCTTCCATGACTTTAATAAAGATGCAAATGCGCTCCTGCAACCCGACGCCAACAATATTGCCTACCAGACGCCTCTGTTCTGGGATTTCACCGACCCCACGGTTACGAATTCCCTGACCCTCGTACCGGTAGCCAATGAGCGTTTGAAAGAAGAGCTTCGCCATGCATTGGGTATTGGTATCTATCCGCAGGCCGCGGAGGGAATGGTCGAGATCATCATCGAAGGTGCTATGGGCACATCCCTACGCCGACCCTTTGAAAAATCGACTACCTATCTGGAGTCTACGGCTGGCGTGAAACTGAACCATGCCAACGGCTTTATGCTAGGGCTTGGGGCTGGAGTTGCCTTTATGTCCGGTTATGGCAATCCCAAGTATCGTGTCTTTGCATCGGTGGGGTATCAACCACAGGAATATCGTCCGGAAGACACCGATGGCGATGGTCTGGTGGACGACAAGGACCAATGCCCGAAAGATCCGGAAGATTTCGATGCGTTCCAGGATGAAGATGGCTGTCCGGATAACGATAACGATCAGGATGAGATCCTTGACGTAGACGACAAATGCCCGCTCGATCCCGAAGATTATGACGGTGTGGCCGATGAAGACGGCTGTCCGGATGGTGATAGAGATGGCGACGGTATCGATGATGCCATCGACAAATGTCCCGATAAGCCCGAAGACATCGATGGCTTCCAGGATCAGGATGGGTGTCCTGACGCCGATTCGGACGGTGACGGGATTGATGACCCGGCCGATAATTGTCCAAACGATGCGGAAGATAAAGATGGCTTCCAGGATGCGGACGGTTGCCCGGACCTCGACAACGACGAGGACGGTGTGCCCGACCGGGCGGATAAATGTCCCAACGATCCAGAGGACAAGGATAACATTGCCGACCAGGACGGATGTCCGGAAACAGACGCCGACCAGGACGGGGTGTTGGATACACAGGACGGTTGTCCGCTTGAGCCGGAGAACGTCAACGGCTGTGAGGATACTGATGGCTGTCCGGAGGCGAAGAAAGTCTGTGTGACCTCAAAGAAGATTGTGATCACAGAGAAGATCTTCTTCGCGACCAACCGGGCTCGCATTCTCAGGAAGTCTCACGATCTGCTGGAAGAGGTGGCGCAGGTCATTCTGAACCATCCCGAGATCGAGTTGATCGAAATCCAGGGGCATACAGACTCCCGTGGTAGTGACTCCTACAATCGTAAGCTCAGTGATAAGCGCGCAAAATCTGTGCATAGATTCCTGACTCGATTGGGGGTACCTCGTGGGCGGATCCAGTACCAGGGCTATGGCGAAGAGCAGCCGATTGCTGACAATGAAACCGATGAGGGACGTGCAAAGAACCGGCGTGTAGAGTTTATTATCTTGCGCCAACGTACCGAGTAGGGGCCAGTCCGAATGGATGGACGAACCCGGTTTCTGAACGCGGCTCGTCGGGAATACGTAGATACGCGCCCGGTCTGGATGATGCGCCAGGCTGGGCGGTTTCTTCCCGAATACAGGGCGATCCGCGAAAAGACTTCTTTCTTGGAGTTATGCGCCAACCCGGAACTCGCCTGTGAGGTGAGTCTGCAGCCGGTCCGACGCTTCGATGTGGATGCCGCGATCATCTTCTCAGATATCCTGGTGCCTATCGCAAAGATGGGGCAGACCCTGAGCTTTGGCGCTGGACATGGACCACGATTGGAGCCTCCAATCCGGTCAAGAGATGATTTCCAGAAATTGCGGCGCATCGATCCCTATACGGAAACTCCGGAAGTCCACCAGACGGTGCAGTTGGTTCGTGACGCCGTAGGGACGGAAAAGGCGGTCATCGGCTTTGCAGGTGCCCCCTTTACCCTGCTTGCGTATATGGTGGACGGCGCGGGGAGCCGGGGTTTTCCGGAGACCAAGCGTTTATTATTCTCGGAACCGGAGCTGGCCCACGAAATTCTGGCTCTCATCTCGGACGTGATCGTGGATTATCTGGCGATGCAGATCGATGCGGGTGCAGATGCGGTTCAATTATTTGATAGCTGGGCCGGACTACTCAGCCCAGATGATTTCGATGAATTTGCGGGGGCCTATGCGGCGTCCATCATGGAGCGTCTCGCAGACCGAGGCACCGTGCGCATCTATTTCCCTAAATCCATCGGGGCCTACCTTGAACGAGCCCAGGCCGTACCTTGCGAGGTGGTTGGCGTCGATTGGGCGCAGGATCTTGCGCGGGCCAGGGCGTTATTTGAGCCGGATCGGGCCCTTCAGGGAAATCTTGATCCTACGGCCTTACTCGGCAGTCGCGAACAGCTCGATATTCGGATCGACAAGATGCTCGCGGCCACCAGAGGCTATGCCGGGCATATCGTAAATCTGGGCCATGGAATCATTCCCTCGACCGATCCAGAGTCAGCGCTTCATTTTGTGCGCCGGGTACATGAATTGGGGAAAGGTTGCTGCGACTCTGACGAGGAATAGGCCATGTTGGATGTGGCAATCGTCGGAGGTGGCATCAGTGGTCTGACCCTGGGATTTGAACTTCGCGAACGCGGGATTCGAGCCCAGGTTCTTGAGGCACGGTCGGTAGCCGGTGGTACGATTCAGACAGTCGAAGAGGACGGCTTTCATTTCGAGACCGGGCCCAATGGCTTTCTCTCTCGGATGCCGGATACATATCTGCTGGCACAGCGGCTGGGACTT
This sequence comes from Myxococcales bacterium, assembly GCA_963578775.1. Classification (GTDB taxonomy): domain Bacteria; phylum Myxococcota_A; class UBA9042; order UBA3505; family UBA3505; genus UBA3505. The sequence continues at coordinate 48,460 of CAUZEG010000008.1, forward strand.
CAGGAGCAGATCATCAGCGCCTCTCCGGCCGCGAAGACACGGTACCTATTTCTGGGGGGAGAGCTGAAACCGCTGCCATCGGGTCCCTTCGGTCTATTGGGCACCTCTACATTGCCGCTCGGTGCCCGGTTACGGGTGTTCAAGGAACCATTTGTCCGCCGCCGGCCGGCCGGGCTGTCTGAGGAGACGGTTGCGGGATTTGTCGAAAGGAGGCTAGGCGCTGCTTTTGTAGATACATATGTGGATGCATTTGTATCCGGGGTGTTTGCCGGAGACCCGCACCGTCTCTCCATGGACGCGGCCTTTCCGGCGATGGTAGCAGCGGAAGCGAATCACGGAAGTCTTGTACGCGGAGCGATGCGGTCGGCACGAGCACGTAAGAAAACGAACACCAACATTCCGAAAGGTCTATTGAGCTTTCGCGGGGGTATGGGCGTGCTCATACGCGCCCTTGAGGAAGAGCTGGGGACCGATGGGCTTCAGCTCAATACGCCGGTAAAGGGATTGAAGCGAGCCACCGAAGGCTGGGAAGTGCAGACCGATGACGAACTGCTCACAGCCCGGTCCGTTGTGGTGGCTACACCCGCCTATCGTGCGTCGGCTCTAATAGAAGAGATCGATGCCGACTGCGCATCCCAGTTGTCGGAGATACCCTATGCTCCGGTATGCGTGGTAGGACTGGGGTTTGAACGCGACCAGGTCCGACATCCGCTCGATGGTTTTGGCTATCTATGTCCCGAAAAGGAGGGACGTCCGATTCTGGGTTGCCTCTTTACGTCCAGCGTATATGCCGGCTGCCGTGCACCCGCAAACCGGGTTCTACTTCGCATCATGCTGGGAGGCATTCGGCATCCGGAGACTATTGATGGAAGCGATGTCGAGGTTGTCGAACGTGCGTTGGGGGAAGTTCGGGGGCCTCTGGGGATCAAGGGAGATCCCTGTTGGACGCGGATGGTTCGATGGGAGCGTGCGATCCCCCAATATCATCTGGGGCATCAGGCCCGTGTTGTGGGCCTGCGTGAACGTCTGGCAGATACCAACCCGGGGTTGTTTCTACATGGCAATGCCTACGAGGGCGTGAGCGTAAACGACTGTATTCGTACGTCCGGTATTCTGGCGGACCGGATCATCAGCGAGCTATCGTCTTCCTGAGCCTGGGCTCCCTCAGCGGCTCAGAATCGAGTCAACCAACCCGGGCAGATCTTCCGGTCGGGCCGCCCGGTAATCGGGAGCCAGCGCTCCGGGTTCCGCCGCGTAGCCCCAGGCGCACCAGAGCGTTATTGCTCCAAAAGACTGTCCCATCCGTATATCGCCGGCGCTATCTCCGATCATGATGGCCTTGCCGTTCGTCGGACTGTAGCCACATTGTTCTGCGGCGGCCAGCAGGGGAATCTTGCTTGGCTTGGATTCGCTGCAGGTATCTCCACCCACCACGGTTGCAAAATGTTGGGCTACTCCCAGGGCTTCTAAAAGCTGGCGAGAGATGCGCTCTGGTTTGTTGGTGACCAGGGCCAGTGGGGCCAACTGGTCCAGCTGATTCAGCGCCTGTGCAATTCCGGGATATAGGCGCGTCTGGACCGCCACATTCTCCATATAGTCGGTTTCGTAGGCCTGCTTGAGTCGCAGTGCCAGGTCTGGATCTGGGCCGTCTGCCCAGAGTTCAGAGAAACAGATCTGGTACAGGGTGGGCATACCTTTATTTACATACGGGCGGATATCCTCGTTCGCACGTGGGTCCAGATCGAATCGTTTGCGGACCCGCTGGACTGCCGCGATCATATCGGCACGACTGTCCTCCAGTGTGCCGTCCAGATCGAGGGCTATCACATTCATGATGCGGGCTTGTTTACGAGGTCTTCCACGCTGCCGTGTCCGTCCCCATGTTCGGTAACCTTGCGCTCTCCACTGGTAGAGCCTTTATAGGCCGAAAATGGCCGGCCGTTATGGGATCGGACCTCATGAGGGGTCCCACCGGGGATAACCAGAATATCTCCCGCTTCAATGGTCACCGGACCCGTGTCGAAATGAAAGGTGATCACTCCGTCCACGGCC
>CAUZEG010000009.1:0-7500 GCA_963578775.1 Myxococcales bacterium
CGTGCTTACGAGCGTTCTGGTGAGTTCACCCCTGCTGGCGTCTGCGGCGGTCCAGCCCGAATCGGGATACGGTCTTCCTCGGGATGTGTCGACCAACGGCTATCTGATCGACCGCTTGTTATGGTCAACAACTGTCTTTGTCGTGCTCATGTTTGTAGTCATGTGCATCTGGATCGTCTACGCCTGCATTCGTTATAATCCAGACCATCCGGCCCATTATGACCATGGGTCGGCTATGAAACAGATGTCCAAGGCGTTCATCTTGTCCACGGTGATATTCATAGTCGTCGATGGGAACCTCCTCGTTAACTCGACCGTCGATATGAACACCGAGTTCTGGAATTTTGAATATGCCGAGAAAAACAACCCCGTTCGGATCAATATTCAAGGCCGTCAATGGTCCTGGGAAGCACATTATGCCGGTGCGGACGGTGAATGGGATAGCGCTGACGATGTCTACACCATTAACGATGTTGTGATCCCCAAGGATCGGCCCATTATCACCAAGGTCGGGGCCGTAGATGTCATCCACTCGTTTTTTCTTCCAAACCTGCGCCAGAAGGTCGATGCAGTTCCGGGTATGATCAACAAGATCTGGTTTGAGGCCACCGCAACGGGTGAGTTTGATATCGCTTGTGCCCAGCATTGTGGAACACACCATTACCTGATGAAGGGAAAACTCATCATTCTGGAGCCCGACGAGTTCAACCTATGGTTACTCCGGCGTTCGGATGAGGCCCGTATGAACTACGATCCCCAGGATGTGGGATTGCGTTGGGGTGCCGGCTGGAACGATCCGAAAAAAGAAAAAAATGAAAAAGTGGACTGGCCCGTGCCGAAGAAAAATGTCGGAACCGCTCTGCCCAACGATGAGAATCGAGGATGACCATGGATCTTCAACCCATCCACGCGCCACCCACTACGTTTTTTAGGAAGTACCTCTATTCGATGGACCATAAGGTAATTGCCAAGCAATTCCTGTGGACGGGTCTTATCTTTCTGGCGTTTGGCGGTATGCTGGCCATGCTCATTCGATGGCAGTTGGCCTTTCCGGGTGAGCCGGTTCCAGGCTTAATAGGTTCTGCACTTCTCGGCGAAGACCAGATGATCGGTCCGGCCGAGTACAATTCGCTATTCACAAACCACGGCCTCATTATGGTGTTCTGGGCCATTACGCCGGTACTGATCGGCTGCTTTGGCAATTTATGTATTCCGTTGATGATCGGGGCCCGGGACATGGCGTTTCCCTGGCTCAATATGTTGTCGTTCTGGACCTTTGTACTATCCCTGGTCTTTGTGGTGATGGGCTTTTTCGAAGAACTGGGCGCGGCGGCGGCCGGTTGGACAACATACCCACCTCTTTCGACGCAGATCGGCACGCCGGGGGATGGTCAGACCCTCATAGTCCTGGGTTTGTTTACGACCGGTTCCGCGACGATCATGGGTGCCATAAATTACATTACGACCGTCATACGGCTACGAGCGCCAGGCATGACCTATATGAAGATGCCACTGACCGTCTGGGGTTTATGGCTTACGTCGATATTGAATCTATTATTCGTCCCCGTTCTTGGTTCTGCGGGCCTGTTGCTGGTCATGGACCGTTCCTTTGGAACCGAGTTCTTCATTGCCGGTGCGAGCGGCTCTGGCGACCCGATTCTCTTCCAGCATCTATTCTGGATCTTTGGCCATCCAGAGGTTTACATCCTGATTCTTCCGGCCTGGGGTATTATCGCAGATCTGGTCTCCTTCTTCTCACGTAAGCCGGCCTATTTCTACAAGGGCTCGGTGTACTCGATGGTGGCGGTTACCGTGCTAAGTACTGTTGTGTACGGGCATCATATGTTCCAGACGGGGATGAACCCTCTACTAGGCCAGGGCTTTATGCTGTTGACGTTGATCATCAGTGTACCTGCCGAGCTGTTGTTCCTGAATTGGTTGCATACCCTATGGAAAGGATCGATCCGACTTACGACGCCGATGCTCTTTGCCCTCGGCTCAATCTTCGTATTCGGGCTCGGTGGGTTGACAGGTATCTATCTCGGTACGATCTCCACGGATATCTACCTGCATGACACCTATTTCGTGGTTGGGCATTTCCATTTCACGATGGCATCTGCATCTTTCTTGGCTATCTTTGCCTCGATTTATTTCTGGTTCCCGAAGATGTTCGGACGAATGATGGATGAGAAGCTGGGGAAGATTCACTTCACCGGTACTATAATCTTCATTACTCTGCTCTTCGGTGGTCAGCTCCTCATCGGTTGGGGGGGACACCAGCGACGTCTTTATGATTCCACCCAGTACACCTTCCTGGTGCATCTCGCGGATATGAACCGCTACGTCAGCTATAGTGCGTTCCTTCTGGGGATCTTTCAGCTGTGCTTTGTGGTCAACTTCTTCCGAAGTATGTCTTCGGGTGTGAAGGCTTCAGACAATCCGTGGGAGGTAGGAACATTGGAATGGTCGGTTTCGTCTCCGCCACCCGTTCACAACTTTGACACCATCCCGACCGTCTACCACGGGCCGCACGAATTCGCGAACCCCGAGGTAATCGAAAAGCTTGGACGGGATTGGATTGGGCAACACGAACCCTTCCCGGTACCGGAAACCGAGGTGCCGGAGGACGCGGGGGCTGCCGATGCGGTGCCCACAGAGGCCGTGGCGGGGTAGTGGATGAGCGCTGGAGTACTGCAATTGGGTGAGGAAGGACAGGATCGAAAGGTTTCAATTCTGACCCTTAAACAGGAGAAGGGCCATGAGACCTCTGTGGTAGGCATGGTAATTTTCCTGGGCTCCTGGTTGATGGCGTTCCTTGCTCTATTCTTCTCATTCTTGATGATTCGTTTCCGTGCCGCTGAATGGCCGCCAGGGGGCTTGGACACCTTGCCCATGACTCTTCCGATCATCAATACATGTATCGTCCTTTTCAGCAGCGTATGCCTGCGTAAAGCCGTGTCGGCTATGCGGATTCGAGATGGGAAGGTATTTCGCCGTTGGCTCTCGTTTGCCCTAGGTCTGGGCACGCTGTTTCTGGCGCTTCAGATTATCAACTGGGCATCCCTGTGGAACGCTGGCTTTCGCGTTGATACCGGTGCCTACGGTTCGTTCTTCTACACGCTTACAGTCTTTCATGGCTTGCATGTTCTCGCCGGTATCGGGCTGTTGCTGTGGCTGGTATTTCAGACCCGTAGTTTGACGACCGGTCGATATGAGCGAGCGCGGGTGCGCGTTATCGAACTTTTTTGGCACTTTGTCGGGGTCGTATGGGTCGCCGTCTTTGGCCTTGTTTACCTGGTGTAGGATCATCATGCGTATACGTTTATCTTCAGTACTCTCCATCCTGTTAGCCGTGTTCCTCGTGGCGTGCAGTGGTCTGAGAAAAGAAAAGAAATCAGCGGCATCGAATCAGGTGAAGCAGGCGATAGCCCAGTGGGCCGACGCATTGCAGGCCGCCGCGAGCCCCTATTCCCCCAGGGAAGCAATCCTATATTCTGAAATGGCAAATCTGGCTGGTGACTCCGATACCGAAGCCTATGAAACGCCAATTCGTGGCTACCTGATTGGCACCAATGCCCGTGTAATGTTTCTGCCGTTGAGTAAAGATGACGGTCCGCCGGTGAACGTTCCTGCAGCCGCTGTACACCCCCAGGGGACCGGTCGTGTGGCTGGACCCAACCTCCGGATTGCCAGTTCGGCGGCCAAGTGGTTCCACTTTGTGCCGGGAAAAGGCCCCGCCGCTGTAAAGGCTTTCTGGGCCTATCGAACCAATCTGACTCGCTATCCCTTTGACCATGATCTGACGCTTGGTGAGTACGTGGTACCCAAGCACGATCTCAACAAGGGATACGCCGCCTTCATGCTGTATTGTTTTGCTTGTCATGGCGAGGCCGGGGACGGCAAAGGTCCCGCGTCCGCATATTTACGTCCTCCGCCGCGTGACTTCCGAACCGGCGTGTTCAAATACGCCAAGAATGTGCAAGCGGACAGTCTGCCCCATGATGAAGAGATTTATTATATCGTGAAGAACGGTCTTGCAGGGACAGCCATGCATCCCTGGGACATCTCGGACCACGATCTCTACCAGGTGATCGAGTTCCTGAAGACCTACTCGTGGAAATGGGCGGCTCTACCCGATGATGACGAGGCGGCCCCTCTTCCAGGTAAACTGGGTACTCGGATTTTGGCCGTGCGCGATTGTGATAAGGCTCCGGAAGGCGACGCACAGGCCAACTGCAAGAGTTCGGATCCCTGGCGTTTGTCGAATCCAGATCTGTCGAAATATGGGGTGCACGAGTGGGCCAAGAACCAGGAAGATCTTCAAGAAAAAAGCATTGAAGAGGCAGAGGTCGTGGGTAAGAAGGCCTTCCACAAATATTGCACCAACTGCCATGCGGCGTCTGCCACGGTGGCCGAAGTCGCGGCCTATGGTGAAGCCCCGAAGAGAGCTGGTAGCGCTTTTTATCGATCGATAAAGAAACCAGCCAAAGCGCATAGTATGGGGGATTTCAACGCCCGTGCCTGCGACCCGGATGGATCTTGTCCTTATGGTTACGTGTGTGAAAATCGGCAATGTCAGAAGACATGCAGTGCGACGGCCGATTGTAATGGACTCGCCATTGCCGGGGCCTGGGGCTGTGAAGATCGTATTGGATCGGATCGTGACCAATGCGAGAAGGCTGTGCAGCAGGACAAGGAATGTAAGGTTTATCAATCGGATTGCGAAGCGGCCTGCAACACCGAGAAGAAAAAGGATTGCCGGTCTATATGTTTTGAGGCGGCCACCTATAATGACCTGGTCCGACCGCATAAGAGCTGCTTCCAGGTGGCGCGGAACTGTATCTCGCAATGTCGTGCCAAAGCCAGTTCTGATCCGGCGGCCGGTGATAGTTGCGTGGCGGACAAATGCTTCGGGGAAGATCCGGTTCAGAAACGGTATATCTGCAGCGACAGCGGTGCCTGTGAGGTGCTCGCTGCCTATAAACCACCGAACTTCTTGATCGATCCAATTCGCAACGGCAATGATGCCTTCACCACATATCGAACGCTTTCAAGCGGCGTCTATGGTACGGCGATGGCCACATTCCGTAACGCCAACGACGACGCGGAAATCTGGGCAATGGCCTATTACCTGGAATCTCTGTCTGCGATCCGTGAGAGTGGCAAGGGCGAAAACGCTTTGCAATGCTTGATAAGCCAGGGCGGGACGCTTCCTCTTGGGGAATGTTGTGTGGAACCGTGTGTCGAGCCGTCAAAGAGCGTATCGGACGCCCGTTGAGTTTGACGCGATTATACGCAAGCCGATGAAGCTTCCCCTTCTGGTGCTCCTCGCAGCATGTCTGGTTCCCGTCTTTGGATGTGGTCAGAAAAAAGCGGCGCCTATTGTTGTCCTCGGACCAGGGCCGGTACCTGATTTCTCGTTGGTAGATCAGGATGGGAACACGTTTCATAGTACCGATCTAAAGGGGAAGCCCTACGTCATCAGTTTCTTCTTCACCAGCTGCCAGACCATCTGTCCGACGATTATGGGCTCGATGCAGAAGCTGCAGGCGCATCTAACCGAACAAAAGCTTGATGTGCATCTTGTGAGTATTACGGTCGATCCGGTGACAGACACTCCAGAGCGCCTGAAAGAGACTGGGGCACGCTACCAGGTGGATTCCACCCGTTGGCATCTGCTGACTGGTACCGAGGCCGCGGTAGAGGATGTGGTTATACATAAGTTCAAGACCTATCTTGGAAAAAAGACCACTCGTGATGGGGTAATGGACATCGGACATGGGGGGCACCTTCTTTTGATCGATGGGAAAGGACGAATGAGAGGCAAGGCCTTTGAGGCGAGTCCAGAAGGCGTTGACCAGCTGATGAGGACCGTACAGCGGCTAAATCGTTAAGCGGGACCCTGGCTAGATTTGAGGGGTAATTCCTACCCGATCAGTGGTCTTGTTATTCGTCGGAGACGAACCTTTGACTTGAGGGTTCGCCCCGAAGTCGGCATATTGCGTTGAGAACTATGAGGTAGAAGATGCGCACGAGTTCAAGATCCACGTATGCATGGATCACAGTTCTTACGTTATTTATATTCCAGGCCGCCTGTGGGGGCGGAGGAAATGGGACGGATGATCTGGGAGGTGGCGAGTCCACGGAAACGGACACGGCCGTTCCGGATGCGGATACGGGGCCGGATGTCACGGATACGGGGCCTATCGTGATCAACCCCGACGACTTCAAGATCGTCTACACCTACCAGGAGCGTTTTGAGTCCTGTGATAATGATCCGGAAAATGATCCTCTGATCAGAGAATCGGACCTGCACATCATCTGGCCGGACGGCACCCATGAGACGACCGTCACATCTCTGAGTTTGAAAAGCGAAGGGCGAACCTGTGAGTTTGGCTGTTTTACCGACCGAAACATGTCGTGGATCGCCATTGCCGATTCGGTCAACAGTACGGGTACGTTCGACTTTGTACTCGGAAAATTCGACCACCTATTGGAAGCCAAGGTTATCAAAGGATTCGAGCTTGAAGAGATCGTCGACTTTGAATTTGGTGGTGGCTACTTCTTCGTTACAAAATTGGCTGGGCAGGATGTAAGTGGACCTGGCGGACGTTTCTACTCCCTTACTCGAGTGGAGCTGGAGAACACGGATGTCCAGCCGCTTCTTCCAGCCTTTCCTGCGGAGCAGGACCGTACGAATAGCACCTATCAGGGCCACTTCTCGGCGGATGTATCGGGAGAGCATCTGGTTTTGCTCAATCCTACGATTGGGAGTCAACAGATCTTTCATTGGAGTCAACAATCCCTCTTGGAAGAGCTCGATAAGATCTGTCCCAACGAGTTTGAGGGCGTATGTGCGACGTCGGGCTCTCAGTACAGCGATACGGATCCTGTCGCCATCGACCCCAACGGTGAAAACGTTATTGGTATATTTCAGAATGATGACTCGCTTGGGATCTATAAATACGATCTGATTCACCATCAGAAGTATTTCAACAACCTGTTAGCCGTTCCGGCCGGGACGACGTACGAAGTGTCCGCGTGCTTCAATACCACACAGACGTTCTCCTGGACTGCGGTTCGTCAGGTACAGATGTCGCAGGATGGGTCCGAAGTCCTCCTTCTGGTGGCGAACGACTGTCCAGACAAGCTCAAGGAGGAGACGGACATCATAGCGATTCCGGTGGATGCTATCGGCGATGGTACGCCCATCGACGCGGGGGACATTCGTAATATAACGAACAATCCCAAAGGCGAGAGGGTAGACAATATAATTATAGACCGCTTCGATCTCAGCCCCGACGGAAATGTGATTATCTTCAGCGGTAGTCCCATGTACGACGTGGATAATTTCAGCATTCTTGGAAATACCGATCTACGGACGAAACAGGATCGGGAACTCTACGTCATGACAGTGGATGGCCTGACGATCGATCAGTTGACCAATGATATGTGCTACAAGGCGTTGGGACCGATAGCCGTAACTCCCCAGGGTACCCC
>CAUZEG010000009.1:15000-49789 GCA_963578775.1 Myxococcales bacterium
TCTGTCAATCAGCGTACTTCTGGTTTTCTCGGCCTGTGGAGGCGAGGAGAGTAATGGCAACCAGACATGTACCGGAGCTTTCTGCTTGGAAGAGTATCCAGTATTGGAGATCCTTCCGTCTGCAAGTGTCAGCTTTGATAAGGGCGCTGTAGACGTAGGTGGGGAAACCGTAGAGGCGCTTCAGCTTCGCAATACGGGAGAGTCCATCCTGGAATTCGATAGAGTTGAGCTGGAGCTCAACTACCAACCGGGTCCGGAAGAAACCGATGCACCAGCGTTCTTTCTCGACGGTGCGCCAGAGCAGGGATACCAGTTGGCTCCGCTCGGCCAGGAGACGGACGTCCTGTATTCGGATGTCTACTTCAGTATCGGCTATCGCAGATATGAAGGACCTGCTCGTTCGGCTACAGTAAAAATCTACTACAACGGGCAATACCCAGAAGAGCCCGCCGTCATTCAGGTTGTAGAGGTTGCCGGAGAGGCAAATCTCAAAGCGATCCCGAATGAGATGGTATTCCAGAATGTGCAGAAGAATAAGTTCGCGGACAGGACTTTGACGTTGCTCAATACGGGCTCGGTCGCTCTAGAACTGAATCAGGTTCAGCTGACGGGCGATACGACCTTTTCGGTCCTGGTACATCCAGAAGACGAGACGGACGTCCTTACCCCTGGCGGTCCTGTTTTGGTCGACCCGTCGATTCAAATATCGTCCGGGAATTCCTACGGAATGACGGTTCGTTTTAGCCCGGTCGATGAGACTCCGCAGCAGGGCCAACTGGTGGTCTACACGAATGATCCCAGCCAGCCTTCGAAGAGTATCAATCTGCTCGGAAACCATGCTGGTCCCTGCATCCAGGTCGAGCCGCAGGTCGTGAATTTTGGCTCCAAGCTGGTAGCCCAGTCTTTCGCCTATCCGATCCGACTCCATTCTTGTGGTCAGGACAATCTTGTGATTACCAGCATCCAGTTAGCGGAAGATGGCAGCTCCGACTATTCTCTGGCTCTTGATACCTTTACCGTCGACGGTCAGGGATTGGAGTGGCCAACGACCCAGTTCCCCGGACAGATTCCAGTGAACCGTGACGGTGAGTTTAATATCATCTACACGCCGGACCAGGAGTCTCCGCTGGACGAGAGCGGGGCGCCGATTCCAGATCTTACCCAGATACTGATCGAAACCAATACATTCGAAGGTACAATCCTTGTGGATGTAACGGGCTTTGGGACCCTGGATCCGTGTCCCACGGCTGTCGTTTCCATCTTAGAAGGTGGCAGTGAGGTACCGCCACAGACCACGCTGAAATTGTCGGCTCAGAACAGCATTCCCTCCGCTGGTAATATCATTGAATATCAGTGGGACGCCGAACAGCCACCAGGCAGTGCTAGCATCTTCTTCCCCGACAAATCACAGCCGCTAGTTGATTTCCCGGTGAATGTTGCCGGTAAATACACCTTCCGGCTGGAGGTTCGAGATGCCGAGGCATGGTCCTGTACCCCAGCAGAGCGGGTGATTCTGGTCATTCCCGATGAGGCGATTCACGTCGAATTGGTATGGGATACTCCCGGTGATCCGGACCAATCGGATGAAGGCTATGAGGTGGGCTCCGACCTGGATCTCCACTTTGTTCACAAAGAGAATGCAGAGGCGATGCCTCCGTCGCAGGGGATTGATCTGTATCCACCCGAATATCCACCCGCTCTCGTTCCCATTGGAGACGGGCTTTGTGAAGGTTACTTTGATGATATCTGGGATACCTTCTGGTTCTATACCTCCAAGGAATGGGGCATCATCGGTGTACCTGATGACAATCCCTCTCTGGATCGAGATGACACGGATGGGGCCGGCCCCGAGAACCTGAATCTGAATGTTCCGGAACCGGGCGTACATTATAAGATAGGTGTTCATTACTGGAATGACTGGGGCTTTGGTAAGTCCACCCCGACCGTCAAATTCTATATCTTCGGGAATCTGAAGATTGAAGAGGTCGGTTGTCCCATGGTGAAGCACGATATGTGGGAAGTGGGTACGATCGCCTGGCCAAGCCAGCAGATTGAACTGTTCAAGTGCACGGGTGATATCAATCCGACGACCTCTACGGATTGCACATCGGTCTCGACTTGCCCGAATGGATTTTTCTGCCATACGAATCTGGGCGGTTCCGGAATCTGTCGCCCTGACTGGCCCTGTGGTTCGTCGGTGAATCAGCGGCCCAGTGGCCAAGCGTGTGATCAGGTAATCATGCGGGACTACATCCCAGATAATTTCCTGATCAACATTCCCTAGGACGTCTCGTCTTCAATCGGTGTTTCGCCGGGCTCGGACAGCTCTTCGTCGGCCTGCCGCTCCTGGAGTGCCTTCAGGTAGGAGAGGATATACTTTCCCGTGATCTCCTGCGGGACGGAATGCTGTTGCTCAACGATCGTGGCTATCTCTGGGATGGTGACCTTCCTGTCATAAAGGTCGAGAATCATGGGGACAGCTTCTTCCAGTTTACGTCCGTGGAGAGCCATGTCTTCGGCAGTGAGTTCCAGAGATGTGCGGCGTCTCTTGTAGTAGATCACGACCAGGCCACCGTATACCGCGATAAGCAGTCCAATGGGTAGAGGAACCCCAAAAAGATCAAATTGAAGCCAGCCCAGTGCAAAGTCGACGATGGTAAGAATGGTGCCGATTATCAGGAAGAACCAACCCCAGAAAGATGAGATCATTTCATGTCTCCCCGCTGGAGGCGCGTGTCGATAAAACGGTACAGACCCGCTCCACCAATCACAATTCGAACCTGCTGTTCGGTTTCGGTTTCCTGGGTTTGTGGGTGTCCCGAATCCCCGGGAAATAGCAGGTGGATTTGCCCGTCCTGGTGGATCATATGAGGTTGCACTGGACTGAGGTCACGTTCGGTCGAAAGTAATCGTTGACTTAGCGCTAATTCTTGAAGGTCGCGGAGTACGATCCATGTTGGAGGGGGCAGGAACAAACTCTGCTGGCCAAAAGATTCAAGACTTTGGGTAGGGGAAAGCCACGTCGACGAAACCGTTTCACTTCGGTCGTGCTCGGCCTGCACCTGTCCATCGATTACAACCAGATAAAAACGGGCGTCGTATCGCTTCGGTTCCTGTTCGGGAGTGATCCAGTGTGCCCAGGGGTGTATATCCTCTACGGCCGGGTTGAGTTCTAACGTACGACACATCTCCAGAAAGACCGAAGGGTCTTCTCTTACCTTTGAACGCCAGGAGTCTTTGTCGTTAATGGATGCGGCCCCGACTTTATCTCCGTCATTCACCAATAAAACCCCGGTTTCTTCGAAGGTCTCACGAATGGCACAGACGCGAAAATCCAGGTCGGCCAATTCCTTGTCCAACGATAGCTCGGTGGCCCAGATCGCAGGGGAATCGGTTGGATCCACCACACCGCCCGGGAAAACGTGAGCCCCGGCCATAAAACCGCTGTGTTTGGTACGTTTCACCAGTAGGACCGAGAAATCTTCTCGTGATACCGACGCGGCTGTTTTCGCTGCGATGATCAGGGTTGCTGCGGGTCGGGGATTCGTCATGAATTCAAAGGACCTCAGGGCGACGGGTTTTGTCCGGTGTTGCGCCAGGTGTTGTCCAGGACGGTCTGCGAATTGTATTTCTTAGACAGGATCTCAAGCACAAGAGGACCTTCTTTGAAGTGCTTCTGAATGAAATAGCCGTATACCTTCTGCGCGTTGTCGGCCACGAAATAGCTGCCGTTGTTTTCATCGACGGCACGCCTGGGTAGGTGTTGATCGGGGTCAAAGCGTTGGACGTGGTGCACCTTCATGGACCAGCCCCAGGATTGTCCGGGATGGACTCGGTTCAGGAAGGTATGCGCGGACAGAGTGAGGAACACAAGCAGTAGGGTGAGAGGAACCCAGCGACTTCGATCCCCACGAAATAGTTCTGGTAGAAGAAGAGCACAGGCGGTGACCTGGAAAATGAAGGCATAACGCTGTAGGCGAGCGGTGTTTTCCCAGATTTCGAAATGAACCAGCGGCCCGAGAAGTGATACCAGGATTGCACCCAGGTAGATCAATACGATGATCGACTTCAATCGTTCATAGGCGCTGGATCTTACCCCGTCGTCGTCGGGCCGCATGCGGGCGAGAAGAAAGAGCATTACAAGGGAGCCCAGATCCAGGTACACGAGGTTGCGCACAAAGAGCGTGACGCCATGATTGTAGGTGCCATGGGCCCCGCTTTGTAGCACGCTCCAGCTCAACTGGAGGAATTGAATCACGAGAATGGCTGCGATGGAGCTGAGACAGATGACCAGGAAGCGCCCCTGGATTTTCTGCCAGGTCCGCTGAGCCAAACCGGACTGGGCCACGAGAACCGCCAGGACGGGTCCAAACACTAGCGGATTGAAGAGACAGGCAAGTCCAGCAAACAGCCAGCCTACTACAGGTATCCATGGACGTTCTCGTCCGAAATACAAGCACATTATGCCAATCAAGAGGAGCTGAACTGCCATATGCTCAGAGCCCGCAATTGCAGGAACATTCAAGACATCATGGGCCAGGTTGAATGCGATGACTGGAAGATGCCACCGCGGGGAAACCAGAAATAAGAGGAGTAGCAGTTTCAGGATTAGCAGGGCGGGGAACACGAGCAGGGACAGGGTATAAGTCCGGTTGATGTCGTCCACAAAGCCGTTGGCGAAGAGCATTGAGTGGAAGTACAGACCCATAAAGCGGGAGCTAAAAATATATTTTACACGTGGGCCATGTGGCCCCCATTCCTTCCTTAGCTCGTCGACTGTGACTTGATCTCGAATTGCCTGAAACCATGGTTCGGCTTCGAATTGTGCACGATCATTATGTACGTGTAGCTCGGAGACATAGCAGCCGCCGTCGTCAAAAAGCGCATTGGCGACGGCCAACTGACCGGTTTCGGGATCCCAATTCACGTACACCGACTTCACGAGAACCAGTGCACTCGCGAGGATGAGGAACACGGCGCATAGGTACGCTATGCTGCGATGACGCGAGTTTTCCATGTCCCGACGCTAACTGACTACGAGGTTGGGTACAAGTACTGCGTGCGGGTAGCGGCCCCAGCCCGAAACCCGAGTTCACGGGAAGTCGGGCGGGGGTCGCTTGGGAGGGGGATAGATAAAACACCGTCGACTTTACCCTTATTCCCACGACGCCATTCCGGCTGACCGCTATCTATCGATGTCCGGGTATCCATGTTGGCGAAGCACTTCGTACAATACGGTCGTCGCAACGGCCGCAAGGTTAAGGCTTCGGATATGCGATGTGACGGGAACTCGATAACAGCGATCGGAGTATTCCTTCAACAGCTCGTCGGGGAGCCCCATGGTCTCACTCCCAAAGAATAGCCAGGGTCGTGATGGATATTGAACATCGGTATAGGTCTGCTCGGCCTGTGCCGTATAGAAGAATAATGAGTCTCTGGGCACATCATTGAGGATGCTGGCCGTGCTCGGATGGGTTCTCCACATCACATTTGGCCAATAGTCGAGGCCGGCCCTCTTGAGGTGTCTGTCGTCCAGGCTAAAGCCCAGCGGTTCTACTAGATGGAGGCAGGTATGGGTTCCGGCACAGACACGTGCAAGGCTACCCGCATTCCCAGGGATAAGGGGCTCCACCAGGACAAGATGTGCATTCAATGGACCAGCACTTGTTGGTAGATTTTGCTTGAGTTGGGCCATGCTGGGCTTCTTCAGTCGAGGCGATGGATGCCTTTGAGGAGATCCAGCCTGGCCGCTCGTCTGGCGGAGAAGTGGGTGGCCAGAAAGGTTCCGAAAAGGGTCGATAGAACCACTACGATAACGGCCGTAGCATTGGGCTGCACGGGTAGGTTTTCGATGTAATAGATCTCTGGGTCGAGGGGCATCGGGTAATGGGCAAGGATAGTGCAGAAAATGAGCCCCAGAACCGTGCCGATCGCGGCACCAAGGCCTGCCATGATCAGAGCTTGAATGCGAAACACATTCCCCACTTGTCGTTGGGTGGCCCCCATTGCACGGAGAATCGAGATGGCGGAAGTCTTCTCATGAATCAGCATGATTTGATTGCCGACGATATTGGATGCAGCGACGAGGATGATAATGAGAAAAAATACCGTGAGGACGACCTGTTGAATCATGATCGCCTCAAGAAGAGGGCGGTTCATACGTCGCCAATCGATGACATCATATTCAGGCGTGGGAATGATCGACAGGGCTGTGGGAGTAAGAACAAAGCCAAGCTGTGACACGCGTTGGAGAAAGGTCAGCGCACTGTTCTCTGTGTCGGCGTTGAAGGGGCGAATATCATCCTTCTTCATATCGCGCAGGCGACCCGATGCAAGAGAGAGATTATCCACGACGTCCACCAGGGTAACTTTGTCGAGCGCCATGGAGAGGTCTTCGGTAATGGACTGGGTTCTAGATACGTCGTCTATGCGTACTTCGAGCCAGTCGATCTGGTCTGATTTTCGGATAAGACGACGTACGATATTCAGATCCGTAATGACGAACTTCTGGTCGAAGTCGTGAAACCCGGTGTGAAGGATCCCATGTACGCGGAACGTTACAACGGAGGCACTTTGTCCGTTGTATCGATCGAGGGTCCCCCCAAATCCAGAGAACAGAGACATGATTCGAATTTCGTCGCCCGGTTTTGTATTCAATTTTTTCGCGACCGTGGACCCGAGTAGAACTCCCGGCAAAGAGAGGTTGTCTATAGCTGTCCAGTTGGAGTCCTGGCCGAGGACCGAATGCTCTTTTGTGCTGGAGCTTACAACCGAGAAGGATGTTTTTTGGGGCCAGTAGACACGCACCATGGAGCCGGCTTGAAGAGCCGTGGGGAGGTGGGTGACATCAAGATCCGTTTGCGGTTTTCCGTCGCTCCCTAGAACAATGGTACGGGTCTGGCCACCGCTGACTGACAGATCCCAATGTGCCAATACCTCTTCCGACATAGATGAAACGGTGCATTCGTAGGTTCCCGAAAGAAGCTCTTCAAACGAAGAAAAACCGCCGCTCTGGGGGATTAAGAACTGTTGGTTCTGGTCCAGTCCCGTGCATTGGATGGTCATCGCATCAGGCGCTACCAGGGAAATGTTTTCCCGAAATTGCGCCGGTTCCGACCACACACGCTCTGCAATACGTACAGAAGGCGTTTTCTGGTTATCTTCGACGACCAGAATCTCTGCAAGCGAGCCGGTATAGCCTCCGGATATGATGACACGGTCGCCATCAACACTTGCCTGGAAGGGGGGGGCGAGGGCGAATGGTGCTTGTGGGGTTGCGTCCTGCGACGGTGGAGCTAGAACGCTACGCACTCGATTTTGGAATGACGCATTCTGGACCGGATAGCCCTTCAAAACGATCTGGCTTCGACGTTGGCCGGCGACAATCATCAGTTGATCGTACGTGGTCGGAAGGACTTCGATTACTCCAGGTACCGATGCGAGTGTATCCAGTGTGGGACCGTAATTGTCGAACGTTGTCCCCTTTTGAACAATCATATGCGGTTGCAATGAGAGGACTTTTTCCTTGAAGGCAGAGCTGAACCCCACGCTTATGCTAAACACAACGATGAGAGTAGCGACGCCGATGGAAACTCCGACAACACTGATCTTGCTTACGACGGACAGATTTCGACTCTGTCCGCCTCGGAGGATCCGAACCGCAACCAGCGAACTAAAACGCATGGCAACCGTTTTTCCCTGTAAGAGGCAACACGAACCCCGGAGTTACGTGACTTTTTCTCGAATGTACAGCTTGAACGATGGCGTGCAGTCCTACAACCCGCAGTTGGGGTCCTCCTGCCGAATATCGATATTCAGGAACGGATTGAAGCAGTACTCCAGGCTATACCCAGAGGTTCCGTCGCCGGTGAGGAACGTATCGGTGACTTCGGTGATTTTCCGGTCCGTGATGTGGCGCCATGCGACGAACCAGGCCGGATCGAAGAATGCCAGGCCACGAGGGAGATCTTCTTGGCCCGCACCGAGCGCGCTCTTCCAACGCCAGGCCCAGGTTGGTCGACCGGCGTAGTCCGTGGTGTCTTTGGTCTTGACGAAATTAGAGGGGTATACGGTTCCGGAACCCGGGCGGTCCGGGGGAACATCTTCATAGGTGTTATCGGACTGCCACAAGGTTGAATCGGTTTCGACCAGACGGCGGACCCAGAGGTCTTCAAGCAGCGAGACCGGTTCGTATCCGAGTGTACTCTCTGGAATATTCCACTGACCCTCCTGGCGCACGATCGGAGTTGGAGCATCGCTCCATTCAAGCGTTCTTGTATCCAGAGCGGCGCGAAGGCTGGGGTTCAGATTACAGAAATTGAATGTGCCGGGATGCTCCCAGAGGCAGGATTGATGAGTATGGGCCGGAATGAAGGAGTTGAAATCGTGAACGGAGCCCTCTTCCTTGAACCACTGTGCTGTGCCGACCTGATGGTCAAATGTGCCCAGGTCATACTCCGTGAGGAGATTTGCACCGAGCTTGGAGAACGAAACAAATTCGGTGTGAAGTGGTCCGGTGGAGAAGATCGTGACGAGAATCTCGGGGTCGATTGTGTCTTTGCGAACAACGACCATGGCACCTGCAGTATCGTTCTCCACATCCTGGGTAGCGCCGAGCGCCGAGTCCCGAAGTGGCCAGTAATACATGTAGCTGATGAAGAAATGAGTCTTACTCTCAACAACGGACCAGTACACGGCCGCATGGAAGGACTGGCCCGTCAATTCCAGGAATTTTGTGTTGGTTTCGGTGGACCATTCGTCCGTTAGATTGACCCGGGTGGGAATTTCAAACACCGCTTTTTCGTCGGGTATCTCTAGTACGATGACAGGAGCATAGATACGAGCGAGCGTACGGTAGTTCGACATTCCTTCGGGCATGGCAGTGCCAAAAGTTATCTGTGTTCCCTGTGCCATTGCGTTACCCGCCAAATCGGTGAGTACGGTTGTAACGAGTACCTGGTACGGGGAAGCAGCATGCAACGGCTCAGCCGGATGGAACATCACTTCGGTAAAGTCATCGTTGAAGGTAAAGGCCCCATCTACCAACCCACCGTTTGCATCCCGTAGCTGGAGGCTATCTGTCGTAAAGTAGTTCGCCTTCATTGGCTCATTGAACACCACCTTGATCGACGAGCTCAGGGCAACATCGGCCGTGCCGTCGACAGGAGATATAGATACAACTTCGGGTCCCGTGGTGTCTGGAAGGAGAATGTCGGGTGCACTCGTCTCTTCGTCGGTGTCCTGCTGTGTGGGGATATCGGGCGTAGTCCCTGTGTCGGTGGATCCCCCATCGTTGGTTGTGGTGGTATCGGATCCGGTTATGTCTGCTTGCGGTACTTCACATTGTCCCAGGACACAGATCTGGTTGTTGGTGCAGGGTTGATCTGGTCCACATTTATTGTCCTGGTCACAGCCGAGTGTGGTTACGATCAGAGACAGCAGAACAGATAGAAGTACCGAGTACATAGGCGAACGCATGGGAACCCTCGTAGTGGAGAAAATGGTGGCGAAGTCTAGGTAGGGGGTACTGCCAGTGTCAATACCAGGCGGCGAACAGGACCGATCTATGGGCCTGTGATGGGGAATGGGTAGGAGTTGTTTTTAAGAAAAAAGCCAGCATCATGACAAAAATAGAAGAGCCAGAAGATTGCTCTTCCGGCTCTTCGGGGTGCTCTGTATGAGAGTGTTACGCGATCAGAAGAAGAACTGAACGTTCACTTCGCCGGACATGGTGTTCATGAACGCGGCCTCTGGAGGTGCTCCCCAGTATTGGTCTTCGTAGTTGCTTACGTAGACACCTTTATAGATTGCTCGTACACCCACGCCCACGGCTGGGTTTACTCGCATATCGACCCCACCACCAAACTGGACACCAAAGCCTTCCAGTTGTTGGGACGCGAAAAGGTCACTGAACACCGAGTAGTAGCCGACCCCGACCTGAAGGAAGGGCTCCATTCGAACCGATTTGGGCATCAGATAGGCTTTCCCATCGATTGTGGCAGCTTGTAGAAAGTCGGTCTGCTGAGCCGTTGAATTTCCTGAATTTCCCTTTTCGGTATTATGCGCTCCGACCTGGAAGCCGAGCTCGACGGCCCAGAAGGGACTTACTCGAGAACCCAGAAACAGGTTGAATCCTCCGCCACTGCGGACCAGTTGGGTCACTTCGGCGTCACCCTCGAAGACGAAGGTGGCGACACCACCAAGGCCCATATAGGGGTGAGTCTTTATACGGCGGCTGCGGCGTCGGCGACGACGGACGCGTCGAGGGCGGACCACGATAGAGAGTTTTTCGTCGTCCTGTTGCGAATCCAGTTGTTCCGTAGCCGTGGCTGAAATTTCGTCATTTGCATTGGCTGAAGAAATATCAACCAGGGGAAGTCCCACAAAGTCGGCCAATAGAAAAGCGACCCCCAATATGGCCACCAACAGTGTTTTTGAGAATGAATAACGCATTTGTTACTCCAATTTTTAATCGAAAATTTGATGCTCAGTTTTTGTCTGATCACAGGATTCGACGTGCCAGCACATAAGTTATTCACAGTTCCGTTTGTTCCGCACCTTTTGGCATGACTGGAATACCGGTCTAAAGAATCTGAATAGGGACCCCCGCAGGGTTGTCTCTCGTTCCGATCTCCAGGGCCGCACCACGGGTAGTCACCAATGTGTCGACAAGCTGTAGCCCCGAATCACCCTTTCTGTAGTACTCGATCTGGCCAGACGCCATCTTTGTATTCAGGCAATGGACAAGGCTTCCGTCGGGATTGTGGTAGTTGACCCCAACAAACCAATCCGGTTGTCCTTCGAAATGGCCGACGATTCGGTGCTCCTTATTCCCGACCTCGAAGGACCAGGATAAGCCGTCCAACACGGAACGATTCCGTATAAGTTGAGTCGGGCTATTCAGAAGAATCGGTTCCCCGTCATATTCAAGGTACACAATGGTGACCCATCCCGAGCGTAATGGACCGATTTTAACTCGACTACTCACACCCTCGAATACCGCTCTACCGTTGCCCTCCAAGATATTGGAATGGGTCCATACCCAGACGGGCGCATGGCTGGTTCCCCAGTTGTGGCCCTGCATGCCTGGGGCGTGATCGAAGTCTAACCGCTGTCCGTCAATTTCAATATAGCCACCGAACTTACCGTCGGGCTGCGGCGTGGTCAGTTTGTTCTTGGGGAATGGCTTTTTGTACATCCACTGGAACGGAAGATGGCGAACTCCGTGGGTGCGGGTCGTCCAGTGAATATTCCAACGGATGGAATGTTTACCGTCCGAAATGGACCCATTGCTGGCTCCATGCCGGAGTTCGGAGTTTCCAAAACGGAGATAGAAGATATCTTTTTCCACCAGCCATTGTTCCTGACCGAATGACTCTTTAATGGCGATATGTTCCTCGCTCGCCGGGTCGAAACCAATGGCCCAGACCTCCCCGAGAACCGGTCCTCGGTTTTCGGCCGGCTGAAAGATCGTAAACTTCAGCCAGAAGGCCCTATGTGGCAGATCACCACGTGTCTCTGTCTCCGCCGTGAGGTTCCATTTTAGAAAAAATGACTCCACATGGCCTACATTACTCGTCTTTCCGGTCCAACGAACAAGGTTATCCGTTTCCGAGGGGAGGAGCGTTCGTGTGCCGTCGGGTAGTAACCCCATTGCCCCTCCTTTACTAATGCCCGAATTACTCTGTCGTACCGATTAGCGTACCTGCAGTACACGTGTTGGCGCAGTTTTCAACCCCTGTCTCTCCGGGAGCCCCAGAAATGCGCGTATTTGCCCGTCCAATACCGTAAATGGCATCCGTTCCGGAATAGCGGGTAGGCCCGGACCCGTTCGCGGAGCGCAGCGTTGTTCGTCTGCGGTTTGTTCGTTACAGCCCGCAGGAACGACGTCGTATCGTACGATTGCCATGCCCTTAAGGTCATGAATAGCCATGATGTTCCCTGGATTGGTTCTATCGATTCGGAAAACGCCTTGCGAGGCCCCGAGTGGAATAAGAGCCTGTCCGCTTTTCTCCAGAAACAGGAGAACTTCCGTATTGTCCTGAAACTTCGGCATTCCAGGCACCGCCAGGGTGTATGGGCCCATATTTCCGCCCACGAGGCGAAAGCTCAGATGGCTACCCTTATTTCCGTCGCCTTTATAATGTTCCAGAATTTGAATGGTGACCTCGGTGAATGCTCGTAAGCCTTTCGGTGGAGTGTTCTTATCGAGGGCAGCCAGGGTTCGGGCATCGACCGTTTTACCGGCTGTATCAAGGACCAGATTCTGGACCTGGATAACCTGCGCACGAACGATGGTATGACTATCTCGGATCAGGTCTGGCAGATCTGCGGCAAGTACCGTCATGGCCGAACTCGGCTGAATATTGAAAAGGAATCCTGTCGATAAAAGACATGCGAACAAGATTTGCTTGAGTCGGCCTGATAGCATCGGAACCTCCGTTAACCTTTTTTCTGAAGGGTAGACGCGAAAAATCCTAGCGAACCTGGAGCCCTATGCCAAGTGAAAGCCGGTACGACCGGGGTTTGGATTGACACTAAATGGATCGGAGTGGGACACTTAACGACATGGTTGCCGACAAGAAACGGCAGGCTGTGGAGGGTGACACCCACGGCCTGAACCACGAGTCATCCACAGTGGCTCACGATCCGCCTCCTCCCTGGACGGAACCTTCCACGATGATACAGCGGATGGGGCTGTTTACGAGTCTATTTGCGCGGCGCTATTTTGATCGGGTGAGTGTGGACCCGGAAGTGGCGCAACGTCTCCATGAGTTGCATCGAACGGGTACAGTTGTTCATGTCCTTCCTTCTACGAGCGTGCTGGATACGTTGGTTCTTAGCCGGATTCTTCGGCGTGAGAAATTGCCTTACGCCACGTTCCTTGGGGGCGTAAGTCTATTGTTGGTGTGGCCTATTTTTCGGCTGATTGTATACAGCGTTAAGCGGCTTTTTGGTAAAGGAACACGTCCCTCCGAGATGGAACAATTTGAGAGTGCATTGTTGAGCGGTCGATCGTCCGTACTTTATGTTAAACGACCCCGCCAGTTCTTTCTAGGCGGACAAAACCTCCTACGGCCGTATTCCGAGGTGTTGTTACGCGCACAGGAAAAGCATGACCGTCCCATCTATATTGTCCCAGAGTTCATTATCTGGAAGCAGGTCCTGTCGCGGCCCCGCCAAACATTCTGGGATAAACTTTTCGGAGACCCGGATGCGCCGGGTGCTCTGCGGAGATTATTTAATTTCATCCGTCATAGTAAGCGCTCCTTTTTTACCGTCGGAGAACCGATCGATGTGCGGACCTTTCTTGAGCCCGATGTGGATCGGGAACACGCCGCGGAGTTGTTGAGGACGGAAGTGTTACGGCGCTACAATATTGAACGACGTGCGCTGGCCGGACCGATTCTCAAGCCAGCTCGGCAGATCCGGGATGAGATTCTTCGAAACGCCGAGTTCGATGCCGGACTGTATGATCTGGCGGCAGAGCTCAATCGACCTGTGGCTGACATCCGGAAAGAGGCAAATCGGTACCTGAAGGAGATCGCGGCCGACATGTCGTTGCGTTGGCTCGATTGGGTGCTATTCCTGCTGACGGGGATTTTTCGGAGGATGTATCGGGATATTCATGTGGACCGAGAGGGGCTGACACGCCTCCGAGAAGCGGCACGTCTGGGTCCAGTGGTCTATCTTCCGGCGCATCGGAGTCACGTTGATTACCTGGTGGTGTCGTATGTCTTGAAGAACCACGGAATCATACCGCCGCATATTGCTGCGGGGAAAAACATGAACTTTTTCCCCATGGGGCTGCTGTTCCGGAAGTGTGGTGCCTTCTTCATGCGTCGGTCGTTCCGCGATAGTCCTGTGTATGCGGCTACATTCCGAGCCTATATACGGAAGCTTATCAAAGAGGGGATACCAATTGAGTTCTTCATTGAAGGGGGGCGATCCCGAATGGGGAAAAACCTCCCTCCAAAGTATGGGATTTTACGGGAACTTGTACTTGCCGACTTGTCCGGTACGGCTTCACGGGTCCAGTTTGTTCCCGTGGGCTTGTCGTACGAGAAAATCGTAGAAGATCAATCCTATCTACGGGAGTTATCCGGCGAACGAAAACAGAGGGAGTCCTTTGGCAAGCTTCTTGGAACGCCCCGTGTATTAGCGGATTCCTACGGACGCCTTACTGTGACATTTGGTGAACCGATTGAGATCCCTGCGGAAACGGTCGAAGAGTTACTCGGGGAGGAGAAACCTTCGACCGGGGAAGACGTTCCTGGAACCGGCGAAGAGAAGGACAAAGACAGTCCAGCGGACCTGTCCAAAACCCATCCACCACCCGTAGAAAGGATCGAGGAGTCAGCAGGTTTTCCAGTCTACGTAAAGAGACTGGCATATAGGATTCTCAAGGGTATTAATGACGCCACTCTTATAACACCCTCTGCCTTGGCAGCCTGGGCTATGTTGGCTCATCCACGCCGAGGTGTTCGACGTGAGGAGTTGATTACTCGGATCGGATTTCTGGTCGAAACACTGAGTCGCAACAAGGTATCCATGGCTCCTACGATCAGTGCAGCACTGGCAGCGCGTCGAACGAGTATTGATGCGGCCCGGGCACAGATCAGCCTGAGTGACCATATGGATGTCAGCGCGAATCGCTACGAGGAAAACGAATACGGTTTGTTCCGGGGGCTCTATGATGAGCTTGGTCGCGCGATCATTCCTCTGGTCGATGAGGCACTGCGTACCTTCAAGAATGCCCGCTATTTGCATGAGGAGGTCTTTGAGAACACATCTGTTTATCTTGTACGCGCAGAGAGACGTTTATTGGTCGACCGCTATAAGAACACAATCATCCACGGGTTGGTTCGCGAATGCCTGTTGGCGATGGCGTTGAGTCGAGCAGTCACCGAGGATTCTGTTGTTCGAATGGAAACTGTAAAGACGGATTGCTCCATCGTTTCTAGGGTATTGAAGTACGAATTTACCTATGATCCTGGCCAGACCTTTGACGAGGCGTTTGCGCATACCTGGGAGTATTTCCAATCCATGGGATGGATCCATGTCCGTGGAGATCAGGTGATTGTTCCCGAGTCTTCCAGGCCCTTATTGGATTATCTCAGACGTGGACTAATGCCCTTTCTCGAGTCCTATCATCTGGTGGTAACACGAGCGGCACGGTTACGTGAGCCGCAGGCCGAACGAGAGTTTATCCTGGGATGTATTCGAGAGGGAGAGACCCGGTATGCCGCAGGTGAGCTGTTTGCACGCGAAGCCTGTTCGACTGCGACCATGGCAAATGCGCTGAAGATTCTCTCGGATCTGGGGGCGTTAGAACATATCGGGAAGAGGAAACTGCTAGTCCTGACCGGGTCCGACGCGCGTAGAGTACTCGAAAATCTTGATGAGCATCTTGTTGCCTGGATCCGCTGGTAGGCTCGTTCGAGGTTTAGGATTCTGAAACGACCTGATCGGTAATAAGGGTGTCGATCTCTCCGTTGTTATACCCGGCTTGTTGTAGGAGTTCCCGGGTATTTGAGCCGGCCTGGAAGTCCGTTTCGGGCTCGTCTTCTGCGCCACGTAATGCCTCAACGGCTGGTAGCCGACACGCCGGTCCATCTACAAAAACGCCTCTTGCCGTATGTAGGGGATGAGCTATCGCCTCGGCTGGAGATAGGACGGGCTCCACGCAACAGTCATGCTGGTCAAGCTCCTCGAGCCATTTGGAACGAGGTTGTGTGGCAAGAAAGGCACGAAGCTCCTGCTCAAAATCGGGCCAGTCATCTGGATTCGAGCGTTTCGCGATCCAATCTGGTTTCCCAAGGGCCTGACAGAATTCGACCCAGAACTTGGGTTCCAATGCGGCCACGGCCAAAAACTTATCGTCTTTGCATCGATAGACGCCATAGCCCGGCATGGCGCCCTGTAATACGTATTGTTGTGGACCGTCCAATTGGGAGAATGCATTCCCCAAGCCGGAAAACCCCAGGGGAAGGACACCTTCTGTCATCGAAATATCCAGATGTGCTCCCTCTCCTGTTTGTGCGACTTTTAGGAGCGCTCCCAGGATGCATACAGCCGCATAGTACGTCCCCCCCGACATGTCCGCGGCTTGAAAGGCCGGATGACTCGTGGACCTTTCGGGTGCGAACTCCTGGGCCAATAATCCCGACAGTGCCATGTAGTTCAAATCATGACCCGCACGGTTTCGATATGGGCCCGTTTGGCCATAGCCTGTAATCGAGGCGATGATGAGGCGGGGAAACTGTCGTCGCAGCTCGGCGATGGGTACACCAAGTCGCTCCAACACACCTGGCCGAAACTGTTCTACGAGGACGTCGGTTGTTTCAAGTAGCCGCCCCAGAACTTCACGTCCGCGTTCGTGCTTAAGATTTAGCACGATGTGTTTTTTTCCTTCGTTCAACAGCCGATAGGTCGTACTTACCCCTCCGGCTTCGATGTGGCGAAGATAGTCACCTGCGCCAGGTGCCTCCACCTTGATCACATTGGCTCCCATTCGAGCCAGTAACCAGGTACAGGCCGGACCCGGTAAGAGGCGTGTCAGATCGAGGATACGGCAGCCGTTCAGTGGGCTCTTTGTTTTTGTGGATGTGTCCATGGCTGTTCCATGCGACGCTTGAGAGAAAAGAGGAAAGTAGACTCCGCTCAGCCTCCCAGGACCCCTTGAAGTTTCATTGCAAGCGCCATATCACCAGAGACCTGAAGCTTTCCCATCATAAAGGCCTGCATGGGATCAAGACTCCCATTTACCAGGGCCAGGAAGTCGTCCGATCCCATATTCACGTTGCATTGAGCCGATCCGTCCGAACCATCACGAACTTCGGGTTTTGTGAAATCAAGAGTCCAGGTACCACCACCATCACCCGAGATATCGAACTGGTAGATCGCACCAATTGAAAGAGCAGCTTGTGGATTGGATACAATTCGTTGCGGCACGACGTCTTCAAAGAAACTAGCAACAGTGTCAACTGCCATTAGAGCACCTATTTACTACGTTATGGCCAGAATCGCCCGGCCGAGTTATTAAGTTACAGTTCATAACAGCTGCCTCCCTCCCGGTCAACGCCTTGCGTTGAATGGCTGATTATGTATTCTCAGGGGGCTCGGTCGTGTGTATGCCCGAGGGTTGAATACAGCAGTAGACGATGGGATGAATCGTGACGGAACGGACAGTCAAATTGGTCGAAACGACTCGATCGCGGACGCATCGATTCGGATTTGCGTGTGCAGTGGCTGGTTTCGTATGCCTGATGCTTGTCGGATGTGGCGGTAAGGAGTCATCGAAGAAAGGGGCTGGCAAGTCTGGAACTACCGGCAACACCTCTGAGAAAATTGTCCTACCCGAGGCGCCGAACTTCAGGCTACCCCCTACGCGTCGGACGGTTTCGGGTCATCCGGAATCCGTCCTTACGGTGTGGGGAGTCCTCAGCGAGTTTGGCGAACTTGGTAATGAACCCGTCACGGTTGTGGGCATTGTTGCCGATCTCCAGGTATGCGCCGAGGAGAACGAGATGCGCTGTGATCTTCCAACGCATCTGGTACTCACTCATAGCGATGAACAGAACGGTTTCCGCCTCATCGTCGTAGGACCTCAGCTCAAGTCGTTGAGCTTACGAATGGGGCAAGAAGAAGTGTTCACCGGTCAATTGGCAACCTTAAGCCCCGATGGGCGGATTGTGGCGGTTGACGGGTTACTCCTACTCGATGATCTATCGGAGTCGGAGGACGATGCGCCGCGCAGAAAAGCACGAACGAGAAGCCGTCGGAAAGCTCCTTCGCCGATTAAGACCGATATAGAGTAGTCCGAAAGATTATCGGATCTCGAGTAGCTCTACATCGAATACGAGCATCCCCTGTGGTGCTCCCTCGCGTCCTTTGTAGGCCAGCTCTTCGGGGATCCAGAAGCGGCGTTTCTCGCCCTGGACCATCAGTTGTACTCCCTCAGTCCAGCCAGGAATAACCCGATTTAGAGGAAAACTTGCCGGTTGTCCACGCGTGATGGAGCTATCGAACATTTTTCCATCGGTGGTCCAGCCAGAATAATGAACAGTCACCGTATCAGTCGCCTTGGGGTGGGTCTCTCCGGTACCTTTGGTCAGCACTTTCGAAGCGAGTCCGCTGGCCGTCTTTTCTGCGTCTGCTGGCGGGGACGCAACATCCTTGGGTGCGACGGGCGGTTTCGGCGCTTGTTTGAAGCTCAGGAGCTCTACGTCGAAGACCAACATACCCTGTGGTGCACCGGGCCGACCTTTGTATGCGAGTTCTTCGGGGATCCAGAACCGACGGGATTCTCCGACCACCATCAGTTGAAGACCTTCGGTCCAGCCAGCAATTACGCGGTTTAAGGGGAAGCTGGTTGGCTCTCCACGCTTTTTAGAGCTGTCGAACATTTTTCCATCGGTGGTCCAGCCGGTGTAGTGCACTGAGACTGTATCGGCTGCGGCTGGATGGTCCGAGCCTGTGCCTGGAGTCAGTACCTTGGAAGCCAGCCCACTTGCCGTCTTTTCGGCATCAGCGGGGGCCGCGGCGACATCGGAGGGGGCTGCGAAGGGGTCGTTCGCTGTTTGGTCGGCGGTCTCCTTATCCATGGTAGCCTCCTTCTTTTCCACGGCACTCTTCTTGGCAACTTCACGAGTATTCGAGGTAACAGCTTTTTTGACCGTGTCGTCTTTTATGGTGTTTGCGTTCGTCGCTCCCGTCCCCGTATTGGCGCTGCTTGGATTGTTAACGTTTTTGGGGGGGGTATCGGGATTGTTCGGTGCTGTGGCGTCTGCGGAAGGATCTCCGGAAGCGGGTTGGTCCTTTTTCTTGCAAGCGAAGGCGACCGAAATCACGAGACAGAGAATACAGGCGATGAGACGCATTTTTTGACTCCTCAAGTTCCTTGGGGGGGCTACCCTGCAACAAACAGACGCCCAGTTCAACTGCTTTCTCCATTTTTGGAATGCAGCGTCGATGGATCTGATTCCGAGTATTCCGGAAAAGAGGAGGGCTTCCTTGCGGCTATTGGCCGAATAGTGGTTTGGTAGGAGCTGCAGGCTCGCAAGGCAAAACGTCGATGGATATCTACCGATTTACCCCAGGCCATACTCCTCTGCTGATCAGTGTTCCCCATTCCGGAACCTACATACCCGACACGTTAAAAGAGCGCATGACGGACGCGGGTGTGGCGATTTCAGATACGGATTGGTATGTGGACCGTCTGTATGATTTCGCGGCCGAGCTAGGTGCTGGCGTACTGGTGGCCACCCATTCACGGTATGTAATTGATCTCAACCGTGATTCGGCCGGATCGGAACTCTATCCGGGCGCCGACAATACTGAACTCTGCCCGACGACGACCTTTGCGTATGAAGACATCTACCGCGCCAGTCTGACACCCGATCTTGACGAGATTTCGGCCCGTATCGAAAGGCATTGGCGTCCATACCACGAAGCTCTGCGGCGGGAGTTGGACCGCCTTCAGGAGCGGTACGGCCAGGCTCTGCTATTGGATGCTCATTCCATTCCGAGCCGTGTCCCGAGATTCTTTGAGGGTGTACTGCCGGACCTTAATCTTGGCTCCGGAGATGGGATGACCGCGAGTACCGCTCTGATTAGACGGCTTGGAGATGTAATAGGTCGTGCGCCGCGCTACGCGTCCGTGGTGGATGGTCGTTTCAAGGGTGGGTTTATCACACGTACGTATGGCCAGCCTGCCGACGGGTTCCATGCGGTCCAGATGGAGCTCACTCAGACGAACTATATGAACGAGTACCAGCCGTATGAATATCTCCCAGATCGCGCCGGAGCTCTGAAGGTGGTTCTACAAAAGTTCGTCGAAGAATTGCTTCATTGGGCTGCTGAGCAGTCTAGCGAATAGGCCGGGAACGACTCAAAGAGGAGCGCAGACCGGGCCCACTGCGCTACCTGGAACAGGGACGCACCACCAACCTTCAGGGCAATCGCCAGGCGATGTGAACTGGCAGGGTCGTGTGCAGATCTGTGGTGAAAAGAACGGGTCAAAGCAGAGGAATCCTTCGCCACCACAATCGGCGTCGTCATCACAAGGACTGCCGAAGACGTCGTTTTCTTCGGTGCATTCTCCGGAAACACAGAGATCACCTTGTGTGCAGGTTCCGCAAGAGCCACCACAGCCATCCACACCGCAGTTTTTCCCCTCACACTGCAGTTCGCAGCAGCCCCCGTCATTACACGTTTCGCCCTCGCCACAGGTTCCGCAGATACCTCCGCAACCATCATCACCACATGTCTGCTCTTCGCATTCGGGGGTGCAGCAGTTTCCGTTGGTGCAGGCAATATCGCCAAAACACTGCCCACACACTCCACCGCAGCCATCGTCGCCACAGAGGTTGTCGCCGCATTCGGGTACACAGGTACTTAAGAGTTCCACTGCATCCAATAATACATGGGTGTCGAATATCGAGTCACCGACGTCCCCGACGGCAAACTCGATGTGAAGACTGGTAGATTCGCCTCCCATCAAATCCGACAGATCGAGAGTATTCCCCAGCCATTGCGTCATATGAACCTCACCCATATCGAAGCCCACATCCGCTGGGATAATCGGTACCTCGTATTCTCCGCAGCTGGGGCATGTGTCGGCTGGGCACAGCTGAGAGATGCTTCGCTCGAATATAGCAACCGGACCGTCGGTCTCACCTAGTAGGTGTACCGTCACCCGGAACGAGTCCTGGAAGGCGGTGCCGCACCATTCCAGGAATTCTTCTGAGTATAGCTTCCACATGAATCGAATCCCGGTGGTGTTCTCAGGCACACATGTTTGAATGATGACCTTGCCTTCCGATGCCAGGGCGTTCGACAAGTCGAGCATTTTCTCGCCTTCGAATGCGCCTGTCTCTCCGAGGTGATTTACCACCTTGGCATCACCCGAGAGACTCCAACCAAGCAGGTTCCCGCTTTCAAATCCGAACGCAAGGCAGGACGGCGGAAAGGAACAATCCAGGCAGTAATTTCCGCATTGTCCTCCAACCGTACATGCGATTCCCGCTTCACAGAGACCGCATTGTCCGCCACAGCCATCGGGGCCGCAGGATTTCCCATCGCAGTCGGGCAGGCATTCGTCGGTGCATAAGCCCGCCGGGGAGCAGAATTCATCATTGGCGCAGGTGCCACATATGTTACCGCAGCCGTTGCTACCACATTCCTTGTCCTCGCAGTTTGGTTCACACTCCTCTACGCAGTTTCCGAAATCGGTGCAGAAAAGCTCGGTTGGACATTGCCCACAGACTCCACCACAACCGTCCAGGCCACATTCCTTGCCTTCGCAGTTGGCCAAGCAGGCGCTGTTGCATGTCCCTTCGCTCGAACAGATCTCGCTCGCAGCGCAACTGCCACAGGTACCCCCACAACCATCACCGCCGCAGTCTTTCCCTTCGCAATCCGGGTTACAGCAAACGCCGTCGTTACAACTGCCGGCCTCGTCGCATAGTCCACAGACATCTCCGCAGCCGTCCGGGCCGCAGTTCTTTCCATCACATGCAGGGTGACAGACCCACGGGCAGTGTAAGGGGAACAAGCCACCGGGAGCTTCGTCTCCGTCCGTCCCGCAATCATAGCCTCCGATCGCTCCGTTCCAGCCGCAGTGCGGGGAAGAACTACAGTCAGTCGTGGTTACGGCTCCATCATCACATACCCAGAGCAGGTCGAACTCACAACATCCGATCTTGGTGACCTCTCCACATTGGGGTTGAACCGCGCATTTGCCTTCCGGCGAGCAGCTCTCCTGGTCTCCACATTCACCGCAGGAGCCGCCAACACCATCCGGGCCGCACTCCTTGCCTTCGCAATCCGGTGAATCGACGTTGCCGCACACCCAGGCGTCCGGGATGCAGACACTGCCCTCCGGACAGTCGCCACAGGAGCCGCCACAGCCATCATCCCCACAACTCTTTCCATCACAATCCGGTGTGCAGCCATCTACGACCACCGTGTCGGAGGGAGCCGTATCCCCGGGGATAGTCGTATCACCAGCTGGCGTATCCGTGGGCGTGACGGTGTCATTGCCCGTCGAAATATCGGACCCATTTACAGTACCCGTATCACCAGTATCCGGAAAGGTGAGGTTATTTGAGCTATTTGTGTCGTCTCCGCATGCAAAGCTCAGAAGCGTG
This sequence comes from Myxococcales bacterium, assembly GCA_963578775.1. Lineage (GTDB taxonomy): Bacteria > Myxococcota_A > UBA9042 > UBA3505 > UBA3505 > UBA3505. The sequence continues at coordinate 37,152 of CAUZEG010000009.1, forward strand.
ACAATAACCAAGAAAACCAGGTGACGTGAAATCAGTGCCCGCATCTATAACTCCCATCGTTCGCAACAGATTATCATAGGCCGGAATCGATATATAGTAGTCAATTCGTCCTTTGAATTCGGCGGTTGCATTTAGAAAACAAAGCAGAGTAGCTATAGGAGGTGCTATGAGGAACAACATGCTGAAGCTGGGGCTGGGAAGAGATGTTTTTCGCCATAGGTTCCACGCAGTAGGACGATTGTGCGCGGCACATTTTCATCAGAATAATTTCGTCCAACCATTAGACACTGGTAATAGTTGGCTATGATTCGAAATCTCAGGACAATCCTCTGTTTCCTACCGGCGCTGGTCTTCGTAGGCCCCGTGGCTCTGGCTCAGGAAGATGCAGCCCCGAAAGCGACCCCGGCCCCGGAGAAGACCCCGGCCCCGGAGAAGAACACGGAGTCCAAGGGCGAGGCGATTCAGTTGGTGATCCCGCCCAGTGGCGTGGAGTTGGAGCCGGTTGCGGTGCCGGAACTCTTCTGTGCAGATGAGGTGGAAAATGCTCCATGTAAACGTTTCACATCCGTATTGCGTCGTGATCTGAATCTATCCGGTGTGTTTCGGTTGATTGATCCGGACGCGTACCTGGCCGAATCGGTACTCGACGGGAGCCCGATCCCCTACGACGCCTGGTTCAATGTGGGGGCACGCTATTTGATTCAAGGCAAGGTAGAGGCCAAGGGGAAAAAACATCTGGTCACATTGGAGCTCTACGATGTTGTGGGTCGGCAAAAGGTGGTTATCAAGACCTCGGATGCGTGGAAGGGCAAGGACGGCCTGATGCAGATTCATAAACAGGTCAATGCCTTTATCAAGGAATTGACCGGTCGTAATGGGATCCTGGGTTCGACAATCGTATTTACCCAGAAGTCACGAAAAGGTGGCCGTGCTCTTTTGACCGTTCGATTTGGCGACCCAAGTCCCAAGGTTCTTATGGCGGGTGGAGGAATATTCATGTTCCCCTCCTTTGGGCCTGGCGGGCAACTTCTGTACACCAAGATTGATGAGAACGGGCCTACGCTCTACCTCGACGGGAAAAAGATCACTTCATCGAATCTGCAGATACGGAGCGCACGCTTTGCCCCGAATGGAAAGTCTATTGCAGCCTCTGTGGATACTGGTGATGGTCAGAGTGATATCTGGCTTCTGGAACCCAATGGCAAGCAAATCAAGAATCTCACCAAGTCATCGGAAGACGAGGTCTCTCCTCGCTGGACTCGCAACGGCAAGAACATTGTCTACGTGAGCAATCGGGTCGGTTCACCCCAGCTGTATATTATGAAGCCCGACGGTTCCGGAAAGCGTCGATTGACCATGGTCGGTCGGTACAATACGGCCCCAAATACCGGCCCCAATGGGAAGGTTGTTTACGCAGGCCTCGATGAGTTTGTGTCGGACATCTTTACGACCACTATCGGTGGCAGCCAGGAACGGATTACCCAGGAACAGGGCTCCAATCGCGACCCGGCCTGGTCTCCGGATGGTCGATATGTTGTATTTGTCTCGACGCGCGGCGGTATGACGCGGCTCTTCGTTGGCACGGAAGACGGTCGCTGGCAGCATCCATTGTTCTCACGGTCCGGGGCGTATAGTGCTCCGAGCTGGTGGTATTGACCGCACCCGTCAGCCGCCATTCTTTACTTGGCATATCTGTTTCGCCCTTGTAGCCTGACGCGCCGTATACTGGAGGACGAGAATGGACGCCTATGCAAACGGTCGATGCGCGGTACCAGTGCGGCTGTTTTGTGTCCTATTGGTACTAAACGCATGTGGGGGAACAGGGTCCAACGGGGACGATCTTTCCGCGGTCTCCGATACAACGGAAACCACCGCGATGGAAACTATTCAGACGGGACCCTACCAGCCGCCCGATGAACAGTTCCGAGCTTCGGTGGCTACCGGCCCAATCAATGTACCGCTTGGGATTGGTACGGCTGGATATGGCCAGACAGGAGTGTCCGACGACACTCCGAAGAGCCCGTTCGCGGACGGCTTTTATGCTACGACCCGGGTTTTACATCCACCGATGGTTCGGGTGATCCATCTGATGAAAGGCGAAGTTCGACTGGTCCTTGTTCAAACCGATTTGATCGGCATCTATTTTCTGCACTTCGAACGCGTCGTGGAAATCGTAGAAGAAGCAACAGGGATTCATCTGCGGAAAAACCTTGTACTGATGGCTAGCCATACGCATACGGGACCGGGACGGCATATCAATCATCTTCTGGGCGGTATTCTTGCCGACAGCTACGACGACGTGATCGCCGAACGAATACTACATTCGATTGCTCAACCCATCATCGACACCCTTATGACGGAATCGGTACCTGTCTCCTTTGGGTACAGCCTGACCCAGAATGCGGAGATGCACAAAGATCGACGCTGCGAGAACCCTCCCTACCAGAATGATACCATGGGGATCTTACGATTCGAACGCCTCGATGGCAGCGGCTCCATGGCGGCCGTCATCAATTATGCAATGCACGGTACGATCTTTGGTTATCAGGCCGCGATACTGAGCGGGGATGCACCGCGGACTGTTGAGCTGAAGGTGCAGGAGGCACTTCCTGGGGCACCACTGGTCATGTTCACCCAATCGTGGGCCGGTGATATGGCCCCCGGTAATCCCACGCGCTTTGCCGAAGAGAGCCCCTATCCACAGTATTCCGACCCGAATCTTGATCAACTCGAGGCGTTGGGTCGTTCGGCCACAGAGACGGTCCTATCGGTCTGGGATGCCATCGAATTGGCGGAGGATTCCGATCTTGCGATTGTCTCGGAAGAAGCGGTGTTACGCCATGATGTCTTTGGATACGAGCCCGGTGAATTCGATTTTGAATTTGGTGGTGCGTATTGCGGTGGATTTGGCGATTTTTGTCCCGGATCCGGTAATGAGCCGAAAATGGACATCTGCATTCCTGCGCCGGAAGAGGCTTCGATACCACAAGTCAGGTTAACCGCGTTTCGAATTGGTGGGCTTACCGGGGTGACTTTGCCCGGTGAGACGGTGACGACTCTTGGGGAGTACCTGCTGAACAAGGTGTCGGACGAGACCGAATCTACCGCTGCCATGCTGTTCAGCTACGCCCAGGATTATACGGGTTATCTGCTTCTCCCCAACGATTGGGCACTTGGCGGTTACGAAGCCGGGGGTAATCTATGGGGACCGAAGCAGGGCATCTACCTGGCAGATAGCGTCGCAAATCTGGCGCATCGGTTGGATGATCCCAACGCCCCCTTATCCTTTGAGCTTGCCACCCCGCGAGTGTACGAATCGGGCGATGGTGTCGGATATTCGCCCGACGCATCGCTCGTATTTGCAACAGTCGAGGAGGACTTGCCGACCCAGATTACGGTGGGAACTGAGGTTAGTTTCTCTTGGACGGGTGGAGATCCATGGGTCGATCAGCCGCATGTCACGCTGGAACAATTGGACACGAACAGTGGCGAATATATGCCCTACCGTTCCGGAGACCGAGTCATCGATGAGACAGGCTACAGGATGGTGTTGACCATGGATCCGACTCCGCCATGGACGGTATCGGCGGCCCCGGAAGGACGAACCTTTCGCTGGACAGTACACCTACGAACTGCCGTTCAGACCCCCGGGCCCGCCCAGGTTCTGCAGGGGTCGGTTCGTCTGCTGGTGTCTGGTCATGCGATCGACGATTCAGGCGCCCTTTCTTCGTATTCGGTACCATCACAGGCCATGGAGATCAGCCAATGACGCGTTCCTTGAATTTCCGAGTTGGGCTGCTCACATGCCTCTTTGTTTGTGTTTCGCCATTTATTTCGTTGCCCGGATATGCCGCCATCCGGGAGGCTCCTATCAGTCCGAAGGCGATGGTGGTTACAGCCCATCCCGAGGCGACCCGGGTAGGTCTTCAAGTCCTACAATCCGGTGGAAATGCGGTGGACGCAGCAGTCGCAGTGGCATTTGCGCTCTCCGTCTGCGAACCCTACTCGAGTGGCATTGGTGGAGGCGGGTTCTCGTTGGTTTTCGACGTGAAGACCAGAGACGTTCTGGCCCTGGATGGGCGTGAGACGGCTCCGATTGCGATTACGGAGGCTCTTTTCCATCCGGGTGGAGACTACAATCCCGATCTATCGCGATTCACTGGGCTTGGAGTCGGTGTACCGGGCCTCGTGCGCCAGATGTATACGCTGCATTCGCGTTTCGGAAAACGGCCGTTAGCCGAGTTGCTTCAGCCCGCCATACGACTGGCCCGGGATGGCTTTTCGATAACTCCTCTCCTGCATCGCAAGATCGAGGCCCTGGCCGAAAGGATGTCTCCGGGGGCCCGAGAGGTCTTTCTCAGCGACGGTAAGGTTCCGAAGGCTGGGACAATTCTCAAACAAACTGATCTGGCTGCGACATTGGAGCGCATCGCCAAAGAAGGGCCGGATGCGTTTTATAGGGGGCCTGTAGCGGCCCAGATTGCCGAATCTGTCCGTACCTACGGCGGTGTTATGACGGAAGATGATATGGCGGGTTACGAAGCTCGTTGGCGCAAGCCTATCCACGGGGTTTGGGCTGGAATGGATGTATATTCATTTCCTCCTCCCAGTAGTGGTGGTGCGGTTCTGATTCGCATGATGAACGGGGTTGGAGACGGAAAGGATCTGATAGACGCAGGCTGGAATTCGGCCTACACCGTCCATGTGCTTTCGGAGCTGATGAAACGCGCCTATGCGGACCGAAACCTTTTATTGGCGGATCCCGATTTCACACATGTCCCCATCAAACGTTTTGAAGATCCGAAAGCGGGGCGCAAGGATCGAAAAGCGATACGTTCGAAAGCTACACCGGCCCATAAGATCCTGAATCCAAAGAAGCTCAAGAGAGAGGGAACTCATACGTCGCATTTCAGCATTGTCGACAAGTTTGGCAATGCGGTTAGTCAAACCCAGACCATCAATCTGACCTTTGGGTCCGCCATTGTGGCTAAGGGTACGGGGGTGGTTTTGAATAATGAAATGGACGACTTCTCTACGAGCCCTGGAAAAGCAAATGCCTTTGGGTTGGTGCAAGGGACCGTGAATGCGGTCGCTCCAAAGAAGCGGCCTCTATCCAGCATGACCCCGACCATCCTTGTGCGTGATCATGAGGTCGAGGCGGTTATAGGGAGCCCGGGCGGATCCTTTATTATCAACGCTGTCTTCCAGACTATCTTGAACCGATTCCTGTTCAAGATGAAGCCGGAAGAGGCCGTGTGCATGCCACGTTTTCACCATCAATGGCTACCCGACTACATTATGGCCGAACGATTTGCCTTGAGCCCGGATACAGTAGCCCACCTCGGGCGGAAACGGCATATCGTTCGAGAGGTTGGTAATTTCTCCAACGTCCAGGCGATTTTCCGCACGGATTCGGGTTGGGCGGGTGCCCCGGACTGTCGCGGCGATGGGACGGCAGCAGGATATTGACGGAACCAAATCCAGACCGGTGGAACCTGGGACTTGTGTTTGAGTCTCCGAATCGAGAGCACGCGCTCTCGACGGAGCCCATCGGCCTTTTTACCTCCTGGAGGGTCTTGTCCAGACAAGGGGATCCGGTTGTTTCTGACACCAAAAAGACTCGTAGGAAATGGCTCTGGAAGACGCTCTATATATACGCCATTACCCTGATAGTAATCACTCTCCTCAGCCTCTCGTTTGGGATCGAAGTCAAGCTCTTCAATCTGCTCTCAAGTGATAATCTCTGGGGGATTATCATTGGGATTACGATATTGACGATAGTTCTATGGCGGGGAGCTAAACTTCTTCTGCGGGAGACTATTCCCAACTATCTGGGACGTCAGAAACTGGGGGTATTCGAGCTGACCGGCGAGACGATGCGGATCACGTCCAGTCTGGACCGGACGTTGTTCTCGAACAGACTCTCGCCCGAATTACGCACGGCGATCCAAACTGATTCGACGAGCGAAGATCAGATGAAGCTCTATTTGTTCGAAGGGAAAGAAGATGGGTTTACAACGACGATCGTTCTCTGTGGCCAACGAAATCCAGAACTCATTGTTCGTCTACAGTCACGAGGAGAACTCCATCAGGATTTGCCGGTCGTAGTTGAGGCTGACAAATCGTCCGATGAGGAGAGTCCAGGACATCTTTTTACGGGGCATTGCCTATACGTTGGGGAGGCCGACATGGTGCAATTGATGGACAGTATCTTCGAACGGATCATCCCATCGCACGATGTCTCCGAATAATGGACTTTTGCGTGCGACGTAAACCTGTTAGACATCAGCGCCCTATACGAGACCAATCCAACATTTGACCCACTGAGATCGTTCCATGGCGTATCCCTTTTCCCAGATTGAGCCCAAATGGCAGCAATACTGGTTTGAAAACAAGACTTTCAAAGCGACGGGTACGTCCGGCAAGGAGACGCTCTACTTTCTCGACATGTTTCCGTACCCATCGGGTTCTGGGCTCCATGTGGGGCATCCGGAAGGCTATACCGCCACAGATATCATGACCCGGTTCCGATGGATGCAGGGATACGAGGTTCTGCACCCGATGGGGTGGGACTCCTTCGGACTTCCGGCCGAACAATACGCCCTCAAGACAGGGGTTCATCCGCGCATCACGACCGATAAGAACATCAACTATTTTCGGCAGCAGGTGAAGTCATTGGGATTTGCCTATGATTGGGATCGAGAGATCTCGACCTGTGATCCCGATTACTTTCGTTGGACGCAGTGGATATTTCTAAAGCTGTTCGAGAATGATCTGGCCTATCAAGCCGAGGTTCCTGTCTGGTGGTGCCCAGAGTTGGGCACCGTTCTTGCCAATGAGGAAGTGATCGACGGAAAGTCCGAGGTTGGAGGTTTTCCGGTAGAGCGGCGTCCGATGCGCCAATGGATGCTTCGCATTACGGCGTATGCCGATCGCCTGCTGGACGATCTGGAAGAGCTGGATTGGCCGGAATCTATCAAGGCCATGCAACGGAACTGGATCGGTCGTAGCTACGGTGCGGAAGTTTGCTTTAATGTGGCGGACACCGAGCAGCCAATCGAGGTGTTTACGACGCGACCGGATACATTATTTGGTGCGACCTATATGGTCCTTGCACCCGAGCATCCGCTCGTCGAGTCGATCAGTAGCGACGACCGACGTGCGGAGATCATGGCCTATCGGAATGCGACCGCCGTGAAGAGCGATCTGGAGCGAACCGAGTTGGCCAAGGAGAAGACCGGTGTTTTCACCGGAGCCTACGCCATCAACCCGGTTAACGATGCCAGGATCCCCATCTGGGTGGCAGATTATGTCTTGGGACATTACGGCACCGGAGCGATCATGGCGGTTCCGGGTCATGATCAGCGCGATTACGAGTTCGCCAAGGCCTTTGGACTGGACATCATTCCGGTTGTGACGCCTTCGGCGGATGTAGAACCGGATCTCAGTGAAGCGGCCCAGGAAGCTGATGGAATTGCCATAAATAGCGGGCAGTTTTCTGGCATGACCACCGCGACTATGCAGGCAGAGATCGTGCAATGGTTGGAGGATCGGGGCCTTGGCCGGACGAAAGTCAACTACCGCATGCGGGACTGGCTATTCAGTCGCCAACGGTATTGGGGCGAGCCCATCCCGGTTTTGCACCTCGAAGATGGGCGAACGGTGCCTGTTCCTGAATCGGAACTGCCCATTCGGCTTCCCGAGGTGGAACGAATCCAGCCATCGGGTACCGGTGAGTCACCACTGGCCGCCATTGATGAATGGGTAAATACAACGTGCACGGTCACCGGATTAAAGGCCAAGCGAGAAACCAATACGATGCCACAGTGGGCTGGTTCCTGTTGGTATTATCTCCGGTATCTCGATCCTAAGAACGACACAGCACCATTTGATCCCGAGACCGTAAAGCCCTGGCTTCCCGTTGATCTGTATGTGGGTGGAGCCGAACACGCCGTTCTGCATCTTCTTTATGCTCGATTCTGGCATAAATTCCTCTTCGATCTGGATCTGGTGACCTGTAAAGAGCCATTTGCCCGGCTCGTTAACCAGGGGATGATCCTCGGAGAAGACAACCAGAAGATGAGCAAGTCTCGCGGGAACGTCATCAACCCGGACGATATTGTCTCGGAGTTTGGGGCCGATTCGCTTCGATGCTACGAGATGTATATGGGGCCCATCGACGTGGTGAAGCCCTGGAAAACAGAGCAGATCCCCGGTGTTGCACGATTCCTTGACCGTGTCTGGCGGTTGGGCTCGGGTGAAGTTTCGGATGATGAACCGGATGACGCCACCCGACGTCTAGTCCATAAAACGATTCGGCAGGTGACAGAACTGACAGCTCGAATGCGTTTCAATACGGCGCTTGCATCCATGATGGTTCTATCTCGGCAAATCGCCCAGTCGGATACACCCAATCGGTGGGCGGTAGAAACCCTGGTAAAACTGGTTTCACCGTACGCACCCCATCTCGGGGAAGAGCTTTGGGAGGTTCTCGGACATAGTCCCTCAATCGTACAGGTCGACTGGCCGGATTATGATCCAGAGCTCGCCAAAGACGAGACCATCACCATCGGTGTTCAGGTCAGAGGTAAGCTGCGGGCGACCTTGGAGGTGAGCCCAGGTCTGGGCAGAGAGGAGCTTGAACGGCTCGCGTTGGAGGATCCCAATGTACAACGGCACATCAAGGACCAGGAGGTGCGAAAGGTTATCGTGGTTCCTGATCGCATCGTAAATATTGTCGTCTGATCGATGGTTGCCAAACGTGTTATTCCCTGCCTGGATGTGACCGATGGCCGTGTCGTCAAAGGGGTCAACTTTGTTGATCTCCAGGACGCGGGAGATCCGGTGGAATGTGCCCGGACCTACGCGTCCGAAGGTGCCGATGAACTTTGTTTTCTGGATATTACGGCTACCCATGAGCAGCGCCATAGCATGCTGGATGTCATTGAGCGGACGGCATCTGAGGTGTTTATTCCGCTTACGGTAGGGGGCGGTGTTCGGACGCCGGATGATATGTTGGCGATGCTTCATTCGGGAGCAGACAAAGTAGCGGTGAACAGTGCCGCAGTGCGAGATCCTGCTCTCTTGTCCGCCTGTGCTCGACGATTTGGCAGCCAATGCGTCGTATTGGCGATCGACGCGCGCAAGACGGGTAAGACGCCGTCTGGCTATGAAGTCTATGTCCGCGGTGGTCGTACAGCGACAGGAGTAGATGTACTGGAATGGGCCACCGAGGGCACGGCACTGGGGGCGGGGGAAATCCTGCTTACAAGCATGGACCGTGATGGCACTTTGGAGGGATTCGAGTTGAACCTTACTCGTAAGGTAACGGAGCGGGTCGACGTACCCGTGATCGCGAGCGGGGGCGTGGGTACCCTCGAACACTTTATTGATGGTATTCTGCGTGGCGGCGCAGATGCTGTTTTGGCTGCCAGCGTCTTTCATTTCGGGACGTTCCGAATCCGTCAGGTGAAAGATGCGATGCGCTTGGCAGGAATCGAACTCAGAACCGAGGAGCGGGCTACGTGAGTCTTGGAACGGAACAGCTCCCGGGGGACATCAAGTTCAACGCAGACGGATTGGTGGTGGTGATAGCGCAGGATGCGGCGACCGGCACGATTCGAATGGTGGCCTGGGCCGACAAGACGGCTATTGAACGCACAATAGAAACCGGGCAAGCCCATTTCTTCAGTCGCAGTAGAAGTCGGCTCTGGAGAAAGGGGGAGGAGAGCGGAAACGTTCTACAGGTTCATGCGGTTTGGCTGGATTGTGATGGTGATGCATTGATCTACCGGGTCAGCCCTGTCGGTCCCACATGCCATACCGGTAGACCCACCTGTTTTTTTGATAGAAGATTTCCCCAGGACACCGGCAGTCCGGAAATAATGGCATCCGGAAGCATCCTTGAGACGTTGGATATGGTGGTCGAGGCCCGGAGAACGGCCCAGTCGGATGAGTCCTATATGGCCAGCCTGTTACATCATCCGGAACGTGCTCGTACCAAGATCATCGAAGAGGCCGAGGAATTATGTCAGGCTCTGGAATCGGAAGATGATGAACGGGTTGCTTCAGAGCTTGCGGATCTGTTGTTTCATGCCCTTGTGGCGGCGCAAATCAGAGGCGTCTCTTCCAGTGATGCTCTACGAACTTTGTTAGGCCGATTGGGAGTTAGCGGGCATATAGAGAAAAAATCTCGAAATCGTGAATAAAAACCGTCTACAATCGTCTTCAGCCCGACAAATGATGCGAAATTGAGGGAGATTCTCATGAAACGCCATATTCAATTTTTTCTGTTTTTCACGATTTGTTTGACGGGTTCTATGGTATCTGCCCATGCGCAGAACGCCGATGAGTGGACACCGGAAGGCCGCGATGCCTGGATCCGGGAATATGGAGACTGGTACGAAGACGCGGCTGACGAAGCCGACGAAGACGTGGCAGCACAGGGACAAGGCGAGGCTCTTGGTCCCGACTCTTACGACGTGGATGATCCCATGGGTTCGGTTCCTTTCTGGGACGAGTTGAATGGGAAGGGAGCCTGGATCTGGACCGATGAACTCGGCTGGGCCTGGATGCCTGCGGACCGAAGCGAAAGTTGGCAACCCTATACCCAGGGACAATGGATCGAAACCGATGCCGGTTGGTATTTCGACTCCTACGAAGATTACGGCGGCATCGTCTACCATTACGGGCGGTGGGTTTATACCTCGCAATATGGCTGGGTCTGGATCCCCGGACGTCAGTGGGCTCCGTCCTGGGTCGATTGGCGAATGTCTGATGGCTATGTGGGTTGGGCACCCCTCTATCCGCATTGGTATAACGCTGGTCATGGCGCAGACTCCTGGGTATTCGTGGAGACGAACTATTTCCTCTACCCACATGTCCATCGCGTCGCCGTGCCCCGACATCGGGTGGGGTCGATCTACCATGCCACGCGGCCGCACAAACGTTGGCATCGTCATAATGGGAGTCGGTACCAGTTTGGACCGCCGCCGAAACCGATTCGGAAGGCCAGCCCCAAGAAGCCGCCGAAGCCCCGTAAAATCGGTACGTTCAAACGGATTCCAAGGCCGCAGGCGTTTCAACCCAAGCGCAATCCACGGGCTCGACGCCCGAACTCAGCCGGCCATCCTGAGCGGACAACGCCAGCCCGGCCCCGTGATCCTGGTGCCAGAACTGCGCCTGGTCATCGCAACCGTGTCCCCCGCGGTACGCCTCGCACAGACAATAAATTCCCCGACGCTCGGAAAGCGCAACCCACGCGGCCGCGCTACAACCATCCGAACCCGAAAGCGCGCACGCCATCGACTCCGTCTATTGATCGGCGCCGAATGCAGCCGAAAAAGCGCTCCAAGCCCAGTGTCGGTCCGGGACGAACGGCACCGAAAGCACGGACCATTCGGAAGAAAGTGAACAAGCCGAGCAACTATTATAAGCCGCGGAAGAAAGCGACGAAAAAGCGTACAAAGAAGACTATCAAATCGAAGCGTTCGCCTCGGTCACCAAGCCGTTCGCGATCCATCGTACCGAGTCGAGGTCGCCGCCGGTGAAACCAGGGCTTGGCCCGTGAATTCATTCGCGAAGCCTACCACAAGAATTGCGTTTCACAGTGGAACCCCTTGTGGTAGGTTGCGCGGATGTTTTTTGGTGAAAAAGCGGACAGTGACAACGTTGCTACACAACGCCTGGTCATTCGGACGAACTTTGTCGATGGCTGGCTCTATGGTTTTTGTATTGCCCTCGTGGGTCTTATTGTTGACCTGTTGTCTATCGTATTGTGGAGCGGAGTCAGTTCTCTTGCGGTATCCTGGCGTGGGATTTTAGCAGCTGTATTTCTGGCCTTGTTGTGGGGAGCAATTTCCGGCCTCGCCACAGGATTGGCCTGGATGGCTGTAATGGGCCTTCGTAATGGGCGAGAACGTCTGGCGACATGGTTCGGAGGCGTCCGTTCGTGGTTGGTTGATGGAAGCTCGGCGGAACATGTGGAACGGGCCATTCGAGTAGTGGCGTTTCTGTTTTCGATAGCCGTGTTCATCAAGGTTTCCTATGTGATCACGCATCACATCTTACTTGAGATGGCTCGTCCCGAGTTTGCTGCAGTCACGGTATCCGTTCTTCAGATCCCTGTTTTTCTGCTTTCCGGTCTGATCTATCTAGCCATTTCGGGCTCGATGATCTTGCTTTTCCAACGCCCTGGGATCACCCGCCGCTTTGGTTGGTTTCGGGTCTGGATGTTGCTAAGTGCTGGCTTGGTTGTTGGCGCGGCCGTGGGGGTTGATGTGCTCCGTTCGAATTGGACGGTCTTACGGCATCTGCCCTGGTCTATGCTTATCCGTCTCGGTCTCGCCATTGTCTTGGCGTTGGTTATGGCCAGGACCTTCGTGACACGCCTGGCACCGTACGGACGGTGGCTGGCGTTGGTCGGGGTTTCCATAGGTATCTTCTCCGGGATCGTCGGAAGTCGTGTTCCCCACCGAGCCCAGAGTGACCGGCAGATTTTCGAAGATAATGTCCTATCGGCGTCCCTGGGGCTCGATCTTGTTCGTTATGTGCTGGACGGTGACGAGGATGGTTTCCTGTCGGTTTTCGGGGGAGGCGACTGTGACGGAAACGACCCGAAGATCAACCCAACGGCATTG
>CAUZEG010000010.1:0-42410 GCA_963578775.1 Myxococcales bacterium
CAATTTCTTCGAGAACATCTTCCAGGGTTACAAGTCCGGCGATACCACCATGCTCATCCACCACAATGCCCATATGGGTCTTCTTTGCACGGAAATCCTGTAGGAGATCTCCCACATTGCGCAATTCAGGAACGAATACAGGCGCACGAAGCAAGGTCCCTAAATCGAAGGTCCCTAAATCGAAGGTCTCGGGGTCGGACTGGATCTTTGCTAGAACAACCAGAAGATCCTTCGCATAGAGAACGCCAACAATCTCATCCAGCTGATCTTTGAAGACCGGATATCGGCTATAGCCTTCGTCTTTGATGGTCTGAAGAACAACGTTGAGATCGGTCCCGATCTCAAAGGCCGTCATATCTGTTCGCGGCACTAGAATCTCCCGAACGACGCGATCCTCCAAATCCAGCACACCGGACAGGTATCGGGCCTGCTCTTCGTCCAGGGCGGCACTCTTGGCCCCCACGCGCACCATATGCTCAATATCTTCGATACGAACCATCGGTCCGTCTTTTGTGATCTTGGCACCGACCACTTTCGCAAGGGCCCGAGATAAGGCGACGAAGCAGATGGTCAACGGATAGACCAGATAATAGAAGAGCAACAAAGGACCGGAAAAATGTAGATACCTTTCCGCATTATGCTTGGCGTAGGTCTTTGGGAAGATTTCACCGAAGATCAGTACCAATAACGTCATACCACCCACAGCCAACGCCAACGCACCACTACTTCCAGCATCAAGCTCCCATACTTCTCGAAACAGTCGATCGGAAAGCCGCGCCGCCACAGCCGCCGCCAGCATATTCACGAGGTTGTTACCAATGAGAATTGTGGTCAGTACGCGGTTAGGCACACGAGCCCACAGCTTCAGCAAAGACTGGCCACCCGCACCCTCTTCTATCAACTGATCCGCACGCAGGTCAGAGATACTCGTAAACGCCGTTTCCGCGGCGGAAAAAAATGCAGATGCCCCAATGCACCCAAGAATCAGGACTATTTCGGTATATGGAACCTCCAAGAGGTTTCTTTACTCCCCTCAAAACAATAACGAAAGTGTATCATTCAGCCAAAGCCAGGTCCAATACTTCCACTGTGGGACCACTGAAAACACTGCATTGATCGATTCATAGCGGATGCCTGTATGACAAGGAATGTGTTTCGGGGTAGGCTGACCGCGTAAAACCTGGAAACGCGAACATGAAAGCTCCGGCCGCAAATGACTGTCGTGTCCCGGAAGATCGAGCCCTACCGGTCGGTCGCGACCTGATTGACCTCTCCCAGGAGGTCCTCGGTAATAATCGGACCGGGGACTTTCCCTGGGTCCAACAGACCCCGTACCGAACCAATCACACCCTCGTTGCTACAACCGCGATAGAGGTAATGGTGCGGTTTTTCTCGTCATTCGATCGGGACCGGCATGTCCTCGTATTCGAACCCAACCGACCCGATATTCGCCGCGCCATCCTGAAATCGGGCAAACGCTACATTGATGCCGGCCGACTCCTCAACGGCCGCATTGATCCAACCGCATGTAAGAAAGCACTCAACCAGACGGTCGATCTTGTCATCCTCGACCACGACGACAGCTGGTATGAGACCCATATAGCCCCCGTGCTTGTGGATATGCGAGGACTACCATTTGGCACGGCCCCGACCCATATCGAGGGACAATGGCATCTGTTGCAGCCCGGCACGAGAGACGACCTTGCCCGCCCCGGCCTCGCCTGGATCACCGACGATGCCCGTATGAAGGGCACCGATGCACTGCTCTCCCTGGCGAATAATGTGGATAAAGACAGCTTTGATCAGGCTGCTTTTGCTCGTATTCATGCCCAACAAACACTCTTCGCAGACCTGATCAGCTTTGCGACCGCTTTAGGCTTTGAGGCCTTTGAACGAGCGGGGTTCCTCTGGTTGGGGGCTGTCGGCTCAAGTGTAGATCAGGTCTTTGACGCCCTGGTCGAAGAGGGGATAGGTAGTTTCGCCTGTAACCATCACCCCTATCGTCACCGGGTTCGACTCTCTCCCTTTCCGGCCCATATGAAAGATCCATTGAAAATAGCCCTCCAACGAACTGCAGAAAAACTGGAGGTGTAGGATGCGTATTTTCGGATTACTATTTCTGGCCGTACTCCTGTCCTGTAATCGAAGTACAGGGCCCCACCCTGCGACGGGCGGCTCGTCGGCAAGTACAGGCTCGACGGATGTTAAAGCGAATCTCGAGACGTCCCCCCCGAAATTCACGCCCAACAAACACCGTATCGCCAAAGCTGGACGAAATATCCCCCCCATAGTCGGAGGCTGCCTCATCCTATGCCCGACGGCCCAGAAAGCAGCTCGAAATTTTATCGGCTGTCTACACGGCGATCTATGTGCACCGGCTGGCTCTCCTGGTCCGAACAGATCAAAACCAGCACCGGCGCACTATTTCATTAATGCGCGCCGCCTGCTCGTGTCCGGGCAACCACTTGGTGACGCATGGCATGAACTCTGGCTTCAGGGTAAACTCAAGGAGCGGCTGGACAAGATTGGTGAATTCGTCGACGAATTCGGAAAACCACTACGGAATATCGGGGCAAAGGTCCCGATTAAAACCCTCATTGACGAAGGTTTGACCCAGGATGAAATCTCCACTTCTGATGCCACGTTTTCATTCGTTGCGCCGGGCTTCAAGTCCCCCTGGCGACTCAAGTTTCATAAGCGCGGAATCGAATGGTTGATCTACAGTTTGGAGTACCGCCCATGACAACAGATAACCGTCGCGAACACCAACGCGTTCAGATTTCCCTCGAAGGCCAACTACGATCCGCCATCGAGACGAAATACACACGTATGCTGATGGCCAATCTCTCGCTGGGGGGCGCCTATATCCGTACGGAACATCCCCTCGACAAAGGCCAACATGTGGAATTGACATTCACGGTCAATGGGCGCGAAGTATCGATTGATGGTGAGGTGGTCTGGGTCCGGCAGGGCGATGCGGATGCGGGAATGGGCATTCGATTCCTTCACATCGACTTTGATGATATCGACGCTATGCGTGCACTAATTGAAACGGAGACTGGGTCGAGCTAAGTCATGAAGGAACACGAGGTTGGAGCGGTTTCAAAGGAAAGTCGACGTCCTGTGGCAATTGGAATCGCCCTGGCGTGTCTCGTAGCTGTTCTGGGTATGGGTAGCGTCCTCCTACTCATGGGCCCCGCAGCCGAATCCCAAACAAGCCATCCGGTGCCTGATGCCAGCACGAATGCGCCAGTGGAAGGCCAGCCTTCCGTCGAGCGCTCCGCAAAAGAAGAGCCCGTCACAGCCCTCCAATTCCCGTCGCTAGAGGATCCGCAACGTTGGACTCGTCAGCGTATTACAACGGGGAAACGACACCATGGGGCCATTGTCGATATATATATCGAACATAGCCTGCGCCTCGCGATCGAGCAGGGACAAGAGCCCCCACACGGAGCAACGGCGGCCCTATTGGTACGAGACGGCCTCGAACAGATTCTTAGGACATTTACAATGCGTCGATTTCGTAGGCCTTCCGAAAGTGGCTGGACATACGGTCAATTGAACAGCAAGGGAAGCCCACTGCAGACAAGACGTCCACAGGGCTGTAAGACATGCCATCAAAGTGAGCCAAACATCTTCGGGCTCAAAGGTGCTGTAGACGCAAAACTCTAGCCGGACGCCACGATTCGACCGATTGCATCAATGGTGTGTTCAATGCCTTCGTCCGTGACTCCGAGATGGGTAACAAAGCGCACTCCTTGCGGTGATACGGCGTTGGCCAATACACCTTCACGCTTTAATGCCTCTTCGAGTTGGGGGCCCGCCGGGACCCCCTCCTGCACAGTGTCCATGAAAATTATGTTGGTATCGACCGGGTGGGTGATGGAGAAGACACCAAAATCCTCGATAGCCTTCACCAACGTCTGTGCACGTCGGTGATCGTCCGCTAATCGCTCGATATTGGTCTGAAGAGCATAGAGTCCAGCTGCCGCCAGAATACCGGCCTGGCGCCACGCCCCCCCGAGCCGTGTCCGCACCCGGCGAGCTTTTCTGATCGTTTCCTTAGATCCGCACAACATACTCCCAACAGGAGCCCCAAGCCCTTTGGAAAGACAAAAGGAGACCGTATCGCTACACGCCACGAAATCACGTACAGGTGTTCCACTGGCAATACTGGCATTAAAGATACGCGCACCATCCAGGTGGACGGTCAGATTACGCGCCTTAGCCCGGCTATAGAGGGTCTGCATATGCTCTACCGGGACCACTCTCCCGCCTGCCATGTTCTGGGTGTTCTCCACCATGAGCATCGTCGTCTGGGCGAGGTAATGCTCATCGGGTCGAATGAACGATTCCATTTCGTCGACATCAATGCAGCCCCCCTCGCCCGATACCACAACCAGGTTGACGCCGGCATTGGCACCAACCGCACCCGCTTCGTGATGGGCTGGATGGGCATACTTGTGAACGATCACCTCATCGCCCGGCCGGGTCGCGAGAATAATGGCAATCTGATTCGCCATCGTCCCGCTTACAACGAAGAGTGAGGCCTCTGTGCCTATAAGGTCTGCAGTATAGGATTCAAGGCTTGAGATAGTGGGATCATCACCGTAGACATCATCACCAACTTCAGCGTCTGCCATCCTCCGACGCATCTCTGGCGTTGGTAGAGTACATGTATCACTTCGAAGGTCGATCTGTGGTTTATCCGTATTCACCAAAACACTCCTTTTCGCTCCTCATACAGGTCTGTCAGCTCCGCCTGGATATGCTGGCGAAGACGCTCGTTCAGCTGTCGGATTTGCACACGATCAACCCGTCTCATATCCGTAACCCTTGGAATCTCTTGCGGGCTTCCAAATCGAATCTCCCATTTCGAGGGCAGCGGTGCCAAGCCAAGGGGGCCCAACCAGGGAAAGATAGGTGATATGGGCATTTGAGCAACTCCGAAGGTCTTCTTGATCAGTGAAACCCGGCCCAGGGTGGGGTAGGTTTCCTCTGGGCCCAGTATCGTGACGGGAATAACCGGGGCTCCAGTGGCCATCGCGAGCCGAATCACGCCACCACGTCCAAACCGCTGAATCCGACCCCGTTCACGAAAGTGCTTGGTCGATCCTTTCTCCCCCTCCGGGAAGGAGACGATGATCTTGCCGTCCGCCAACAGACGTTGGGCGTTCTCCTGGCAAGCTCGCACAGCTCCGTACCGGTTCAATATGGTGCCGAGGTACGGGAAGTAGAAAAACCGGTCCTCCAGCAAAGGTCGTGGCTGCATCTCCTGTCCCAGATGGCGTACAACCGCGTACGACAACATGATTGCATCCATAGGCAACCATCCACCATGATTCGACACCAGTATGACGGGACCGGTCTTGGGGAGATTGTCGAGCCCCGTACAGTCCACGCGAAAATAGTGCTTGTAGAAAAATTCCAGAATGGGTGCCAAATCGTGAACAAAGAGTCGATCCATCCCGAAGTCATCCACGTCATGAATGTCGGGAGGTATCTCTGCGATCCGGTCCAGCGCGACACGAACGGGGCCCGCCGGTAAGATCCGCCCCAGTACGCGCACCACGGCTCGCGGCATCAGCCTCCGAGACGCCTCGTTCGATCGTTCCTTCGTCATACGCCATGCCTCTGCTGTTGGGTATCCTGGTAGAAGGCGGTAACAACGGCGCGTGAACTTCGACGGGCCCGAAAATCCAACTGTTTACGTGCGCGGGCTGGGTCAGCCGTCCACGAATAACAGAGGTAGTCGAGAAAGCGTGGTGGCATGTCCACCAATTGTGCGCGCCATAATGTCTGCGATAGACCATGAAATATCGTGCGAGGTACAGGGATTGGAACCCGCTGGCCAAGCCGTAGGACAGCTGACAGCGGCAAGACATCCTCGGACACAATATTAAACACCCCCGACTGTCGATTCATCACAACCCGACGCAACGCCTCTGCGGCATCTTCCAGGTCGAGAAATTGCAAGACCGGGTCAAAGCCTGCCACGGTCGGCACTATGGCCCGGCCCAGATACCGAGCCATATAATCGGTTATCGATGGTGCCAGGACCGTACCAAACCGAAGGATAGTCACCTTCACCTCTGGATGCTCAACAGCGAACGCCTGCACATGCTTATCCGCCTGTAGCTTGTCGTGTACCCAACGCGATGTGGGATCACCACGGAGTTCATGGTCTTCTTCCAGGAACGCAGGCGTATCGGGGTGGGCACCATACACCATCGTCGTACTTTTCAGCACCAGATGCTTCACCCCCACCGCAGCACATGCGTCCAGAACGTGCATCGAACCGATGGCTTCCAGCTCATGGGCCCATGCTGGATCTCTGGCTGGGTTCGCAAGAAAGGCCCCGTGTACAACGGTGTCGATCTTCTCGGTCGTCATAAGGCGAACAAGGGTGTCACCCGAGTCTGGTAAGGCCAGATCGAGATGTTCGAATTGGCCCCTGTCAAACATCTGAGTGGGGCGGAGAACATCACATAGGACCAGCTTTTCAACCTGGGGATTGGTGTCTAGAAGCCGAACGAACCCCATGATCAACGCGTTGTTGATACCCGTAACCAGAATCCGCAACCCCTTGCGCGTTGTGCGCGCGGCGCGCCGAGACGGGCTCTTTGTATTGGTAGATCGCTTCGATGAGGGCATATACCACTCCCCTTAGGAGGCCTGTCTTAACGGGACCGAACGTTCCGGTCAACGCCGCAACACACCATCCTACGTACTATTATGCTTCCCAGGGTTGACGCGTAGCAGGGGTGGATCTATATTCCGCGGCCCTTGAACACTACGAATACGTTCTTTGAAAATCGGACAGACCTTTTCTTGGTTCACGTACGGCACGAACGCCAACTGGTCATGCCCTGGAGTTTATCTTCAGGTCCATGCCATGCGTGGAAACAAACCCCCGGAGGGGTGGCCGAGTGGTCGAAGGCGGCGGTCTTGAAAACCGTTAGGGTAACCACCCTCGTGGGTTCGAATCCCACCTCCTCCGCCACGGTGTCACCGGACAACGGAGAGATGGCCGAGCTGGCTGAAGGCGCTCGCCTGCTAAGCGAGTATGGGAACAAAACTCCCATCGAGGGTTCGAATCCCTCTCTCTCCGCTTGTATTTTGGGCTTTCCCAATTACATGTGCAACGCGCCCATAGCTCAACTGGATAGAGCACCTGCCTACGGAGCAGGAGGTTAGAGGTTCGAATCCTCTTGGGCGTGCCCATGACCAACTCCCTTAACTCTGATTTTTCATTTTCAGGATCATAAAACATGGGCCCGAAAACAAAATCCCCCCCTGGTGACACCAACCAATCCGACCGAGATATCTTCTTTATGCGAGCCGCCATGGAAGCGGCCATCGAGGCTCGAGACAAGGGTGACATCCCGATCGGCGCCGTCATGGTGCACGAAGACAAGATTATCGCCAAAGCCGGAAACGCTCGAAAGATTTCTTCGGACCCAACGGCCCATGCGGAGATCCTGGTGTTGCGAGAGGCGGCAGAGAAACTTGGGGATTGGAGACTGCTGGGATGCACCTTATATGTGACCCTGGAGCCCTGCACTATGTGTGCAGGAGCCCTGGTCCTGGCTCGACTGACCCGGGTTGTATTCGGAGCTTCCGACCCCAAGGCCGGAGCGGTAGAGAGCCTCTACACGATCCTCGCTGATCCCAGGCTCAACCATCAACCGGTTGTTACCAGCGGTGTTCTCGCCGATGAGACCGGTGAACTACTGCGAGGTTTCTTTCGTGCCCGGCGAACCAAAAAAGCGGAAAAGTATTCGAATACCTCGGACTAACCGAGATTTCGGAGAGGTGACCGAGAGGCCGAAGGTGCTTGATTCGAAATCAAGTGTCCCTTTACGGGGACCGCGGGTTCGAATCCCGCCCTCTCCGCCAAGAAAAGAACTGTCCTATTTCGGAGAGGTGACCGAGAGGCCGAAGGTGCACGACTGGAAATCGTGTGTCCCTTCACGGGGACCGCGGGTTCGAATCCCGCCCTCTCCGCTCGTGACAGGACCGCGGTCCTGTTAGTGCCGACTTTCGGGTCGGCGCTCGAACGCTGGGCCGGTGCAGCGACAAGTTCGTGAACTCCGCCAGGCCCGGAAGGGAGCAACGGTAGCGTAACATGTTGTGTGCTACCGGCTCAGCGTTCGAGAACGAGCTCCAAAGACATTACGATCTTGTTTCGATGCGCTCAATTCCCCCCATATAGGGAACCAGCGCGGTCGGAATACGTACACTACCATCTTCCTGCTGACCATTTTCCAGCAACGCTACGATGGTGCGTCCTATCGCCAGACCGGAGCCATTCAGAGTGTGGCAGAAACGGGGCTTAGCGCCGGCTTCTGGTCGATACCGGATGTTGGTCCGCCGAGCTTGAAAGTCACCAAAATTCGAGACCGAAGAGATCTCTATATAGCGATTCTGACCAGGAGACCATACTTCCAGATCGAAACATCGCTGTGCGCTAAATCCAAGATCACCGGTACATAACTCTACGACCCGATAGGGCAGCTCCAATCGACGAAGCACTTCTTCCGCATCATCGACCAGTCGTTCATGTTCCCGCTCGGAATCCTCCGAGCTACAGATCTTGACCAATTCAACTTTCTGAAATTGGTGTAGTCGAATCAGACCGCGTGTGATCTTTCCATAGGACCCCGCCTCGCGTCGAAAACATGCGCTATAAGCGCAGTAGTCGACAGGTAATTGGCCCGGTTCCAGGATGTCGTCGCGAAGAAGGTTGGTTACCGGGACCTCTGCAGTCGGAATCAAAAAGAGGTCATCCTGTGTAACAAAGGCATCTTCCTCAAACTTGGGAAGTTGCCCAGTTCCAGTCAATGCATCTCGATTGACCAGAAACGGCGTGAAAACCTCGGTGTAACCACGCCCGATATGCTGGTCCAACATAAAGTTCTGCAGGGCTCGCTCTAGGCGTGCACCCTCATGGTAATACACTGCAAATCGGGAGCCACTGATCTTGGAACCACGTTCGAAATCCAGAATCCCCAATGCCTCACCAAGAGCCACATGATCACGCGGTTCAAAGGAGAAGGATGGAATTTCCCCCACTTCCCGAACCAGCACATTTTCCTCTTCACTCGCTCCATCCGGCGTATTGGCGGCTGGGATATTCGGTAGTTCCAACAGGCGTGCATTCAACTCCTCTTCGACCTTCACACGAGCATCATGCAACGCTTTGACCCGATCCGATATCTCCTTCAATTCACCTCGAGCCTTTGCTTTCTCCTCCGGTGGCGCTGAACCACGAAAGACGTCTGACAGACTCTTCTGGGTATGACGAAGACTCTCGTGCTCCTGAACTAATTTCCGACGGTCCGCGTCAAGACGCACGATCTCATCAATGGACAGGCTGGCATTTCGACGAAACAAAGAGGCCTGAATAGCTTCGGCATCGTTCTGTATTCGTTTCAAATCGAGCATGAAAAACCCAATGCACCGTGGTCGATACTATTTACGGAGATCGATGACAGGAGCCCATTTGGAACCAGACTCCTTTTTGACCGGACTCGGCTTGTTGCTGGGTTTTGCCTTTGCAGGGACGGGCGGTGGCTCTGCACCACTCGCATCACCGTTGGCTTTCGCTCGGGGCGCTCGACTTCGGCTACGCCGGGGACGCTGGGACTTCGTGGGTGCGTCAGCCTGCGGGGTGCCCGCAGTCTCATCGGCAGTCTTTACGGTCTTGTCCGACCCTGCGGCATCCGCCTGCGCAGACGGCCTACGAGGCCTTCGCGTCGCAGGCTTTTGAGGTTCAGAACTCTTTTCCGACGTCTCCTCCCCTGCGGATTCCCTGGATGCAGTCTGCTCTGCCGAACTTGCCGAGGACGAACTCCGACGCCGACGCCGACGCCGACGCTTGGGCGGGCCATCCGCTGCAGGCTCTGTTGCTCTTTCGGAACCGCTGGTGGAGGCTGCTGACGCGCTGTTGTCGGATGACAATGCAGGAGCGGTACCGGCCGTTACAAGTTCCATCGATCCGCCAACAACCACCTGAGGTTTGGTCTTTCTGCGGGGACGTGGCTTGCGTTGCCCGCGTCCAGAAGAGCGACCGGAGCTCCGGGCCGAACTAGGCTGGCCAGAAGTTTTCAGGTCTTCGTGTTGCGGACGAACTCCGAGATCGTCAATCTCCCCAACATCCTCGAGAAGATCAAGGCGGGAAGCCTGTGTCGATGGTACCGATTTCTCCTCGGTACTGGACCCCGGTCGGCCAAATAAGCGACTAAACCACGAACCAGAATCCTGTTCGGATGGGCTATCATCACTATCCGATGCCACCCCCTTCAGACCACTGCCTGGTGCAGATGGGAGCTTCTCATACGCCATATTTACCTTTTCTATGTGGTGAATCGGCTTGTCTACGGGCAGATCCTCCGAGGGAAGGCTGATGTACTCAAGGGTTACCTCGGTAAGTGCCTGCGTAGGATCGGCAAGAACATCGATATGACACCGGAAGGTCTCTTCCAGGCTGGCCATAAATTTTCGGCGTCGATTCAGGAGAAAGTTGGCCACATCCACCGAGACATTCGCTCGGATCACATTGGCGCGCTTTCCTGCGGCCGCGTCATGAATATGCCGCAGAATCTTCATGGCCGCGCTCGGCGTACTTCGTACCAGCCCTCGACCATTACAGGTCGTACACGACGAGAAGGTAGTATGTAAGGCAGTCGATCGAAGTCGTTGCCGTGTGAGTTCAAGCAACCCGAACTGGCTGATCCGCCCCAACCGATAATGCGCTTTGTCATCGGCCATCGATCGACGCAACTCACGTTCGATTTCACGACGTCGAGCGGAATCACGCATGTCGATAAAGTCGATAACGACAAGTCCTCCAAAGTCACGGATGAGCATCTGCTGTGCAATGGCACGGCACGCATCAAGGTTGGTCTGGAAGGCCGTCTCTTCAATATTTTGCCCTTTTGTTCGGCCACTATTGACATCGATCGCGACCAGGGCCTCGGCCTGATCAATCACAATCGCACCACCACTAGGCAACGGAACCGTGCGGAGAAAACTCTGTTCGACCTTCTGTTCGATATTGAATTGGAAGAAGAGAGGCTTCTCTCCCCGGTAGAGGCTTAGCTTTTCCAGGCTATCGGGCATCACATGGGTCATGAACACACGAAGCTGCTCGTGAACATCTTCGTCATCCACATAAATTGTGTCGATGTCGGCGGAAAGATAATCTCGTACGAAGCGTAGCCCAAGCCCCGCTTCTCGGTAGATGAGACCGACTCCTCTTTTGCTGTCGTAACGCTCTTGAATCGCCTGGTATAGCCGTGTCAAATAATCCAGATCCGCGTGGATCTGGTCTTTGGGCTTTCCGTCTGCAGCCGTTCGGATAATGACCCCATAGCCCGGGGGTACCTTGAGATCTTCGGCGATCTCACGAAATCGTCGGCGCTCTTTCATGTCGATCTTTCGACTTACAGCCACGCGATCCGTGTCAGGAACAAGAACCATAAATCGACCTGCAAGCGTGATATAGGTCGAAAAGGTAACTCCCTTCTGGCCAATCGCGTCACGCACGACCTGTACCATAATCTCCTGCCCTTCCTTGAAAATCTGCTGAATCAAGGGAGACCCGGACATACCGTCCGGATAGTGTTGCGAATGGATTTCGCTACGGGGAAGGAAACCGTTCTTTGTGGTTCCATAGTCAACGAAACAAGCCTGCAAAGAGGGTTCAACCTTACGGATTACCCCTTTGTAGATATTTCCTTTCAGGGTCTGGGTTGCGCTTGTTTCTATTTCGAGGTTCTTCAGAACCCCATTTTCAATAATTGCTACTCGTTCTTCATCCGGCTGGATGTTTAAAAGCATTTCTCTGGACATAATGAATCCTGTGTTTCCAAGTCAGCGCAGTGGCACATTTGGTGGCCGATTTATTTTGAAAAGCCAGCAATGTGGTTGCGGTGAGGTCCGGATTCAAGTCATGAATTGAGGAAACATCATTTATCATTGGGGCTGTTTGCTGCTCATCTAAGCGCAATGCCCATGGCTTCTGGCCGTCTCGGCCAGAAGGATATGCCTGTTTCAAGAGACAATCTTCGCGCTCTACTGTTTCAATCCCCAGGGTTGAGTGTGACTCAACCACTGTGTTCGAAGCAACTGCACTCTTTTGGTGCGGCTTGACGAACCCTGGCTTCGATAGTTGTCGTACTTTCGACACACCATCGGACATCATGGGTTGACCCCATAATCCAGAGGCTTCTGACAGCAAAGCAGGAATTTCTGTTCCCTCATATTCGTTCGTTTGTTCCGGACAAGTTATTCCGCCGCCACAAACTATTGTGACAGCGCCAGCCAACAGACCCCATACAGTCAGTAAAATGAGCCTCTCAGGAAAACCAGGTCTGGTTCGCCCCAGGTTCTCGTCCGACGAGATCTGATGACCGAGTTCGTTCATGGGGGGCCTTGTATGTATAACTCGGCAAAATGTCAACGATTCCAACACTCTCATGCCCCCAGCCGCGCCTATTCGCATGCCATTCAATCAGCCCCGCTCCAGATAAAAGGATAGGAGATTGTCATCGCTTGCCCAGAGAACTCCCGGGTTTTCTCCAAAGCCGTGTATTGGCGTAAACATTCGACGAGTTCGTCGCTCCCTTCGGTCTCGGGTGTTATGCGCGCGCCCTGAATCCGACCGTCTGTGCCAAGCGTAAGGAGTACTTTGTAATTTCCAGACGGTAAACCGTCGCTCTGGGTCCGCTGACAGTGTTTTACCCGTGACCGTACAATCTCACGAAAGGCCCGGAATTCGCCAGTGCTAAGGGGGAAGAGTCGTCCTGGGTCCTCGTCTTCTTCCGCGCCATCAACGTCGATGGCGTCGGCGGTATAATCAAATCGCATCGGCTCATTGTTGGGCTTCTTCTCGACTTCCTGCGCTTTTTCATTCTTGGCCACTCGTCGAGCCGTACGTCGGGTCTTCTTCTTGGGCGTCGATTGCGTCGCTTCCTTCTGCAGATCTTGTGATGTAGCCTCGGGTTCCTCGACTTCCTTGGCTTCCTCGACGGCAAAGACCTGTAAGCTCCCCAACGCTCCCGAGGCCGAAATGGGTGTCAACGCCCGGAGATGCCTGGCTCGAGCAAGGCGTCGTTCCGACGAACGCAATACGATGACCCCATAGACAAACCCCACAACCAGGAGAACCAGAATCCCAAAAAGTACCGGACGCCGTCGTTGAGTATCGCGAATATGACGAATATTCGACTCGGTTTCTTCTTCGAGAAACCGCTCTTTTCGCGTGTTTTCGGCCGCCAGACATGCGTCACGAAACACATCCACGTCACCAACCTGCATCTGTCTGTTTCGCGGCTGTGCAATAATCGGATCGTCTTTGCCCAGATCACCGTCTGAAATCAGCTGCAGAATTTCCCTGCTGGAATATGGCCCGTAATCCACTCCATGCGTTCGAATTGTCCAGCTTGTTTCGGTCATGGCTGAAAGCCCGTTTTCCAGCAATTGCAAACGGGGCCGTGACGCAGTGTTCCGCGTCGACCGGAGTTCACATCAGAATTCAAGAGTTGTGTGCGGGGTCATCGTGGTCGGAGGATCACCGCTCAATAGCACGGCGCCTGTAACGCCACCGACCACAACCGCCCCTGTAACGGTCCAAAACCACCATTTGGTGTAGAAGGAATCCGATCCCAGAGCCGACATCGGAGGCGCCAACCTGAGTTCAAACCGCATATGGTAGTCCTGACCGCCTTGAATCTGCATCCCACGCTCGGCTGCGATGTAGCCATCGGCTACAACGATTAAGACATGCTTGCCCATGGGTATGTCCCCATCAAATGGCAAAGTACCGAAGGGCTTTCCGTCCAATAACAGACGTGCCCCCTGCACATTGGTTTCAATCTTGAAAATACCGGCCGTAGGTAGAAGATCGATTTCCAGGTATTCCTCATGGCCCTTTCGTAGGGTTATAACCTCGGTTCGCGGCGCATATCCTCGGCGGGTAACCTTCACTACATGGCGGCCAGGTTTGAGTGGAATAAGGTTCTCGAAAGGAAGATTGGCCTTGAATTGGCCATCCACAAAGACCTGTGCTCCCTGGGTCAATGATTCGATAAAGACCCCTGTATTCCTTTTACGCTGAGCGGCATCGGCATCAAACGACATCACCAGGAACATGGCGATTACCGAAACCGAAATCAGGATGTTCTTCGAACGCATCAAGCTCTCCATACAGACCAGATATGTTATTCGGTGGCGATTTCGGGGTCAAACCGCAGAACGAAATCGACCGGCAACTTTTCGTATCCAACCCTCGTTGATCTGTCGGATTTTGAGCTGATTTTACCGATCTCAAGACATCGCTAACGCAGGTTTCTGTCCCATGAACACGACCGAACGAGCACGTTTATTAAAAAAAACGACGCAAGTTGTTGACTTTTTGACGCGGCGCGTTATGATGCAGTGCATTAAAGCCAAAACACATCAGAATTATCTTGGTTTAGGAGTTTTCGAAATGGCTACCAGTACACAAAACATCAAAGACATCGTAACCGCAACAGTGATTTCCGCTGGGGAACGGTTTCGTCCGATTGAGTCCAATACCCGACGAATCCTGGAAGAAACCGCAGAACGGGTAAAGACAACGTCCACCGATCAGTTTCGTAAACTGGAGGACACCATTCGTCAGCAGCCACAACTCGTCCAGTTTGTGAAGCAGGTCGAAGAAAAGATTCCGGAGCAGCTCACAAATCTGTCCGATCGTATATCCACCCAGGAGCTAATCGATCGTCTGGGCCGAATTCTTCAAACGACCCTTGAACGGCTGAATCTTCCATCATCCGCTCAGATCGATTCTCTCGAATCCAAAATTGAAGAACTGACACGCAAGCTTCGCTCCTTGGAGCGACGTCTTGAAAGTCGTGTAATGCGCAAAGACCTCAAGCCCCTGGCTACCCGCGTCACCAAGCTCGAAAAAGCTGACGCGGAATAAAAGAATGCCTGTCGTCGCTCTACCTTACAGACGACAACTGTTCCTCCGAGCCCGACGGGGGGTGACTCCGGTCACCCCCTGTCTTCTTTTTGCTGTTGTGACGCAATCTTCAAAGAGATTCAAGTCACGGTAGAGGGAACGAAGCGCGAATGTGTACAACTGGGCTTGGCAGAACCAGCTGAACGACCAGAAGAACAAGCACGAAAAATGCGCAGGTAAGACAAAAGCCTACAAGGGGATAGACATACCACCTCTTTTCTCGAAGGTAGACGGCTAACACTAATATCGACAAGGCTATCGCTACCACCAGAGCAAGAGCGGCCATCTTGAGGTCGAGCACAGACCAGATGACCATGTGGCGACTTAGGGCAAACACGAACATCCTCGTGGGTGGGATCGGTAGGGTTTTGCTTAGCTCGGCCCCGCTAACGCAAGTATGGTTCGATTTGTCGCCGTGGGCAAGTGTGTCTTCCGTAGAGATCGCTAAGATGCGCTCATACGAACTCATCAAACCGCTTCGAGACAAGCCGGTTCAAATTGATGTAGTTGATCGTAAAATGTGCCAATGTGGCAGCCAGAATTGACCCGGTATGCAGAGTCATAAGTCCAAGGCCCAGGCCCACAACAAAGGCAAAGATCCCCCACGCCCAATAACGAGTTCCTGGCAAGCCGTGGGCAAAACCAAAAATCACGACGGTGGGTCCAAATCCCCAGGCGTTTTGCATTGCACCCCGAAAGAGCATCTCTTCACCCACACTGCTGGCTGCTGCAATCAGAGTGATAGCGAATATCCCTTGATTACCGATGAGTTGGCGGATGTCTACGGCTACTCTTCGTAGAGCAAGATTCCGTTTCAAAAGGATCGAAGTCGATCCAATAATGACCAGGCCAAACCCGATTCCTTCGGCCAATGCCCATGGCAGTTGAGAGGTTGAGGTCTGAAACGAGATACCGCTGGAATCGGCAAATCCCCCCGCCCAATACCACGCGCCAAGAGCCATGATCCCGTAAAAAACCAGGATTACAAAGGGGCTGAGACTTTCGCTAGGCTGGGGGGCAGGATGGGACATACACAACACTCAATTGGGGGATCGCGTAACCCGACAATACCTGCTATCTTGGGCCGCATGACCCTATCGTGGCATAGCGAATGCGGCACAACAACCCTCTGAGCGAATCTCGGCATTATCCCCCGGTTCAACATCAAAGGAACCGCCCGTGTTGGCTCCTGGTTGGACTTGTTGCCTGTCTGCTCGCGGGTTCGACTCCAGCGATGGCCGGTCATCAAACCACAGAGCTTCCCCATGACATCCGGTCGGCATGGCTCGAACTTCAGCCGTTACTTTCCAGCCCAGATCGAGATCGACTGACGAAGGAATTACAAAACCTCCGCAAAATTCTCGATGTTCACGCAGCTTCAACGGTCTCGGTTCTAGCCGATGCATTCTGGGGGCGCCTGCGGTCCGCGCGGGAGCCAAATATAACCAAACATCTCGTCTTCATCTCCAATCATGGATCTTCGATTACACCGGGTGATCCCCGTATCCATGCCAGCCGAATCAATGTGGCGCTCAAACACGATCTGTCCCATTGGACTCAGATTCCGCTTGAGTCGATAGACTTCATCCAGAAGAGCCTGGGGCGATTGCCCGAACGGCAGCAATTAAAATCCGTGGTCTATTCAGTATTGATTCTGGGAATACTGACAGCTGGACTGCTTCTTCTGTGGATTTCTCTGGCCTCCGCTATTTCTCTTATCCACCATCGACTCCGTCATCTGCATGCCTACCGATTTCCCAGGTACCTTCTAGGCATGTTTCTCCTGGGTCTGATTGTGTTCCTGGGATCCCACGGCCTGGGTATTTTGAGCCCAGCACTTTTCCTGTTGATCCCCGCATTCCCGGCCCTTAGGCCCAGCTATCGTCGCACGATCATCCTGGTTATCTTTTTGTTCAGTCTATGCCCGTTCCTTGGACGACAGGCCTGGAATGATATGGCATTCCGGTCCTCCGCGCTTGTGGACGTCCGTCGATGCGAATCAGGCCCCTGCCAACCCCATGTGGCCGAGTTGAGCTTTGTTGCCGACCAGAAAGGTCCATGCACCGCTGAGGTCCTCTATGGCCTGGGCCTGCAGGCAATTCGGAACGGCGATCTGGACAAAGCCGAAGAACATCTACGGCAAGCGGAAAGTGCTGGGCTCAAGGATCCTTCACTCTACGTAGCACTTGGCAATATCGCACTACTTCGTACGCAGGCATATTGTCATATGGACCACTTCGAACAAATCCAGCAGGACGCTATCGTGCCGCTGTTGACACAGGCCCTGGAGCAGTATCGCCAGGCACGGATCTTGTCCCCATCCGATCCGGCCACGAACTATAATCTGGCAATTGCTCTAGCCAAACTCGGCCACAAGAAGAAGGCAAAGAAACACTATAACCGTTTCTTGGAGACCACCGCTGGGAAAGTACCTCCAACAGAACGGAAGGTAGACAAACTACACTCCTTTCGCGGCTGTACCGGAACCGACCGCCCCTCAACCGGAAAAATGGCCTGGGGACGTCTATCGGACCAGACGCTCAAAGCTGCAATAGACCGTACGCGTGACACCCGATTTCCAACGCTTTGGTTACCCTTTCATTCGGTCTTCTTTGGCGAACTCCACCCCGATGTTCTTCAGTGGGGCCTACCTCTACTTGCTCTCTTATTCCTCGCCCTGAGCCTTATGGCCGACCGGCTGCGCATCGCGTATCGCTGTATAGAATGCGACGGGCCCTATTGCTCCGAATGCAACGACACATCCAGGACGTCCAGCCTTTGTCCCGACTGTTTGATGGAGCGACTACAAATTACGCTCAAGGCACCGCGCGACATATGGATTCAACAAGTCAATAGGGAACGGCGCCATCGCCAAAAGACTCGAATAGTGTTCATTTCTTCCCTTATTTTACCGGGATTGGGCCATATGATTGGCAACAGTCCATTTCGTGGTTGGCTTCTATGTTGCGCCACCCTGTTTGCAGCCGGACTTCTACTTGGCCCCTTTGGTTATCTCACGGGTTGGTCCTTGCAATATGGCCCTGATCAACCGGTGAGCCTGATGGCCACAATGATCCTGATGCCCTGCTGCTACATCGTGGGCTGGCTCTCTGCATTTCAATCTCGAGCGGGGAGCGAACCATGACGGTACATGTTAGCTTCAAGAACCTGTTGCTGACCCTGGGCTCCGACAAACGCTCCGGGCAGGTTATAGTGGAATCGACAGACCAATCCGCTGATCTCTGGTTTTGGGCGGGCAAGATCGTACGTGCGGTTCCCGGGTCCGACACAGATTGGCCTCTGGGCGACATCCTCGTAGAGGTATGTCTTCTTCCCCGGTACAAACGGCTGAAGATCGAATCCGAGGCTCGCGCCCTCGGCACACCGCCAGAGGATCTGCTCGTTCAAAAAAATCTAGTCTCTGCCGCTGTCTTGAAGCGGTTGCAGGACCGGTTGACTATCAAGACCGTCCTGGGCTTCGCTTCCGACGAAACCGTCACCGCCACCCTTGAATCGAAAGATGAGGAGGAGATAGAGCGCTACGAATGGGACGCAGAAATCCCGGTCGCCTACCTCATCCGCGAACTCGACCGTCGCAAAGACGCACTGAGTCGCATCAATATAGATGTACCCGACCCGGAGGAACGCTTTGAAAAAAGACCTGGAACGGCCCGATTGATCCTGGGCCAACAATTCGAAGCCGGTGAACAGGACGACACCGGCCTGTCACAAGATGCCCTACGGATCTTCTTTTTTTGTGACGGATCCGTCCGGTTTGGAACTCTTCCGATCGTGACGGGGATCCGACTTGAAGAGACCGCTGCACTGATCCTTCAACTGAAGGCGTGCGGAGCCATTCAAACCGCAACGGACCCGGTTGAACACACCTCCCGAGACTGGTCCACAGATAATCTCATCGTTCTCGCCATACGAGCTACCACGATCTTCCTTGCAGTAGTCTTCATCGGTTTAACCGCCATCTCCACGATGGGATTATACGGCTCCGGCACATCAACCCCCCTGATTCCAGCAACGCAACGCATGTACCAGGATTCCCTTGAGATGGTTCTGGCCGAACACCTGAACGCGCTTAATGTATATTGGCACCAACAACACCAGTACCCGACCGATCTGACCCCGCTTATCGACCATGGCCTGATTCGTTCAAACAGTCTCAATGGGCGAGGTATCCATGGTTCGATTCTCTACAATACAACCCACGGCGGCCTGGGGTTTGATCTGGCGATCTCCCTGGATGACCGCTTGCTGCAAGTAAGCTGGGCTGACGGGCGACCGCTGATGAGCCGGACACAGCCAATACCTGACGATCAACCCGAATGAAAAACACTCGATGAACAAAAAGTCCGTGGCGTGTAATGACCGAGGTATGATGACGTGCATTGGCACCTATAACTTCAAGGAAGGAATCGATGGCTGACAGTGGAACCAACACCACGAGTCGACTCGAAATCCAGTTGCTGAATCGTCAGCGAAAGGTCCACGTAGATCTGCAGGTCCTACGTGCGAACCTTGGACGTCTGAGCAGCAAATTATCGCAAGAAATCCCCTCCGACAGTGAAGTCTCGCTGGTTCTGGTAACCGATGCTCGAATCCGTCAATTGAACCGGAATTTTGCGAATATCGACGCGGTCACCGACGTGCTGTCTTTTCCGGTCTATGATGGGGTTCCGATACCTGACGAAGCCGCCGGAGAGCTGGGCGATATCATAGTAAGCGTAGAAACAGCACAAAAGCAGATGGGCACCAAAGAACGGTCCGGACACCCAACAACCACCGATCTTCGTGAGGAGATTCTCCTTCTATTTGTACATGGTTTCCTGCATCTGATCGGTTATGACCATGCCACTCCGGCTGGCGCCAAAGCCATGTTGGCAAAAGAACACGAGATACTCTCGACGCTCAATACCGGTAGCTGGTCAACGTAGACGAACCCGGGGATCGAGATAGGTGTAGGCGATATCCACGCAGATGTTCAAGAAGACCAGGAGCGCGGAATATAGAACGACTACGCCCATGACCATCGGATAATCCCGGTTAAGAGCACCCTTTACGAAGAAGTCACTTACACCCGGCACACTAAAAATGCGTTCGACTACTACACTTCCCGTGAGGATACTCGCGAAGGCCGGCCCCATATAGGTGACAGTAGGAAGAATCGCCCCCCTAATCGCATGACGACGAAGTATCAGACTCGGAGGAAGCCCCTTTGCTCGCGCTGTACGCATATAGTCTGTGCGGATCACCTCCAACATGCCACCACGCATCAAGCGGGAGAAATATGCCGCGTAGACCAGACCCAGAGTGAAAGAGGGCAGTATCTTATGTTGCCAACTGTCCCACTTCCCATAGGGCAGCCATCCCAGATAGGTCGCAAAAAACAATAATAGAATCGGTCCAAGGACAATATTGGGCACACTGATCCCAATCATCGCGCCCGACATGGTCAGATGATCGCGCGCCGTTCCCGGTTTGGAACCTGCAATCATTCCTGCTCCAATCCCAATCAAAAGCGCCACCATGAAGGCATAGAGCCCCAGCTCCAGACTGATGGGGAAGTGCTCCTTGAGATTCGTCATTACCGTTCGGTCGGGCTCCTTGAAACTGCGTCCAAAATCAAGCTGCGCATAGCCCTTCATGGCCAGCATATATTGTATGTACAAAGGCTTGTTCAGCCCGAATTTGGCTTCGACATTGGCTTTGACTTCCGGTGGTAGCGCCTTGTCCTCATCAAAGGGACCGCCAGGTGCCAACCGCATGATGAAGAAGGAGATCGACATGATCGCGAATAGGACCAAAACGCCGACTACAAGCCTCTTTATGATGTAACCACCCACAGCGTTTCACCTGTCCTGCGCAAACGATTCATAATACGAATCGCGAAGAAGATGTCGGTCCATTACATGCGGCAAATAGCCTTTCAGAGCCGGATGTTTGAGATAGATGTGGGTATAGAAATAAACGGGAATCACCGGTTGATCTCGATTAAAGATCTCCTCCGTGCGCACTAGAAGCTGGTTTCGAACCGCAGGATCCGTTTCCTCACGAGCCTGTTTGACCAATCGATCGTACTCCGGGTTTTCATAGCTGCCATAGTTGTTCTCATGCCCGGAGGTAAACACTTCTAGAAAGGAAAGGGGGTCGGGATAATCCACACACCAGGAGGAGCGAGAGATATAGAACTCGTGATTGTACATCTTGTCGAGAAGACTCTTCCACTCCATATTGCCGATGGTAATTCGAATCCCAAGGTTTTCTTTTAGCTGCCGTTGAACATATTCGGCGATCACCTTATGGGTTTCATAGGTGTTGTACACCAGCTCAACCGTGGGAAAGCCTTTTCCTCCCGGGTATCCGGCGCTTGCCAGCAACGCACGCGCCTTTTCCGGATCAAATGGGGAACCAGGAGCAAAGGAAAAACCCTCGTCGGCAAACCCCTCATGGACAAGATGGGTTGCAGCAATTCGGTCTCCACCCAACACCTGGGCAATAAGCGCCTCCTTATCGATCGCCAAGTCCACCGCCTTCCGGATTTTCGCGTTTTGAAACGGCTGCGGACGATCTTTGACCATAAGTTGGTGCCGTACTTTCGACACGAAACCTCCATCAATGCCCGGCACGTTTTTCAGCTCTCCTGGTGCTGAAAACGTATTCTCAGCACGGTACGCAATAATAGCATCTGCCTGGCCCTCAGAGAGCCCTTTGATCTTGGCGAGAAGCGTTTTGCGCGAGGCCCTGTTCAGGTTGACCTTGCCCCCATAGTTACCCGTGTTGAAGGTCAGATAATAGGTGCATAGATTGGGCGTAAGAATAAGGTCTTGCCTACATTGGGATCGAAGCTTCGTCACGGTTTCGTTGGGGATCGGCGTCGCGATCTGTACCAGACCTGTCTTGTACCATTGGTAGGCGGTGGTCTCACTTTCGGTCTCAAAAAATGAGAGCTTCTCGATTCGAACGGCCTTTCGATCCCAATAGCTCTCGTTTCGTTTCATAACGACCCGATCGTGGTTTCGATGCACCACCATGATGTAGGGCCCGTTCACAACGATATTTTTCGGCTTCAACCATTTGTCCCCGTGCGCTTCAATAACGTGCCTTGGAGCCAGCGCGAAATTGACCTCCGAAACCAGGGATAGAAAGTACGGTGCGGGGTGAGCCAATTCAACGGTCAGTGTACCCGTCTCGCGATCCGCTCGGATCCCCACATCGTCCCAAGTACCTTTACTGGAGTGAAAGGCCATCGCTCCTTTGATGTCCTGAAATAGAAACGCCGCCTGGGCCGCCGTCGTGGGCTCCAGCGCCCGGCGCCAGGACCAGACAAAATCGTCGGTTGTAATCGGCGTGCCATCGGACCACTCCAGGCCCTCTCGAAGATGGAATGTGTAGATCTTGCCATCTTCCGAGATGGTGTACGAATCGGCATGTCCATAGCGAGTCTTCAGATTCCCATGACCCGCCAGCAACAGGCCTTCGAACATCTGCGATGCAACCATATTCCCCGCTGTCTCGTGAACCAGAGCCGGGTCAATGCTAGCAAACGATCCTTCCGTAATGGCGAGATGGTTTGACGACGGAGCCTTCCGCTCTTTCACCCGAACGACCTTACAGTCCGTGCCTTGGGGTAGAGGGGCCGGTGGCGTGGTCGACGCCTCTAACAGGTTTCTGGGCAGATCCCTGGTCTCACCACTACAGGCATGGGCCCATAGCAAGGTAGCAAGAGCTCCACAGAGACAAACCGTTCTACGTAACCGCCCACACATCGCGGCGGAACATAGCACGGAAAGAATGTGCGCACCACAGCTGGCCCCCGGTCCAGTCAACGAACTCGTTTGGCCGTCCATTGACCCCGCTGCAGGCGGCCATCAACCATTCCATGAAAGATGCCCGTCACTTTCTTTCCATCTCGAAAACCGTGAAATACGAGCCGCCCATGACCCAGCCGACCGGATAAGAACACCGCTTCATCGATCAGGGTGCCGGCGGCCTCCCAATCTTCACCCGCTATCGGTAAGCTCAAGTCCTTCATCGTTTTATTCTCGATCCGGAACTTGAGCACAAATTTCAGACCATCGAGTCCCTCGGCTGTACCCCGGTATCGTCCGGCAGCGAGGGCCCGGATGGTTTTTCTCTTGGGACATGCCCGTGCCAATCGTTCCACCAGTTCGGCCTGTTGCTCGGAATCACGAATCAAAGACCGCATGGTCAATGTATATTCTTTGGGAGTGATCCGGTGACGGCCATATATTGCGGCCGATCGTTTCGCCCATCGTGTACGGGTCAGCCCGCGCCGCGCTAAACACATCTGGTCGATATACACCTTATTCGCCTTCTTCTGGAGCTTAGGGTCGGCCGCCGAATGGACACAGGCCTCCAATCGTCGCTCATAGGCCTTCTTGGTCACCGCATCCGCTTCAAGTAGCAATCGCGCGGTAGAATCAAAGGTCTCTGGGTCCCAACCGTATTGGTTGAGGAGCTGGGCTCGAAAGGCCTCCAACTCGGCTGGCGATCGACGACGCTCGGCGCATTTTAGTTCCGCTAATGTAGCCCCCATCACCTGCCGTTGGGTTTCCGAAAACTCAGCGATGGCCTCCTCGGCCTCCTCCGCCTCCAAGGCCAGGACCGCTTCTGTGTCACAACCGTATTCGTCCTCGTCCGTGTCTTCGACTTCTTCGCTGTCGTCGATTTCACTACCGTCATCGTCCAGATCCTCATCCGGTGTAGTCTGACCACCGGGAACACTCTGCGCCTGAATTACCGTTGGTTCAGGTCCTGGCTTCGATGCTTTCTTTGCGCAAGCCGACAGGCTGCACACACCATAAAACAATACCATCCAGAGGACGGTTCGGAGCGCTGCGGTCATATGTTGTTGTATCCAAAACATCGCGAGATTTTCTATGGTCCCCCGGTAGCCATGTCAACGCCTGGGGAGCCAACTGGAGCGCGCAGTCTCCTCGGCATAGTCACGAGCTGCAAAGGGTTGGTCTACTCGTTTCAGCGCTGCTTTCCAAGCATGATAGCCTCCTCCCGCATCGGAAACAGCCACTGCGGCCATACCCGTCTCCGGGCCCCCAAGACTCAACATCGACTCGACCCAGGCCCAGCGCGGTGACAGGAACCGGAAATCGACCCGTCGCCCGGCCCTTTTGCGGAGCAGCTTAATCTTCCGGTTGAGTTCAGAGATCGAACAGAACGGAGCACCCGCCAACGGGGTGCGGAGCTTGGGTATGAGCGGATTTACCGCCAGCGTAACCTTATGAATCCGACTCATCTCCAACGCAAACCGAGCCAACTCATCCAGATCCGCATCGGTCTCTTCGGGCAAGCCGATAATGGCATATACCTTGAGTCGATGTAGGCCATGCTTGCGTGCGAGTTCGGCCGCATGAAGAAGATGACGTTCCTTAAGCCCCTTGGCCAGACGGCTGCGCTGAAGTTCCGAGGGGGCATCGCTGGCGATGGTCATCGTCCGGGCTCCGCCACGCACCAGCAACTCCACAAATTCGTCGTCCAGAACATCCGCACGTAGGCTCGACAAACCAATCTCCTGGTCCCGATCGATACAAGACGCGAGTAGCTCCTTGATATGGGGGTATTCGCTGACCGCGGCCCCCACAAAGCCAACCCGTGGTGCTTCCGCGGGAATGGTCCTCTGAATCTCGTGCGCATCCGGATAGCGCATCGGGGTATTGGCTGCACGTACAACGCAGAACTTGCAGTATTGCGGACAACCCCTCGACGACTCCACCAGAAACATATTGCTCAGCTCGGATCGTGGGGTCCAGAACGTTCCGTAGGCTGGTAGGTATTCGGGGCCGACCACATTGGGTTCCGGAACATCCCAGCCATGATGCTCGGGTACATATACTCCGGCCACTTCCGCCAGGCGCTGCCGTCGCTCCGGATGACTTTCTGCAGAGCGCAAGATCTCCAATACGGTGGGCAACACGGCTTCTGCGTCACCCATAACCACTGCATCCGCAAAAGGATGTAGCGGAAGGACGTTGGAAAGGGTCATCGGTCCCCCGACCAGGACGAAGGGATCGTCCTCGGTCCGTTCCGCCCCCATATGGGGAATACCGGCCTTTCTCAAAAGATCGATAATTCCCACCAGGTCCATTTCGTAGGAGATCGAAAACGCCACCACGGGATAGCTGGCTAACGGTTTTTCTTCTTCCAGTGTAAGGACTCCACCGGGCGGTACCTCTTCTGCCAAATCCTCGTCCGGTAGCATCGCCCGCGCCGCGGACATCTCCGGAGCCGCGTTGATGAGACGATACACGACCTGAAATCCGAGACTCGAAGCCGCCACGGAATATACATTGGGATAACAGAGCGCGACACGAACCGGTGCCGTCTTTACTTCAAGTCCAGATTCCTGGTCTCGATACTCACGAAGTCGTTGTAGATAGGCCCAACTCACAGGCCATCCACCTGGGTTTGCTGCACAAGCCAGGACGCATAATGCTCTTCTACTGCGGCGGCATCCAGACAGACGAGTTCCGGTACATCGTAGGAGTGAATCGAGCGAACTTCGCTCATAAATGCCTCCACCCGATCTTGTCGCGTCTTACAGATCAAGAGGCTCTCCGTATCGTCTTGTATGGCCCCTTCCCAGCGATAGATCGATTGCACCTGCGGAATCACATTAACACACGCGGCCAGGCGAGATTCTACCAGATGACGACCTATCCTCTGGGCCTCTTCCGCCCCAGAGCAGGTCACAAATATTACGCAGATCTTGTCCATAAAACCCCTTTGGCAAGCGGACCACTCGATCCATGCCTGTACGTGCCATATCTGGTCCTACAGCCCAGTACAAGCATTGGATGGGAAACCCTGCTTATTCCGAGGTGGCGTCTTGCAGTTTCTTATTACGCGCCAGCGCGATCCGAAAAGCCCGATGACTCAGCATTCCACTGGGATCGTAGAGGACTTGGCGTTGCGGTGAAATAAAGACCGTGTAGGGGTATTCCGGTGGCCGCAACGCCCGCAAAAGGTCCCGACCACCGATATAGACGGGCAAACCAACCGGGTTTCGAACGGCAAATCGCTGTACTGCTAAATAGGAATCAATCCGATCCACATCAAAGCCCAATAGGATCAACGCCACATCATCGCCATATTTCTGATTCAACTTCGGGAGTCGAGGCCATCCCTGCTTACAGACCCGGCACCAACTGGTGAACACGTGAATAGCGGCCGGTTTTCCCTGTTGGATGGTGCTCAAAGCAACCCGTTTGCCCGTTGTCAGATCGACCAACTGGGCATCGGGGATCTGCGTTCCCCGGTCAAGAAAACCAGAGCGAACCGGTGGCTCCCGAAACAGAACGACCGCCAGCAGGGCCAGACCACAAAGGGGAAACGCCCATTTGCGGAGAAATCGACGCCAGCGCGGCTGATTCGATTGTTCCGATGAAGTCATTGGTGCGGTTTCACGGTTCACGGCTGACATCTCGCAAAAACGCCAGATCGGGGCGAAGGGTCATGGAGATGCCGG
The DNA here is from genome assembly GCA_963578775.1 of Myxococcales bacterium. GTDB lineage: Bacteria > Myxococcota_A > UBA9042 > UBA3505 > UBA3505 > UBA3505. Next base: position 26,526 of record CAUZEG010000010.1, read on the forward strand.
ACAACTTATTTGAGGCTACGGCAACATTGTCTTCATGCCAGAGAAATAATACCGGCACCTCCTGAGCCAGGCGTTCTTGGACACGATCGTAGAACGGCTTACGTACGGCTGGGTCCAGCGGACGCCGTGCCAGGTCCAACCAACAATCCACTTCCACATCCGCAAAGAAGGAACGGTTGCCCCCCCCACGACGCGGTGTTCCGGTACGCTGGCGCTCCAATGCTTCACGGGCCCCCGACGACAGATGTTGGACGGCCCACTTTCGACAGACTGGATCGCGAGCAAACATCAGACTTGTCAGGCCTGGAACGAGATCACTTCGAGGCGCACGGCCCAGGGACGTGGCAGCATTCGAGACCTGGTGTAGAGGTGTGCTCAAGCTGAAGAACATCCAGCGCATCATATCGGGCTCGATGGGCTCCGGTAGCTGTAGAATAGCCAGGGCATATTGTCCCTTCTTGATAGAGTCGAACATCGTCCCCCATTCCAGAGACCGTACCCGAACCTGAATCCCGACCAGGGCCAACTGCCGGGACAGATCCCGGGCCACAAGTCGACGGATCCGATCGTTGGTCGTCAATAATTGCAGACGAAGCCGTATTCCATCGGATCCCCGAGAATAGCCCGCCTGCTCCAGGAGCTTCTCGGCCTTGTATCGGCATTGCTCCGTTTCAGGGGCCTGGGGATCATGCACGCAGTCCGTAAAGGGGTCCACCGCATCGTTTCGTGCCCAATGACCAATCGGCAGCATGCCATTTGCAGGACGTGCCCCTTTCAGAAAGCGCTCTCGGGTGATCCAATGTCGGTCCACGGCATAGCCGATAGCCATGCGAACGCGCCGATCCGAGAGAGTGGCCAATGTGGTATTCATCGTCAGGTAGGTCACGACCATCGACGGATGTCGCAGAGTCTGTAGATGACCGACGTCTTGCAAGACCTTCAAGACCGCCGGAGAAAAGCCGTTTAGCACAAGGTCCGCGTCCTGGGAGACCAGCGCGAGCAATCGACCGTTCTCATCCGGCAGATTACGGAAAATCAGATACCTGGGCACGCCACGCGCCGCATCGTTATCGTTCCAGCCTACCCGCTCAAGGATGAGCCCCCGGTCGCCATCTCGCCGAAAGAGACTGAAATCTCCCGTGCCGGGCGGCTCGTAGCCCGGGCAAACCCGCGTGGTACACACCCATTCCCCGTCCCCGTTACAGGTACATCGGTTACATTTGTCGGTCGCCGTCACGACCGTCTTGGGACTACATTGATTTCGAACCTCGAGCGGAACTGGCTCCGGTACAATTCCCAAGACAAGATCGGTTCGGAGGGTGGCGACCTCCTGTCGAAGATTGAAGCAGACCCGGTGGCCATTGGGCCCATCCGGCATATCAAAGGGCCTATCCGCCTGAAATCGGTCCAGGTAGAGACCCCGCACGGATGACCCGTTGGCCTCATCCATGGCACATTGCAATGTATACGATACGTCACGCGCCGCGAGGTGGGCGCCATTGTGAAATTGCACGTCGCGCCGCAGGGAGACACAATACCGGAGGGGGCCGTCCGAAGTCAGTCCCTCTGCCAGATCTGGGACGACCGCCAGGTCCGAACCACGTACGCGAAACAAACCACGATAGACCAGCCGTGAAACCTTTCGAGTCGTACCATCATGGGCTGTCCTCTGATCCAGTTGCCCCAGGCTCTTGGATAGAACGATCACCAAACGTTCGGAGGCGGTTCCCGGCCAGGGTTGCTCATGTCGGCAACCCCATAGTGCGGTACCGATCAACGCTACGGACAACCATGCGAACATCACTTTGTTCAGACCACTATTCATCCACTCGGAATCCCGTTAAGGCGGTAAGATTGACGATGTCATTGACTTCGCTCTCACGCTCTAACACATGCACCGGTTTATTGAGTCCCAGAAGTACCGGACCGATCAACTCCGCCTCACCGATGGTCTGCATCATCTTGTAGGCGATATTGCCCGCCTCCAGATTGGGAAAAATGAAAACGTTCGCGTTGCCCTCGAGGCTGGAGAAGTCGTATAGGCTCTTTCGATAGGCTTTGTTGAACGCCACATTAAACTGCATCTCGCCGTCGATCATAAGGTTCGGGGCCGACTCCTTGACCAGCTGTACCGCCTCCGCCACCTTTTGGCTCTGTTCCATCCGAGCGGAACCGAAGTTACTGAACGAAAGCATGGCAATCCGTGGGACCAGCTCCAACCGCTCGACAAACCTGCCGACCGTAGTAGCGATATGCGCCAGTGTGGTTGCATCGGGATCCACATTCACGGTCGTGTCGGCAAAAAAGTACAGATCGGCTCCCTTAAACACCAGATATACGGCACATAGAACTGCAGGCGTGGGCTGGGTTCCGATCGTTTGAACGACGGGGCGTAACGCCCTGGGATAGGAACGGTTCAACCCACCGACCATGCCATCACAACGACCCGATTCAACCAACATCGCCCCAAGATAATGGGTCTCCGAACGAAGCAACCGGCGAGCCGAACCGCGGGTCAGCCCTTTGCGGAGACGACGGGCATGAAGAAGATCGACCAGCTCCTCAAGATTCGGAATATCTCTGGGATCGATGACTTCAATACCGGCCTGTTCAAGATCGACCTCATTTCGCTCGGCTTCGGCGAGAATCTCTTCGCGGTGCCCCAGCAAAACCGGTCGAGCGATGCCTGCATCGCTGGCAACCTCCGCAGCCCGTATAATCCTTACATCGAGCCCTTCTGGATACACTATCCGGGGGGGATTCTGGCGAACTCTGTCGAAGATACGCCGCATGACCGTAACCGATGGATGAAACCGCGCTTTGAGATCTTCTCTATAGCTCTCAACATCCGCAATGGGACGCCGAGCGACACCACTTTTGGTCGCCGCCTCCGCGACCGCCGGTGCCACCGCGTAAAGAACACGGTTATCGAAGGGTTTGGGGATGATGTATTCAGAGCCGAATTGGATCATGGCGCCGTCATAGGCGATGCGGACCTGATCGGTGACCTCCTCGCGAGCCAGCTCCGCCAGGGCACGAGCCGCCGCTATCTTCATCTCACCATTGATCGTCCTGGCGCGAACATCGAGGGCCCCCCGGAAGATAAAGGGGAAACCAAGCACATTATTGACCTGGTTGGGGTAGTCACTGCGACCGGTCGCCATAATCACATCGTCTCGTGTCTCAACGGCCGTCGGATAGTCGATCTCCGGATCCGGATTCGCAAGAGCAAATACAATGGGATTATCGGCCATGCTCTTCAACATCTTCGGTGAAAGTAGGCCGCCGGCACTCAGACCAAGAAACATATCGGTACCCTCGAGGGCGTCTTCCAATGTCTGACGACTCGTCTCTCTCGCAAATCGTTGCTTTTCCGGATTGAGATCGGTGCGCTCGCTATGCACGACGCCACGACTATCCACAAGCATGATATTGTCTGGCTGGGCACCGAGATCTATCAACATATTCAGGCACGCAATCCCCGCTGCACCCGCTCCACAGGTTACGATCTGCACCGATTCGGCCGCCTTGCCGGCGATGGAAAGTGCGTTTAGAAAAGCCGCACCAACAATGATCGCAGTACCGTGCTGATCGTCGTGCATAACGGGAATATCGAGCCGCTGTCGGAGGGCGCGTTCTATAGCAAAACACTCGGGAGCCTTGATATCTTCGAGGTTGATCCCCCCAAAGGTCGGAGCGATCGCAGCCACTATCTCGATGAATTGGTCTGGGTCGGCCATATTGACTTCGAGATCAAAGACGTCAATGTCCGCGAAGCGCTTAAAGAGTACAGCCTTCCCCTCCATGACCGGCTTTCCCGCCAGGGCCCCAATATTCCCCAGTCCAAGAACCGCCGTTCCATTGGAGATCACAGCGACCAGGTTTCCCTTATTGGTGTACTCATAGGCCAGTTCCTGATCATCGTGAATTTCAAGACAGGGATGTGCCACTCCCGGTGTATAGGCGAGAGAAAGATCACGGCTTGTTATACAAGGCTTTGTCGACCGGATTTCCGTCTTACCGGGACGTGGTTCACGGTGATATGCCAACGCTTGTTTTTTCTTTGATCGGACCTTCATAGACTCTCTCCCAAACACTGTCGCTCGGGATGGTAACACCGAATCAAACAAATCGGCCACCGCACCAGATAAAATTGCCTACGGTCCCCCCTATTGCCCAAAGATGCGTGTTCGAAAAACTTCTGGTATCTTTGTCGTCTCAGGGTGAACGTCATGGTTGGGACGAAAGGAATCGGGTCACGGATCATACGTAGATTTTGCGCCGTTTTTTGCGCGGTGGCGGTGTCCCTCGTAAGCATGCCGCAAACGGCATCCGCTGTTGTCTGGGATATCCAGAGTGATACCAGCCTGAACGTCTATCGGTATCTGGACGCGAACCGAAACCCCATCGAACGCCTTCGCTTTGGAGAAACCCTTAGCGTAATGGCTATGACCCTCCCTCACGGTGGCAAGGGTCGTATCTTTGCACGAACTCTCTTGCGTCTTCAGGGCGATCCCAACGTGGGTGAACTGACCCTTGTGGGAGCTCCAGCCGATTCCGGCGAACATATCATCTGGCGCGATGTGATTCGCCCTGTCCGTTTCGATGTACTCAGCGCAAGCGTCGCTGGCTATGGTGTGGCGAACGGCGTCATCGACTTCGAGCTTGGACGGTTTGTCCGCCTGGATAGCCTGGGCTTTGCCATGGTCGATGGCGGATTGGTTCGCTTTCGTACACCCGTAAAATTTGGGGTCGGCCTGCTCGCGGGTATGGAACCAAGTGAACTCCGAGATAGCGTAAGCTGGAACCCATTTCGATTGGATGGGTTTGCCGAGCACCGCGACGACCCGATGGTATTGATGTACGGTGGTAGCCTGTTCTCCAACGACATCGGACTTCATTCGATTCGGATTGACGCCCGGGAGTGGCGCGAAGTCGGTGCCGATGATCGGGCCAATATTCGGAGTCGCCAGGTTGGTGGCGCCATTAGCCTGGCCTTTCCGGGGATCGTTTTTGTGGATGCGAACGCCCGCTACGATCTCATCGGAGATGTCCTCGGGGATCTACGTGGCCGCGTACTTGCGCCCATTACGGACCTGTTCGAGCTTGAAGCACGCTATAACCGCACAGTCCCCATTTTCGACACCAACAGCATTTGGAGTGTCTTTTCCCTTTACCCCATGCAAGACATGAGTCTCGGTGCGCGGATCCACCTGGCACCAGGGTTCCTCATCAATGCACGGGGTACCTTTCGAGTCGTTGAAGATGCCCGCGCCCCCGATTATGAGCCCGGTGTCCATCTGGGGATCTTCTGGAGCAAGAAACGAAAATCCATGCTGCTATCCTGGGACCACTACCAGGGAGCAACGGGTACCTGGAATCTGTTCTGGCTTGAAGGGGGAATGCCCGTCGGTATACCCAAACTGACCCTTCGGGCCGGCTTCACCTTTGTGTACATCAACGATACGGTGAATACGAATCTACATACGAATGGCTACGGGGGTCATATTTCGGCCAATTATCAATTTGCGCCGGGCTGGACGCTTCGGGCCTTCGTTGAAAATCATGAAACACGCCTAGAAAAACATGCGACACGTGCGGTTTTGGTGTTATCCAGTTCCTTCGGAGGTGGACAATAATGCCTGAGACACGCCCGTACACTGTACGTCTACGTACGGTCCTTCTGCTGGTGTTGGCGTCTGTGGTTGGCTTGACGGCTGCCCTCGCAAGCGAAGGAAGCTTCAAGGATCCGGAGAATGCAGAGGAAGCCGCAAAAAAGGCCGGCCCGGCCCATACCCCGCCCAAGCGTAAACATCTACCGTCGCCAGTGCTCTTCCCAGACCAGTACATACCTCTGGCCTTCGATCATAAGGTGCATGTAGACAAGGCTGGCGTCGAGTGCACCTTCTGTCACGATAGCGCAGAAGGAAGTGTCGTAAGCAGCGACAACCTTCTACCGGTAGGAGCAGAGGGAGAAGAGATCTGCCTCGGTTGTCATCTGGCGGGTGAGCCCGGCGACGAGGATATGCCATCGGGAACCTGTGAGACCTGTCACCGTGGGTATCAACCGCAATTCCCGGCTGGCGGCGATCCTACGGAAACGACATCGGCGATCAACATGCCACCGCTTATCATTCTGCCCAAACCCCACATCAAGATGAACCATAAAGTTCATGTGGACAAGGGTATCAAATGCGTAACCTGCCATAACGAGGTTCCTGGTGTGCAGGTTGCCACCCGCGACAATGGCCTACCCCTTATGGGTACATGTTTAACCTGTCATACGGGCGACGAAGCTCCACTCAACTGTGCCACCTGCCACGAAACCGAACGGAACGGTAAAGTACGTACCGACTACGGAGCACAGGGTGAAATTCGACCATCGGGACGATACTTCGGTGATGCCCACGACACGGCCTTCCTGAAAGACCATGCAGCTATTGGACGGGCCCGCGAGGAGTATTGTGCCAACTGCCACACCAAGAATTTCTGCCAGGATTGTCATACCGGTGCCTTACGTCCGGGACGCGTCCATCCCGCCAACTGGATCCTTATCCACCCGGTCCGAACGCGTGGGAACGACCTCGCCTGCCAATCCTGTCATCGACTCCAGACGTTCTGCACCAGCTGTCATGAACGGTCTGGAGTGGTCATGTCTGGCCAGGCGGCAAGCTTCCCATCCGAGTCGCTCAAGTTCCACCCCATGGGCTGGAACAATCAACCGGGTACTGTTCGAGCTCCACAGCACCACTCCTTCCAGGCCCAACGTAATCTTCGGGCTTGTGTGGCATGCCACTCAGAAAATGACTGTACCCAATGCCACGCTACCCTTGGCCAGCAGGGATTGGGCGTGAACCCGCATCCGATCAATTTCAAATCAAACTGTCGTACCAGAATGCGGGCAAACCCGAATACTTGTACGCGTGGTTGCCATACAGCGAACGATCCTGTTCTTGATCTATGCCGGTAAACTGGGCTCCAGATTTAGGCTCCGGCTTGTTTGCCTAGCACTACAAGTCCATGATACGAACAAACGTCGCTCTGGAAACCGATTGAGCTTGGGGACGTACATCCAATGGCAAAGAAACAAACTACACCGTTTGTTTGCATCCATTGTTGGGAGAGCTTTGAGGTCTCTACGGATGAGATCGACCCGGCTGAAGAGGTTCCATGTCCCCATTGTGGGGAGTTGAATCCCGGCCCAGGCAGCGCTATTGATCTGGAAGCACTAAATATCGAGGTGCCCGAGGAAGAAACTCCGAAACCAGCGAAGAAGACTAAAAAGAAAAAGTCTACCGCAAAGAAGAAAAAATCTTCCAGCAAGGCGAAAAAGGTAGAAAAAGAGGAAGAAGAGGCCGCCGAACCGGAGGAAGTCGTAGAGGCGCCCGAGGAAGAACCGGAACCAGACACAAGCGATGCAGACGACGATGATGCCGTGGAAGACGATGATGCCGTGGAAGACGATGATGCCGTGGAAGACGATGATGCCGTGGAAGACGATGATGCCGTGGAAGACGAAGACGAAGACGAAGACGAAGACGAATCTGCCAGCGATGCCATCTTCTATTCGGATGATCCTGAAGAATATGCCGTAACGGATCCCGAACAGGTGATGTGGAAACTCCTTATCCCTGGCGGACTCACATACAACTTTCATGGACTAAACGCTCTGCAACGCTGGGTGGCATCCAAACGCGACCTGACAAATGTGGGAGTATCGACTGAGACATCCGAATGGAAGAAACTGGGGGATTTCATCGACCTCATCAACGACGACGACAATCACGAAGACGCCCTGGAAAAAGCCAAACCGCTTACTGAGGAACGGCTTTTGGATGGGGACGATGCTCTTAACGAGACAGCAAGAGCCCCTTCCTACGCGGATATCCCATCTCTTGAGGAGATCGAGGCCGGTCTAGCAGCTACAACCGTTCCGGGATATGACGAGGACGAGGACGAGGACGAGGACGAAGACGGCGACGAAGACGAGGACGAAGACGGCGACGAAGACGAGGACGAAGACGGCGACGAAGACGGCGACGAAGACGAAGATGACGACGATGAAGATGCCGAGTATGACTCGGAACTCGAGGACGAAGAATCGTCGCCAGCCTATACAACCGGGCAGTTCACCTTCAATGTGCAGGAAAGTAATACCGAATCCTCATCCGGAGGATGGCTATTTCTGGCGATCGGAATTCTTATCGGGCTGGGCATCGGAGTCGGCGTGCAGTTCGCGGGTCTTTGGGACAAAATTCTTCCCATTGGATAACTTCATACCAAAAAATATTTGCGTTGCGACCACGAACGATTGAAATTGTTGGTGAGTATCGTACCAACCAACCGCGCACCTAATGAACACCAGCCACAATGTCATATGTCCACGTTGCGGCTTTCGAATGGATCTGGCGACCGAACAGATCCTTTTGGGACCTATCACAAAAACCTGTCCGGCATGTGCGCTGGTCTTTCAGGTCGGCACGGGGACCACGACCACGGATTCGAAGCCGGAGTTTGAGACATCCGAGGGATCGTACATTCGTAAGAAGGACGGCGCAGTTCTCTATTTCCCGAATCGAACCCTGCTCGAACAATGGGCCAACGACGGCATGGTACGCCCAAGCGACGAGATAAGTAAGAAAGGGGGAGAATGGGAAAAGGTCGGATCCCTGTCCGACTTTAAAGCCCGCTTCATCTATGAGGAGTCGGATAGCCAGTCCGCAGCGAGCCCGATCGATGTTTTCGACATCACAGAGGGTGCCCATGGACGGGCGCTATGGATTACCGTCATGGCAAGTGTCCTCGGTATTATCGCAGCCTGGATGTTGATCTCCGGTTTACTCCAAGACGATGGGCCGGCCATTCCCGATGAGTACCTTACTCCCAGCTTCGAGAAGATCCCTGACGGCCCTCCTGCAGCGTCCAACCGAACCGGTCCAAACAATGAAGTCGAGAATGAGGAGCCGTCGGAAACTCCATCATCAGCGGCCGACACTGAAGACCCGAGCGAACTGGAAGACAGCAGCGAAGCCGAAGCCACCACTTCCGAAGAACTCGAATCTACGAGCCCGCCCTCCCCTCCAGTGGAAGAGAAACCGGCCAGGACAAGGATCGCGAAACCACCGAAAACACCAGCGCCAGCTCCAAGACCTCCACCGCGCGCGGCAACCTATGACCAGCTCATGTCTCGTGGCTCAAAACTTCTTCGAAGCAATCCGAGACTCGCAATCACCACCTTTGAACGAGCTTTACGAATATCACCCACCAGTGAAGCCCGAGCCAAGCTGGGTCGGGCCTATCTCAAGAGCGGCGAGATCTCGCTAGCATCGATCCACCTTCGCCAGGCACTTTCGCTCAATCCAAAGTATCAGCCTGCTCTATGGGATCTTGCACAAGCGTACACAGTGCAGGGAAATCACCGAAAAGCGATCGAAGTATATCGACGACTCCAGCGTCTGGTTGGCCCCAACTCAGCCCAGGGCCAAAAGGTAGAAGCAGCTCTTTCGCGCATGGGTGAAATACCCTGATTTCGTGGCGGCTGGACGCAATCCCGGCTCTCGCGATATTCTTAGGACATGAGAGTCTGTCCGGCGTGCGGATATCGGGGGTACCAGCGGCAGTGTCCGACGGATGAAACCCCCACACTACCGGAGGGGTTGTGTTCCTCTGGTATTCCTGCGTCGACGACCGCCCACGTCAGCGACAGCTACCGCATACTCGTTCAGATCGGTGAAGGTGGAATGGGGACCGTGTGGTTTGGCGAACATATGCGCCTTCACCAACCCGTGGCCATCAAATTGGTCACCACGACCGGAGAGGACGCATCAACCCAACTCAAGCGCTTTCGCCGGGAGGCGATGGTCCTCAGTCAAATGCAACACCCAAATATCGTTCGCATCCACGATTATGGAGTCCACGACGAATTCGGTGCCTATCTTGTTATGGACTATATTGAAGGGGTGACCCTGAAGGGGCGATTAAAGACTGAGCGTACCCTCTCGGTCGAAGGAACAGTCCACATCGCAAGGCAGATTGCTGCCGCGCTGTCCGCGGCACACGGTCGTGGTGTGATTCACCGGGATCTAAAACCCGCCAACATCATCTTGTCCGATCGAGAGGGAACCAGTGATTTTGTTACGGTCCTGGACTTCGGAATCGCGAAACCCATCGACCACGAGGAATTCGGGCCGAAAAAAACCGCCTTGACTCGCAAGGGACTGATCATCGGAACGCCCGAATATCTGTCCCCCGAACAAGCGGTTAATCAAACAAGCTCCCAGAGTGATCTCTATGCCCTGGGAGTATTGATGTACGAATGCCTGGAAGGAAAACGGCCCTTCAAGGGGCAGAGTGCGGTGGAAACCATTCTGGCACATATGAAGCAGGCACCTCCGCCGCTGACCCGGCCGGACCTCCCGAAGGAACTTGAAGATCTGATAATATCTCTAATGCAAAAGCAGCCCCTGAAAAGACCCCGGGGCGCGGATGTCGTAATCGAACGGCTTGATGACATCCTCATAGATAATCTGAGTAACATACCGCAGGACGACCACGACCTGGGTACAACGGCCGAGATCATAAAACTCGACGATCCCAACCCCTACCGGCGTTCCACGGCGCAGCAGGTACCCACTCTCGATATGCCCACAGTGGAGCCGAGTTCACCACCCGCTGATGGTGCAGAGCGCCCCACCGTACGGATGGCGGATAATGAACCCCCGACCCGGGTTATACCAACAGCCCCGGACCGCGTTGCGTCCAAACCAAAATCCAATCGGCCGATCATAGCTGGTAGCTGTATCGCCGTGGCGCTGATCATCGGACTCGTTGCGGTTCAGCCCTCGTCAAAATCTGGGGCCAATCTGGCCGTCAACACTCCCCCGGATGCGACCCACTCCTCTGACGACACAAGCCCTGTCGATGCTGGCGCCACAAGGCAGGAGGTGGAAACCAACGCAGAACCACAAGCCATACCCACGGTGGCTGCCGCATCGCTGCAGGAAAGCGTCGCGGAAAAGCTTAAGGTGACCTTCAAAACCAAGCCCAGCATGGCTCGAGTCCGGTTGAAAAACCTTTCCTCCGATGGAGAGAAAATCCGCCGTTTTCAAACGCCGAAAACCCTCTCACTACCACCCGCGACCTATCGCATTACGATCTCCAGAACGGATTACCAGACCCTGCGGCAAACCATCCACGTCGACAAAAACGATGTGTTTCGCTTTTCGTTACGACCCGATATGACCAACCTCGAATGATGAACGGACATGCCATAAGACAACTGACACGCTTTGTCGTGGTTCTCTGTGCCCTGGCCACATGCTCCGTGTCCTGGGCACGGTCCGGCTCGGATTCCGATGCGGCGTTTTCGTATTATGAATCGGCCCGTAAGCTCTACCGTGCGGGCAATTTTGAGGCCGCCGTGGTGGAGATCTCCAAGGCGGAAAAGTTGAATTCGCTGCCTGCCTATACGGTGTTTCGGGCCTGGTGCGTGTATAAGATTGGAGACCAGACACAGGGGATATCGACCGTCAAAGCCCTGCTTGAGGACAAGAGCTTATCGCGCCGAGATCGGCGCGAATTCCAATCCGTCCTGAAGCGAATGAACGCAACGGCTCAGATGGTGAACATAGCGATCCATAGCCGCACTCGTCTGGCCCAGATCTGGTTGAATGGCGTCCGGCTTGAAGACCAGCAAGCCCAGCAGGCTGTACCGTCCATCGTCGGCACCCAGATCGTGGAATTATGGCACGGCAAAATCCACATTCGAAAAGAGGTCTTCATTTCGGACCAGAAAAATCGACCGATCCAGATTGATCTGCCGGGTGGTGATCTTGTGCTTCGGAATATCCCCGCCGAATCAAAAGTCCTGCTAAACGGAACCGATATAGGAACCCCACCGGACGAGGGGTGGCGGCTTGTTCCCGGAAGCTATCATCTCGCCATTACAATGGGTCATGTGGCCCTTCTGGCCCAGACCGTGCAGATCACCACCGGGGCCGAAGAGGCCATCCTTGTGGGTGTACCCAGGGAGGCCCGGGCCCTACCCCGGAGCAGCCGGAGGAGATGGGCGGGCCTGACCGGCGCCATTGGAGTACTCGGCCTGATTGGCGCCGTTCTGGTCCATGCCAGCGCCGACAACGACCTCTCCAGGGCGGGACAGGCCTTCGACTCCGCCACTGGCAAAACCCTGCACAGCCAATTCTATAGCTTCGACCTCTACGAACGCGGCCACCAGAAAATCGATAACGCGACTCTGCTCTACGGGGTATCCAGCGCAATGGTGGTGGGAAGTGTCCTATGGTGGTTTCTTGACCACAATCCCTCATCCACAACCCCTCGAAGCAGCCTTTTTATCAGCCCCACAGGAGCCTCGATGGGCTGGTCATTTTGATGTCGTATTCATCACCTCCTCTCGCTGCCGGTAAAGCGAGCTATCTGGACTTCCAATCGAAGATTGACCCAGATGCCAGACGCCCCTATGATCGATGGGTTTGAATCTGCCCTGAGCCGCAGGGTGGTGCGGGAGGAAGTCGACACCCATGAGCGAAGAAAACGGTGGAAAAGAGACTGTCGATCTGAAAGCGAGGCTGGGCCTCCACAAGAAACTCGCCGAACTTGAAGCGAGCCGAAGTGGAACTGCACCTACTGCGGCCCCAGTCTCGGCCGAACAGGTGCAACAACCACCCAGGCCCACAGCGCGCATAACGAGCCAATTCGCAGTCGGAGATCTGGATCTGGACGGCGCCATGGGGATATCGAGCAAATCCAAAATCTCGGTGGTGATCGGCATCGCCGTACTCGCGATCATTGCGTTTGGTGCTGGCATCGTCAGCGGAAAGTCATTCAAGCTCCGTAGTCTTGAGAATATCCGTACCCAGAACGCCCAGTTGGCCTACGATAAATTGGTCCAGCAACGAATCACTGCCGATCAGAACCCGGAATTGGGTATCAAGCTCGGCAAGGTGGTTCTGGCCATCTCCAAGTTAGAGAAATACGTCAACCGCACCCCTGGGTCGGCCCTGAAACAGTTCGAGAATCTACAAATCAAGCTTACCGATAAGGAACTCGACGGCACACCAAATATCCGTACTATCCGCCAGGCGTTGAACGGGATCTCCGAAGAGCTCAAAGCGGAGGGCGCAAACGCCACCGAGGTTGTGCTCAAAGGAACCGCTCGAATGCTCCAACTGACATCCAATGTGGGTATCGTGCGGAGCTTTGCTGAAGAGACCCGCGGCTACCATGACAAGATCGTTGTGGCCAAGGCCAGCCGCGAAGAAAAGAATAAGAAACTCAAAGAAGCGAAAAACACCAATCCGGACGACTACCTGGCCCTGTTATTTGAGTACGACCAGACGGTCCGCGGAATACTGAGTGCCTATCTCCCTATTGCTCGAGAATTCGTCAGCTATCAGATCGAGTTCTCACTCGATACCCTGGCCCGTCCCAAGTTCTTCCTCACTGAGATCTTCGCCGAAGTTGCGGGATTGGAACGATTGGTGGCGGAGGTCAATTTTCTGGCCAGGGAGGTTTTGAATACCCAGGCCCTGATTGATGTCATGGGAAATCGCTGGGCTAGCAAGGCTGCTGTCCAGGATCTGAACAAGTCCTTCTGGATCGAACCTGCCAACCGCAAGAGCAAGACCAGCTACGGAAAAGGCCATCTGATTCGTAAGATCGCGCAAGAGATCGACATGGATGGAGTACGGAAAAGGGCGATTCTATTAGACGGCAGCGATGACGCGCAGGCGGTGGCTCCAAACGAAATCGCCTCCGTCGATATGACCCCTCTAATTCGTGATCGGGCCGAACGATACGAAATTCAGCTGCGAATGATCCTGCTCGACAGGATGGAGCGACAGTTGACTCGAATTGTGGATACCGGCAGTAGCATCGACGTGGAGGGCCTACAAAGGATCCTGGACCGGTTCCGGAACCGAAGCTCGTACTTCACGTTCTAATATCCCATCCGAATGGTTGTAACGCTCACACCCAATCCGATGTGGGAGACTACATTTCCGGTACCAGCAATCGGGTCGACGGGCAGTCAACGCCTCAACGCCGGAGTACGCCAACTCACTGGTAAAGGCATCAATGTTGTGCGCGCCCTGGCGAATCTGGGGCATGACGGTCTGGGCCTGCTCCCCGGTGATGACAAGACCCCCCGACATGCAACCGATGTAAACTATGAAGTCATCAATCTGGGGATCACACCAAGAGTCGGCTTTGTATTGGTCGATCCCGAGGGTGCCAACAACACCTATTATGAGAAGGGTCCCACCTGGACCACCGATCAGGCCGATGCCCTGGTGGACCAGATCAAAGAACGGGTCCAGCAGCTACAACCCGACACCGTCGTGCTCGCTGGCAGCCTCCCCCCGGGACTACCCACCAATATCTACGAACGTATTGCTCAGGCCCTGCGACCGTCCGTAGCCTGCCTGGTTCTCGACGCCGTCGGGCCGGCCCTGGAATCGGCTCTGTCCGCCCGACCCGATCTGGTCAAGGTCAACCGAACGGAGTTCATCGCAACCTTCGGAAAAAGCCCCTCCAGCGAAGACGAATATGCCAACGCGCTGCTCGATCTGAGCCGCAATCATGGGGTCTCCGCCTGTGCCGTAACGGCCGGCAGCGGGGCGGCCTTCTTCTGTCTGGATGGCCGGATCTTTCGGGCCATTCCCGCCGAAATCGAAGTCCGCAATAGCGTCGGCAGTGGCGACAGCCTTCTGGCGGGGTGGCTCGCCAACCGCGACGCAGATCATGAAAGCCTGATACGTGCCGCCGTTGGCGCCGGCTGCGCCAACGCCGAACAGTTGGGAGTCGCCGTCTTTGAGAAAGAGCGCGCCGAGGCCCTGGCGGCCCAGGTTCTGGTCACGGAGATCGAGACCAGTTGACCACCCGCCCCTTCTGGGCCAAGGTGGTCCCGCCAAAGAACCCGGGGAAACCATGCTCAATCGGTGGCTACTACTCGTCCTTATCGCTGGAGTACTAAGCGCATGCTGCGGTAAGAAAGCCTCTTCGCCCAAAGCTCCAGTTCCGGCCGGATCGGCCTTAACCGATAGCCAGATGCAAGCGCTCTCCACCACCAGGGTGGAAGGCTTCGTTCAGGTGTCACCACCCCGTATCGATCCAGAGCTGGGTGCTACCATTCGCTACGAATCCAAACGCCCCAACGAAAACGATGTGTCCTTCGAAGTCGCGGTCATGGCCGGCAACTGTCCGATCCCCTGTCAGCCCATGAGTAATACCGCCCACTGGCAGAAGATGCTGCAAAACCGCTTTGGGCCTCGCTACCGTCAAGATCCGAAGGGCGTCTTTGAAATGGATTCGGTGCAGGCAAGTGGTGGCCATATCGTTCGGCTATACGGTCGTAGCTACCAGGAAGAAACGACCGATAAAGGGAAACAAAGCCGCATCTATATCCACCGACTGGAACTTCATCATGCGGACGAAAAGAAACAGTTCCAATTGGCGGTGACCCATAAGTTCGGGAGCGTCACAGTTCTCTCCCGTGAGGACCTGAACCGCTACACCCGGGCCGAATTAACCGCCGCCGCTATGACGGTATGGGCCGCCTTCGCACCCTATTATACTACGCCATAGGTCCATCGGCTTTCGCCGAGAGAATAGAAAACCTACTGAATATAAAAAATTTCGGGACATTGCTCCGCGATGGTGCAGTCCTCGTCCGCTACCGCGTTCTCCCAACACTGCACTCCGGCGCCGTAGAAAGGATCTGCAAAGCCCCAGATGGTCATATCGCAATCGAGGCTGCACTGTCCCTCTTCGGTGGTCATACCGCAGGCCACCGCCAACGCACATCCTGGCGCACAGATAGCCGTATCGGCGTCGTCAGAAGACCGGCTGCACGACTGGATTTCGGCA